>NZ_JBIAQF010000014.1:162811-270244 GCF_042888885.1 Streptomyces sp. NPDC002742
CCTGTCACCCCCCCCCGACGGGCGCGGGTGGGGGGGCGGGGGGGGGCGGGGGGGGGGGGGGGGGGGTGCCCCCCCCCCCCCCCCCCTTCCGTACGACCGCAGCCGGTCAGCCCAGTCCGCGGGAGTCCTGCTTGAGCGCCGTGTCGACGGTCAGCGCCGTCGCGACGACGAGGCTCAGCAGCGGCTCGGGGAGCTGGAAGTGGATCTGCAGGACGTAGTTGTCCGCGGTCGTGAACATCGTCTTGGCGAGACCTTCCCAGGTCTTCGTGATCCGGGCCACCTCGTTCTCCGCGTGGTCGACGATCGCGAAGTTCCAGGCTCGCCAGTTCTCCGCCTTGATCGCGCCGACCTTCTGGCCGTTGACGTTCATCGCGAAGTTGATCTTGCCGATCATGTTCTGCTGCACGATCTCGCCGACGGCCGAACCGTCCGGACGCGTCACGACCACCCGCGACTTGAATATCTTCGCGGGGCGTGTGAGCAGCAGCTGCGGCTGGCCGTGCGCGTCACGGATCTCCAGCCGGTGCGTCAGGAACTGGTCGAGGTTGGAGACGAAGCGCAGGATCTTCTTGAACACGCCCTGCCCGACCTCGACGACCGAGCCGATCAGGTTGCCCTGCTGGTCCATGACCTTGTACTCGTTGGTCAGCTCGATCAGCTTGGCCTTCTGGTTCACCACCAGGACCGGCTCGGTGAACATCGTGCCGCCGCCGACACCGCTCGGCGCCACCCCGGCCTGCTGCTGCACCTGACGCTGAACGCGCGGGTCGGGGGCCGCAGCCTGCTGAGGGAACGCCTGCTGCGGCGGCTGGGCCTGCTGGGGCACCTGCTGGGCGGCCGGAGCCTGCTGGTCGGTCCACTGCGAGCCGTCCCAGTAACGCTGCGTCTGCGGCGTCCCGTTCGGGTCCGGGTACCAACCTGCAGGAGTGTTCGAATGCGTGGTCACCGGGGCACACTACCGCGACACACCCGGAAATCAACCGGCAGTCGGGCATCCATCAGACGGTGATGAGGGCGGGGTCGCTGACACCGGGCTGCCCATTCTCGACATGTCCGGCGAATCGCCGCAGGAAGCCCGCCTCCTTGTCGGATACGACGGTGAGGTCGTACCAGCATTTGCTCGCCCGCAGGTCCACCGTGTACTTCACGGTCGCGCCCGCCCGCACCCGGAAGGCCTGAGGCTGTCCGCCGTAGCCGTTCGTGAGCGTGAGCGTTGCCGTGGCGGCACCCTTGTTGACGAGCGTGAGCTCCACGTCGCAGCCGGTGTGGCGGGCGGTGACCTCGGGCCCCGCCGCCTTGCCGGCGCCCTTGAACGTACGCAGGAAACCGTTCGGACCGTGCACCGTGAGGTCGTACGAGCCGCCGGAGTACGCGGAGTTCCAGGTGTCCGAGATGGTTTTGCCCGCTTCGGTGGTGTACGTCCAGGGGCCGTCGGCGCGGTTGCCGGAGGTGACGAGGAAGGCCGCGCCGGCCTTGGCCCCTGAGCCGAAGGTCAGCGTGTACTTGCCGGCCGCGGTGTCCGCCGAACCGTCCACCAGAGGTGCGTACTTGAGGGGACGGGCCGGGCGCGAGCCGCGCTCCTGCCTGGGCAGGACGGGGTTCGCGGGCGGGGTCGGCACATAGTCGGGGTGACGGTTGGCGTCCGGCGGCCGGTAGCCGTCGGTGTCGGGCAGCGCGACCGGCTCGGTGTCCTTGTGGCCGAAGTCGAAGGCGGCGGTGAGGTCGCCGCTGATGGCGCGCCGCCAGGGCGAGATGTTGGGCTCGCGCACCCCGAACCGGGCTTCCATGAACCGGATGATCGAGGTGTGGTCGAGCGTCTCGGAGCAGACGTAACCGCCCTTGCTCCAGGGCGAGACGACGAGCATCGGCACCCGCTGGCCCAGTCCGTACGGTCCGGCGGCACGGCCCGCGTCACCCGCGTAGAGGTCCGGGCCGACGTCGACCGTGGACCTGCCCTGCGACGCGGACTGCGGCGGGAACGGCGGGACCAGGTGGTCGAAGAACCCGTCGTTCTCGTCGTACGTGATGAACAGCGCCGTCCTGCTCCACACCTCGGGGTCGGAGGTGAGCGCGTCCAGCACCTTGGAGATGTACCAGGCGCCGTAGTTGGCGGGCCAGTTGGGGTGCTCGCTGAACGCCTCGGGAGCGGCGATCCAGGAGATCTGCGGCAGCGTCCCGCCCTGCACGTCGGCCCGGAGCTGGTCGAAGAAGCACTCGCCCTTGCGGGCGTCGGTGCCGGTGCGGGCCTTGTCGTACAGCGGGTCGCCGGGCTTGGCGTCGCGGTACTGGTTGAAGTACAGCAGCGAGTTGTCCCCGTAGTTGCCCCGGTAGGCGTCGGGGATCCAGCCCCAGGAGCCGTTCGCGTCGAGCCCGTCGCCGACGTCCTGGTAGACCTTCCAGGAGATCCCGGCCGCTTCCAGCCGCTCCGGGTAGGTCGTCCAGCCGTACCCCGCCTCGTCGTTGCCGAGAACCGGGCCGCCGCCCTTGCCGTCGTTGCCCGTGTAACCCGTCCACATGTAGTAGCGGTTGGGGTCCGTGGAGCCGATGAACGAGCAGTGGTACGCGTCGCAGATGGTGAACGAGTCGGCCAGCGCGTAGTGGAACGGGATGTCATCACGCGTCAGATAGGCCATCGTCGTCGCCGACTTGGCGGGCACCCACTTGTCGTACCTGCCCTTGTTGAACGCGGCGTGCCCGTCGCTCCAGCCGTGCGGGAGGTCCTGGATGAAAGCGAGTCCGAGGTCGTCCGCCTCCGGATGGAAGGGGAGCACGTCCTTGGTGCCGTCCGACTGGTACCAGACGGACTTGGTGCCCGTCGTGGTGGCCGGACGAGGGTCGCCGAAGCCGCGGACGCCCCTCATCGAACCGAAGTAGTGGTCGAACGAACGGTTCTCCTGCATCAGGACGACGATGTGCTCGACGTCCTCGATCGTGCCCGAACGGCGGTGCGCCGGCAGAGCCGCCGCCCGCTGGATGCTGCCGGACAGCGTGGTGAACGCCGCTGTACCACCGGCGAGTTGGAGGAATCGGCGCCGATTCGTTTGAGGCATGAGTGGGTGACCTCTTGTCCTGACGGGCCCATGGGCCGGGGGGTGCTGGAACGTGCGCGAAGGGAGTGTTCCAAGCGCACCAAACGTCAGGAAAGGGCCCTGTATCCCTTGCGTGAAACTCGGCGGTACGCGAAGCGAACGATTCCGGACGCGGCACCAAGGCGGTCATCCCTGAGAAGAAGGACCCGACCGCCGACCGGAAGAAGGGCGCCCGCGGCGGGGCGGCCTGTCAGTCACGACGCCGAGCTCTACAAGGAGCGGAACACCGTCGAGCGTCTGATCAACACGCTCAAGTCCTGGCGCGGCGTTGCCACCCGCTACGACAAGACCCCAGGCAGCCGCCTCGCCGGTCGCCGCCTCCGTGCCTCGATGATCCGGAACAAGGATCTCACCCGGGCCGCTCATTGATCATGACTCGGCCGTCACTCCGCCGGTGACCAGGGAGCGGAGCGCAAGTGCGCGACGCTGTACCGGGCGCGGCCCTCCGGCGGTCCGTCGACCGCCTTGCCCACGGCGACCATGGAGACGATCACCCAGCCAGGGGTCGGGTCCAGCTCCTTGGTGAGCCCTTCCAGGTCGAAGGCCCGGAATTGGTGCGCGGCCAGCCCCATCGCCTGGGCCTGAACAGTCATGTGGGCGACGGCCTGGCCGAGGTCGTAGTCCGCGAACTCGGAGTAGAGCAGCCGCGTGTCATCGATGTGTCGGCGCGTCAGCGTGACGACGAGCAGGCTCGCGTCCGTCGCCCAGCGGGCCGAGCTCGGCGCAAGGTGAGGGAGCACCCGGTCGTGCTCCGGCTCACCGGGCCTTCCGGTGAAGAAGCCCCACGGCTGGGAGTTCCCCGCCGACGGCGCCCACCGCGCGGCTTCCAGCAGCAGACCGACGGCGTGGTCGTCGACAACCACGGACGGATCGAACCGGTAGGGGCTGAAACGCCCGGCAAGCAGCGGGTGTATGCCGATGGGCGGCTCCTGATGATCGTGCATGTTCCGCTGCAACCGGCGACCGCGAGTGCGTATTCCGGCCGGTGCGAGCGCGGGCACCGCCCCACACCGGACGATCCACCGGAACGAAGATCCACACGCGGGGGAACCCGCAGATCGATCACGACCCGATGCACTCCCTAGCTGCCACCCGCGAACAGGGAGAGCACGCCGATCCCGACCCCGGCGATGACCAGTGACGTGGTGAGGAAGAAGGCCAGGAACACGAGAAGGCAGCCGAGTTCCCGCTGGGCCCGGCGGTCGCCGGGCAGGGCAACCGTGGCCTTGTCCGGGCGCTCCGGCAGATAGGAGACGGTGAACAGGTCACCAGGGACGGTGGTGTCCGGAGCGGCGTCCTCGAACCGGACCTGTCGACCGTCCTGCGTGACGAACTCGAAGAGGTAGTGGCGTCGCAACGAGGAGGGACGACCGCCGCCGGAGCGCCGCACCGTCTCGATTCTTATGCATCTGCCCTCGGTCCGCAGACCGTGCCGCTGCGCCCGGGTCCGCCAGCGGACCCGGTTCACCGCTTTCACCGCCATGACGATCGGGGCGAGCACGAACAGAGAACTGATGGCGACGAACACAAGCGCGATGAAGGTCATTCGAAGTTCCTTTGGCGCAAATGGTGCTGATGGCGCGTCAGAACGAGTGAGGCGCTGCGACCGGCAGGGCGCTCGCCCCAGGACGCCGCACACGCCGGACGGGTTCACCCGACATGGCCGACGCACCGCGGCTCGCGGCCCGGACCGGGCCGGTCCGGGCACCGCCATCCGGCCCGCCGGAAGAACGGGCCGCGCGCCCCCTCCGCACCAAGACGGGCTCCGGGTCACTTCCGTTCCATCAGTACCGACCAGCCCGCCCGACAGCTCGGCATCGGGCGGGCAGGAGACGGCCGGTTCGTCTCCAGCTCAGCAGTCGCTGCCCTTGGGGGTGAAGGCCATGCGGGCGTGCCTGTCCGTGCCGATGGCCGCGTCGTAGGTCGTCCTGCTGACCCGGTACCAGACGTCGTCCTTCGTCGCGTCGCCGTCGAGGTCGTCCAGACTGACGCACCACCGTTCCGGCCGGACGACGCGCGTGTAGGTCTCGGTTCCGCTGACGACCTGCTTGCAGGTCCTGGACTGCTCGGTGGAGTACGAGGTGCGGGTGCGCCGCTTGGTGCCCGACCCGGTGCTTGTCGTGTGTTTGACCCGCCGCGTGGTAGTGGCGCACTTCTTGGTCGTGTGCGGCCGTGTGGCGCGGGTGGTCCTGGCGGCGAGGTGGCGGACCTCGTCCCGGAGGCCGAAGACGCTCGCGTCCGTCGTGGTGGCCGGGTCCGGCCGGTGCTCCTCCGCCGTGCTCCCGCTGTCCTGGCCCACGCCCACCGAGCCCGTGCTCTGGTGCTGGACGTCACCCCCTCGGCCGCACGCGCCGAGCCCGGCTATCAGCACTGCCGTCACTGCGGCGGTCACAAGTCGCTTGAACATGTCTTCCTTTGCGATCAACGGCCCGCAGCGTAACGGATCACCGGCCGAACCTTCGGAAGCGGGTCGGGCCACTGACGCCCGGGGTGGAACGCGGGTTCCGGCGGCGGCAGTTGTCGCTCACCCGCCGCACGGCACACCGGTTTCCGTGCCTGCCTGGATGCTGTCGACGACCCTTGCCGCGTCGGAGGCTCGGGCCGGAAGGCGCCGTACGGCCGGGACACAGAGAAGTGCGAGGGCGGCGGGGACCGCGATGACGGTCATCGCGTACAGCGTGGGTCGCACGCCGAAGGACTCGGACACCGGGCCCGCGAGCACGAGCCCCACCGGCATGAGTCCCTCCGACAGCAGATAGTCGTAGGAGCTGACACGGGACAGGGCGGATTCGGGTATGTGCGTCTGCAGTGCGGTTTCCCAGATGACGAAGAAGAGGGACACGGCAACGCCGGTAACCGCTTCAAGAGTCGCTATCAGAGCGAGATTTGCGCCGGACCCGATGATGAGCGCCTGGCAGGAGCCCACGGCGAGCGCCGCGGCGGCCAGCGCCATGGGACGGCTGACCTTGAGCCGGTAGGCGCAGACGTCTCCGACGATGGAGCCGATACCGAAGCCCACGGTCACGACCGACCAGCTCGCCGCGCCGCCCCACTCGTCCTGGGCCAGGACGGGCCCCAGCACGAACACCGACGGAAGTACGACGACGTGGTAGACCGCTATGGCGGCCATGCCGGACCACACCCACGTCCGACCGCGCAACTGGGCCCAGCCGGCGCGCAGTTCCCCGAGGAACCGTCCTCCGGGGGCGAGCCGCATCGTCTCGGGTGCCATGCTGCGGGGTCTCAGCCGGGCCAGGAACCAGGCACTCACCGCGAAGGTCAGGGCGTCCACCGCCAAGGCGCCGCCAGGGCCGGTCGACGCGACCAGCAACCCGGCCAGGGCCGGACCGACCACCAGCCCGGCCGACTGGACGAACCCGCGCAGGGCGTTCGCCTCCCGCAGTCGGTCGGCCCCGACGACCAGCGGCATCAGTCCGGTGGCCGCCGGCATGAAGAACGCGTCCGCCGTGCCGAACACGATCATCAGCAGAACAAGATGCGAAACCTCGGCGACGCCGGTCAGCAGCAGAACCGCGGCGAGCCCCTGCACGACGAACCGCACCAGGTCCGAGACCAGCATGATGCGGTGCCGCTGGAATCGGTCCGCCCAAACCCCACCCACCAGGGCGAAGAGCAGCATGGGCAGGAGCCCTGCCGCCGCCAGCAGCCCCACGTCGGAGGCGGACCCGCCCACCGAGAGCACGGCGAAGGGCACGGTCACGAACGACATACGGTCGCCCACCACCGACAGGGACTGCCCGACGAACAGCCGGGCGAACTGCGGCTCATCACGCAGCACGCCAGGAACCAAGGACTTCACGCGATGGCCGATCAGGAAAGGAGGAACAGGACTGCGGCGCCCGATGGTAAGCGGCGCCGACCTCGGCGGTCACCTGGATTCCCGGGCCGGAGCCCGTTCCGGCGGCTCACCGTGACGCCGGCACCCGACACCTGACCCCCGGCACCCGGCGCTTCGCCCCGACCAGTGGTACGACCGCGACGACCTGGCCGATCCGGCCGCCAGAACGTGGCGCACACGCCGCGGCAAGGGACGGCCGGGGCCCGGTTACGGCGCCGACGGCACCGTCGGCACAGTCCCGGTCATCCGCAGGACAGCAGGCCTGCTTTCTGCTTGGCATTGAGGACGCGATGGACGCTCTGTTCCACTTGCCAGCGGAAGCTCTCGCTCCGCGTCATCCGAGTCTGTACCGCCGTGGTCATCGCCGGGATCAGGTTCGGTTCGACGGTCAGCACCAAGTCACCGCCGGCCGACAGGAACTTGACCGCGCGGTCGCCCGGGGACACGGTCTTGACCGCCACCGCGTTCCCCAGGTCGTCCGACACGACCACGCCCTTGAAACCCACCTCCTTGCGGAGCAGTGTCTGGATCACCGTCGAGGAGAACGCGGCCCGGTTCTTCGGGTCGATCCTGCTGTAGGTGGCGGAGGAGATCATGACGACCGGCGCCCCGGCCTCGACGCCGGACTTGAACGTTGTGACGCTTGAGCTCTTGCTCGTTGTCACGGTGTCCACGACGTTGGCCGTGGTGTCGGTGTTACCGACGACGCTGCCGAGCCCGGGGAAGTGCTTGAGCGTGGCCAGCACCCCGGACTGGGCGGAGCCCGCGAGGAACGCGTCGCTGTGGGGAGCCACCGTCGCGGCCGTATGACCGAACTCGCGGTCGTATCGACCGATCGGAGCGTTGGCCGTGCCCAGACTCGCCGGTACGACATCCGCGACGGGCGCGAGGTTCAGGTTCACGCCGGCCGACTTGAGCTCCTTGGCCCACACAGCGGCCTCACCGCGCAGTTTGTCCGTCGTCCAGCTCCCCTGGGTCAGGGCACTCGGGATGGTCGAGAACCCGGGGCCGGACAGCACCTGTACCCGTCCGCCCTCCTGGTCGGTCGAGACCAGGAGGCCCACACGACGTCCTGCCGCGCTGTCCGCGTTCGCCTGAAGGCCGTCGACCAGTGTCTTCGTCGCCTGCGTCCCGGCCTTGCTCCGCCCGGCCAGGAACACCGAGCCCACGTGGTACTGGCGCATGAGCTGGATCCGCTTGCTGTCCGGAGCGGACGGCGTGACCGATCCCATGAAGAGCTGGCCGACCCGCTGCGAGACCGTCATCGCCCTGAAGGTCCTGTCGGCGCACGTGGCCGCCGCGAACTTGGCGCTCCCGGCGGACGTGCCGACCGGGGCGGCCTGGGAGACCTCCACGCCGACCACTCCGACCGCCGCCAACGCCAGTGCCAGCGAAGACGCGAGCAGGACAGGACGCTTGCCGGCGGCGCGGTGGGTGGGTGAACGGTGCGATGCCATGGAGACGCTCCGGTGCCTGCTGCGGGATGTTCGTGTCTTGTAGCGGGTGGTCGGCTCCCAGTTCATGCTACCCGCACGCATCTCCACGGGACCGGGGTGCGTACGGATGGATTCCTGCGGCCTGGCCGTCCGCCTCGTTCTTGAGCCGTCCAGCAGACCGCGCCCCCGTTCGTTCGGCCATGAAGCCCCGGTCCCGGAGACCCCGCCCTCAAGCGCGATGAAAGGCCCCGAACTCTCACGGAGCCTCTCCTCAGGTGGCACAGGACAGCACCGATGCGACAAAGGCGAGCGAGGCAAGGGCCAGGAAGAGTGGCGCGTAGCCGCCGACGGGACCCGCCAGCACGGCGCTCGCGAAGGGGGCGACGGCCGAAGCGGCGGTGACGGGGGCGCCGAGAATTCCGGACAGCCGGCCGTAGTCCGCGGCTCCCCATCGGTCGGTCACCGCTGTTGCCTGAAGAAGAGTGAGGTTGCCCCGCACCATGCCTGCGGTCAGGGAGAGCGCGACGATCAGTGCGTAGGGCCCTGAGGTCAGGGCGAGGGCGACGGTTGCGGCCCCGCCGAGCGCCATCAGCACTGTTGCCCGACGGGCAGGGCTCGTACGGCCGGCAAGGCGTGCGTAGAGGGTGCGCCCGAGTGTCTGTCCCGCTCCGCCCAGGCCGAGGGCCCACGCTGCTTGAGAGGTGGTGTAGCCGCGTTCGATGAGCAGGGGTACCAGGGCGATCACCACGGCGTAGGTGGCCAGCGCGGAGAGGGTGAGGGCTCCGGCAAGGATCCAGAACGTTCGCGTGTGTTCCACGTGCGCAGCCGTGGTCGCCGAAGGCTTCGCCGTGGACGGATGGACCCTTGGCCAGGGGGCGTCGAGGGCGATCGCGTGGGCGGGGACGGTGACGGCCGCCAGGAGGAGGGCCAGGACCGCATAGGTGGCCCGCCAGGACAGATGGGCCGAGAGGGCCGCGGTGATGGGGGCGAAGAGGGTGGAGGCGAGACCGCCGGCCAGGGTCACGTAGGTGAGAGCCCGGACGTGGCGGGGGGCCCACCACCTGGTGAGCGCGGTGAAGGCCGGCTGGTAGAGGATCGCGGCCATCGCTGTCCCGGCGAGGAGCCAGCCGGCGGTGAAGCAGAGCAGGTTCGGCGCGGCGGCGATCAGCAGCAGCGCGACGGTGGCCAGGACGGAGCCCGCGGTCATGACGAGGCGCGGCCCGTGACGGTCGATGACGCGGCCGACGGGGATGCCGGTGAGCGCGGAGGCGATCAGTGCGAGAGAGAAGGCGGCTGTGGTGGCGCCGGGTGGCCAGCCGGTGTCGCGGGTGATCTGCGGGTTGAGGACGGGGAAGGCGTAGTAGACGATTCCCCAGCTGGTGATCTGGGTCGCGCAGAGCGCCGGCAGAGCCCGGCGTGGACGGTGACCTGGGTCGGTGTCCGGCCGGGCTGCGACGGGCTGCACAGCGTCAGTTGCCGGTGGTGAAGCCGGCCGGGGCTCCGATGCCGATCTGGAGGGTCTGCGGCGTTGCGCAGCAACTGCCGCCGGAGTCTTCGCCCGCGGGTTCGTCGTAGAGGCCGGATCCGCCGCAGACACCGGTTTCGGGGAGGGTGAGCTCGACCCGTTCGGCGGCTTCCCGGTCGCCGGCGAGGGCGGCTGCGATGGAGCGGACCTGCTCATATCCGGTCATGGCGAGGAAGGTCGGGGCGCGGCCGTAGGACTTCATGCCGACGAGGTAGAGGTTGTGCTCGGGGTGGGCGAGTTCCTTTTCGCCGTGGGGGTAGACCGTGCCGCAGGAGTGGACGTTGGGGTCGATGAGGGGGGCCAGGTCGGTGGGTGCCTGGAGGCGTTCGTCAAGGCGGAGGCGGACTTCGCCGAGGTAGGAGAGGTCGGGGCGGAAGCCGGTCAGAACGATGATCTCGTCGACGGGCTCGGAGCGAGTGCCGTCGTCGGAGACGAGGGTGAGGGTTCCGTCCGTGTTGTGGGAGATCTCGGCGAGGCGGAAGCCGGTGAGAGCGTGTGCGTGTCCGGCGTCGACCGCCGCCTTGGCGGCGAGGCCGAGGGCTCCGCGGGCGGGGAGCTGGTCCGCTTCGCCGCCTCCGTAGGTGGCGGTGCCGATGCCCCGGCGCAGGATCCAGACGCCGTGGGTGCCGGGCGCGGTCCTGGCGAGTTCGGCGAGGGAGGCGAGGGCGGTGAAGGCGGAGGCGCCGCTGCCGATGACGGCCGTGCGCTTGCCCACGTAGCGGTTGCGGTCCTGGTCGCTGCTGAGGTCCGGCACGCGGTAGGTGATGCGGTCGGTGAGGGATCGCTCGCCGAGGGCGGGCAGGCCGTTGGCGCCGGCGGGGCTGGGGGTGGTCCAGGTGCCCGAGGCGTCGATGACCGCGCCGGCCAGGATGCGGGATTCGCTGCCGTCGCCGTGGGTGGTGTGGAGCGTGAAGGGCTGCTGGTCGCGGTCGGCGTCGACGATGCGGTCGCGTCCTTGGCGGGCGATGCCGGTGACGGTGGTGTTGTAGCGGATGCGGGTGGTGAGGGCATCGGCGAGGGGCTGCAGGTAGTTGTCGGCCCAGGCTGCGCCGGTGGGGTAGGTGGCGCCGTCGGGCCGGGTCCAGGTGGTGGCGGCGAGGAGCTTCTCCGCGGCGGGGTCGATGACTTCGTCCCAGGTGGAGAAGAGGCGGACGTGGCCCCAGTCGCGGACGGAGGTGGCGGCGGTGGGGCCGCTCTCGAGGATGAGGGGGTCGAGGCCGCGGTCGATGAGGTGGGCTGCGGCCGCGAGGCCGACGGGGCCTGCCCCGATGATGACGACGGGGAGTTCCGCGGGGACTGGTGCGGTCATCGTTTCTGTCCTTCGCTGTGGTGAGGGGCGCCGACCGACTACTGATTAGATAACTATCTATGCTACCTTCGCCAGCTTGCCTCGGATATCGACGAGTGTCAACATAGATGCATGTCTAAACCCCGGAACGCGGACCCGCAGCAGCAGACGACCCCTTGCTGCGCACCCCTCACTTCCGCGGCACTGTCGGAGATCGACGCCGAGAAGATGGCCTCGATGTTCAAGGCGCTCGCGGATCCCGTACGGCTGCGCCTGTTCTCGCGGGTGGCTTCACACCCCGACGGCGAAGCGTGCGTGTGCGACATCTCCGACGTGGGGGTGTCCCAGCCGACCGTCTCCCATCACCTGAAGAGGCTTCGCGAGGCGGGACTGCTGACGTCGGAGCGCCGCGGAACCTGGATCTACTACCGCATCGCCCCGCAACCGGTGGCGGCCATGTCCGCGCTCCTGGCACTGCAGGAACGGGACGCCGCGACCCACGCCTGACCTGCCGCGGCACACGGCCGACGGGCCCGCACTCTCCACCCGTCGGGCCATTGCCCGCTGTTTCGACACATGCAAAAATAGAGACATGTCGAACCTGAGTACGGTTCCGCCCGAGGAGGCCGCTGCCGGCGCGGTCGTCCCCTGCTGCTCCCCCATCATCGCCGCCGAGCTGTCGGCCCTGGACGCGGAGAAGCTGGCAGCTTTGTTCAAGGCTCTTTCCGACCCGATCCGGCTGCGCCTGCTGTCCCGTGTGGCCTCGCACCCCGCCGGAGAGGCCTGCGTCTGCGACATCGCCGACGTAGGGGTCTCGCAGCCCACGGTCTCCCATCACCTCAAAAAACTGCGCGAGGCCGGACTGCTGACGTCGCAGCGCCGCCGCACCTGGGTCTACTACCGCATCGATCCCCGGGTCCTCACGGCGCTCGCCGCCGTATTGGTCCTGCCCGCCCGCGCCTGACACCCGGACCCGGCCGAACCAGGGCCCTTGCCGCACCCCGCCCCGTCACGGTGCTTCCTCCACGTGCCCGTACCGTCATCCGACGGCGCGCAGGTGGACAAGGCATGGGGGCGCCACCGGCACGCCGGCCGGTGACGCCCCCACGGCTCAGCCGCTCTTGAGCTCGTGCACCACCGTTCCCGCCAGTTCGACACCCCGGTAGGGGCGGACATCGAGCGACGCGGCGTCCGTGGTGAAGACGTTGAGACAGAGCGCGGACGCGACCGCTGCCGCAGCATCGTCCGCCGGCCCGTAGGACAGCACCAGAGCCGGATCGCTCAGTGCGGTGAGCCGGACAACACGGTCGGCCTGGTGCGACCCGCCGGCCGGCTCGGCCCGCTGGGAGGGAACTGCCGCAAAGCCCAGCCGGGACTTGAAACTGAACAGTCCCGCGTTCCCGACGTGACCGTAGAGATTGACGTCACGGCCGAGGCAGACCCTGGCCCGTCCTCGCAGACGGGCCTCGCGCAGGGTCTCCCAGTACAGCACTCGTGCCAGACTGCTGCTGCGCTGTTCGGCCGTCACGGCGGAGAAGCGGGCACGGATCTCGTCGGCCGGTTTCAGGTCCTGGCTGAGGCAAGCACCGACCAGTTCCCCACCGGACCGGGCCACCACGGCGAAGTAGGTGTCCGCCTCGTCCAGAATCCGGTCGCGCTGCTCGACCGCCACGGCCCAGCCGTGCCGCATCCGGCCGATCTCCTGCTCGTACAGGGCAAGGAAGTCCTCCAGCGAGGCGGCGGTGAGGGCTTCGGTGGTGAGGGAGAGGTGGGCGTCTGCCGCGTTGCGATAGGCGATACGGATGTCGTAGCGGTCTTTGCGGGCCAGCGTCGCGAGATAGGCCTCCTCGCTTTCGCAGGTGCCGGCCCGCCACTCCAGAACCTGCGGTTTGGGCAGGAACCCCGCTTCCCGCAGCCGGGGCCAGGTGTGGGCGGGCGGGCCCTGGACTCGGATGACGTCGACGTCGTGGGCGTAGTGCTGCCACTCGCCGTTGACGGCCTGTTCGACGTCTATGAGGGCTATGGCCAGGCCCTTGGAGTTGACTCTCACGAGGCGGCGACCGGCGTCTTGGGCGATGCGGACCGGGCCGCGTTCCTCGGCGGGGCAGACACGTCATCGCGTGGCCGGGCCCTGAAGCGGCGCAGGCGCAGGCTGTTGGTGACGACGAAGATGCTGGACAGTGCCATGGCGGCTCCGGCGATCATCGGGTTGAGGGTGCCGGAGGCTGCCAGCGGGATCCCGGCCAGGTTGTAGACGAACGCCCAGAACAGATTGCCCTTGATGGTGCCCAGCGTGCGGCGGGAAAGACGGACGGCGTCGGCGGCATCACGGAGGTCCCCGCGGACCAGGGTGATGTCGCTGGCTTCGATGGCGGCATCCGTGCCGCCTCCGATCGCGATGCCCAGGTCGGCCTGGGCCAGGGCTGCGGCGTCGTTGACACCGTCGCCGACCATGGCGACGGTGTGGCCTTGCTCCTGAAGCCGGCGGACCACGGCCGCCTTGTCCTGGGGCAGGACCTCGGCCTCGACATCGGTGATGGCCATCTCCGCGGCGATGCGGGCAGCCGCGCCCGCGTTGTCGCCGGTGAGGAGGATGGGAGTCAGGCCGAGCCGGCGCAGTTCGTCGATGGCCCGGCGGCTGGTGGGTTTGGCTTCGTCGGCGACGAGGAGCAGGCCGCGGACCTGTCCCTCCCAGCCGACGGCGACCAGTGTGCAGCCTCGCTGTTCGGCGGCCGCCAGCTGCGCGGCAAGCTTCTCGGGCATGGTCATGCGGTCTGCGGCCCAGGCAGGACGCCCGGCGATGACCTCCCGGTCGTCGACGCGCCCGCTCACACCGTAGCCGGCGTCGGTCTGGAAGTCGCTGACCGGGGGCAGCTGCTTCGTCAGGGCGCGGGCCGCGGCGGTGACGGCCGCGGCGATGGGGTGTTCGGAGGCGTGCTCGACGGCGCCGGCCAGGGTCAGCAGCTCGTCGCGGTCGACACCGTCGGCGCAGGCGACGTCGATGAGCTGCATGGTTCCGGTGGTGACGGTGCCCGTCTTGTCGAGCACGATCGTGTCGATGCGGCGGGTGGACTCCAGGATGTGGGGGCCGCGGATGACGATGCCGAGCTGTGCGCCGCGGCCGGTGCCGACCAGCAGGGCGGTGGGGGTGGCCAGTCCGAGCGCGCAGGGGCAGGCGACGACCAGCACGGCGACCGCTGCGGTCAGTGCGACGGCGGCGTCCCCGCCGTTGCCGAGCCAGAACCCGCAGACGGCCACGGCGATCGCGAGCACCACGGGTACGAAGACGGCAGCGACGCGGTCGGCGAGGCGCTGTACGGGTGCCTTGCCCGCCTGGGCTTCGGAGACGAGGCGGCTGATGTGGGCGAGCTGGGTGTCGGCGCCGACGCGTTCGGCGCGCACGACGAGGCGGCCGCTGGTGTTGACCGTCGCCCCGATCACACTGTCTCCGGCGGCGACCTCCTGCGGGACGCTTTCCCCGGTGAGCATGGAGGCGTCGACGGCGGAAGCGCCTTCGGTGACCACCCCGTCCGTGGCGATCTTCTCGCCCGGGCGGACGACGAAGAGTTCTCCCACACGGAGTTGGGTGATGGGCAGGGTGGCTTCCTGCCCTGCCCGCACGACCGTGACGTCCTTGGCGCCGAGTTCGAGAAGCGCGCGCACCGCGCTGCCTGCGCGGCGTTTGGCACGGTGTTCGGCATAGCGGCCGACCAGGACGAACAGGGTGAGGGAGGTGGCGACTTCGAGGTAGATGTGGTGAAGGCCCTGTCCGGGGACGGGGGTCATCACGAACGACATCCGCATGCCGGTCACGCCGGCGTAGCCGAAGAAGAGGGCGTACAGGGACCAGCCGTAGGAGGCCAGGACGCCGATGGAGACAAGGGTGTCCATGGTGCCGCCGGCTTGTCGCAGGTTCTTCCACGCGGCCGCGTGGAAGGGCCACGCCCCCCAGACCGCGACGGGTGAGGCCAGGGTGAGGGAGAGCCACTGCCAGTTGTCGGTCTGCAGGGGGGTGATCATCGCCATGGCGATGACGGGCACGGTCAGCGCGAGGCAGACCCAGATGCGTTGGCGCATGGAGGCGAGCTCGCGGTCGGCGGCTTCCTCTTCGCTGTCGGCGGGCCTCTGGGCAAGTGCCTCCCCGGGCGGAGGGGGCTCGACGGCCGTGTAGCCCATCTTCTCGACGGTCGAGATGACGTCGTCGAGGCTGTGGCGGTCGTCGAAGCTGACGTGGGCGCGTTCCAGGGCGAAGTTGACCTCGGCGGTGACACCGTCGAGCTTGTTGAGTTTGCGTTCGATGCGGGCTGAGCAGGCACCGCAGGTCATGCCGCCGATGTCGAGCGTGACCAGGGCTGGTGCAGCCGTCGTGACGATGCCGGCCATGGACTGCACTCTCCTTCAAGTGAGTGAAATGGGTGGGGTGTTACTGGGGTGGCAGTACGGCGCCGAGTGCGTACGCGGCGGTGAAGCAGACGGCGAGGATCAGTGCGAACAGGACGAGGCGGGTGCCGGCGCTCACGCCTGGGTTCCGGCGAACTCGTAGCCGGTGCGCTCGACGGCGGCCTGGACGTCGTCGGGGGTGAAGGTGCGGGGGCTGTTGATCGTGACGCGGCCGCTCTTGTGGTCGACGCTGACTTCGGTGCCCTCGCCGAGGTCGGACTCGATCGCGGTGCGGATCCGCTTGGCGCATCCGCCGCAGGTCATGCCGCGGACTTCGAAGACGCTGGGGATGCTGGGGATGCTGGGGATGCTGGGGATGCTGGTCATGGAGTACTCCGGTGGGTTGCGGTTTTCAGGTAGGTGGCGATGCGGTCCAGTGCCTGCGCGATGTCGGTGGAGCTGACGGCGTAGGACATGCGGACGTGGTGGGGGGCGGCGAAGTCCCGGCCGGGCATGACCGCGACGCCGGCCTGCTCCAGCAGGTCCTGGGCGATGGTGGCGGCGTCGTCCTCGGGGCGCCGGCAGAGGCCGCTGACGTCGACGAAGGCGAAGAAGCCGCCTTGGGGTTCCACGGCCAGGCGCAGGGGCGGCAGGGTGTTCAGGCCGTCGCGCAGGGCCGTGCGGCGGGCGTCGAGTTCGCGCGCCCTGCGGGCCAGTTCGGTGTCGGTGTCCTCGGCGAGGGCGGCGAGGGCGGCGTACTGGGAGATGGATGAGGGCGCGGAGCTGGTGTGGCCCTGGACGGCGGTGAGAGCTTTGGCCACCGGCAGCGGGGCGGCGGCGAACCCGATGCGCCAGCCGGTCATGGCGTAGGTCTTGGAGAAGCCTGCGACCGTCACCGTACGCGCGGCGATCTCGTCACCGAGGGAGGCGACGGAGGTGAAGGTGGCCCCGCCGTGGACGAGGTCGCCGTAGATCTCGTCGCTGACGACGGTCAGGCCGTGGCGGACGGCGAGGTCGGCCAGCGCCCGCAGTTCCCCCTCGGTGTAGACCAGGCCGGTCGGGTTGGAGGGGTTGTTGAGCAGCAGGACCTTGGTGCGGGGGGTGAGGTGGGCCTGGACGGACTCGGGGGTGATCTTGAAGCCGGTGTCCTGGGTGGGGACGACCACGGGGGTGGCGCCGGCGAGGCGGATCATGTGGGGGAAGCTGACCCAGTACGGAGCCTGCAGGAGGACCTCGTCGCCGGGTTCGCACAGCACGGTGAACAGTTGGGCAAGGGCCTGCTTGGCACCGTTGGTGGTGACGATCTGCGCCGGATCGTAGGCGCAGCCCCAGTGGGTGTTCAGCCGCCGGGCGATGGCCTCGCGCAGCGCGGTGATGCCCGCGACGGCCGTGTAGCGGGTGTGTCCGGCCGCGATGGCCTGGTGGGCGCCGTCGGCGGCCTGCTGGGGGGTGGGGAAGTCGAGTTCTCCGCCGGTGAGGTTGATGATGTCGGCGCCGTCGGCGAGCAGGCTCTTGATGTGGGCGTCCAGCGCTGCGGTGCTGGAGGCGGGCAGGGTCTGTGCGCGGTGACTGAGCACGGGCGCCTACTTCGCCGTCAGAGCGAATTCGGCGGATGCCTTCTGCCCGCTGGACGGAGTCACGTGGACCGTGATCTTCCAGTCTCCGGGCATGCCCAGGACGAGCTTGGCCTGGTAGCCGTCGCCCTTGGCATCGGCCCTCTGGTCGCCGCCCTTCATCTTCATCGACGCCATCTCGGGGCTGACCTCGACCTTGGCGCCGTCGACCGCCTTGCCTGCGGAGTCCTTGACGGTGATGGTCGCGGTTCCGGTCCTGCCGCCGTGCAGCGGGCACGGCGTGGCGGTGAGGGTGATCTTGAGACCGGCGGTGGTTCTGGTGCTGTTGCAGGCGGCTCCCCCGGCGGAGCCGGGGTCGGCGGCGGTGTTGGTGCCGCTGCCGCAGCCGCTCAGGACAGCGGCGGCCAGTGCGGCGGCGGCGAGGAGAGCTGACCGGCGCACGGCGGGCGTGCGGCGCAGTGCCGGATGTGGTGCGGGGGTGCGGGTTGCGGCCGGCTGAGCAGTGGCCGTGCGCCGGTTCATCGGTCCTCCTGGTGAAGAGATGTGCAGGTGAGCCGGTCAGCCGCAGCAGGACTTCTTCTGCGGGGCGGCTTCGGCTGCCGGCTTCTCGCCGGTCTCGGTGGCGGCGGGCTTCGGACCGCAGCAGGACGAGGCCGCCTTCTTCGGTTCCGCGGCCGTCCCTGCGGCTGTCTCGGCGGCCGGCTTCGGGCCGCAGCAGGACGAGCCCGCCTTCTTGGGCTCCGCGGCGGCCGTGGCGGTGGCGGCGGGCTGGGACTGGGCAGCGGCCCAGAACATGGAGCCGGGGCTGTTGTCAGACACGGGTGTTGTCCTTTCCGGTGGTGTTCTTCGCGGTGGGGCCTTCTTGGGCCTGGCACAGCTCGGTGAGCCGGCCGCCCGCGGTGAGGAGTTCGACGGGGAGGCCGGACTCGACGATGCGGCCTTCCTCCATGACGAAGACGCGGTCGAGGTCTTCGACGAGGGTCAGCCAGTGCGCGACGACGACGGCGGTGCGGCCCTGCAGCAGGCGCCGGATGGCGGCGAAGACGTGGCGCTGCCGGTTCGGGTCGACGCTGGAGACGGCTTCGTCCAGGACGATGACGCGGGGGTCGGCGAGCATCGCGCGGGCCAGGGCGATGAGTTGGCGTTCGCCGACCGACAGGCGCGAGCCCCGCTCGCCCACGCGCGTCTGGTAGCCCTCGCGCAGTTCGGTGATGACGTCGTGGGCGCCCACGGCCCGCGCTGCGGCGATGACGTCGTCCTGGCCGGCTTCGGGCCGTCCGAACAGGATGTTCTCGGTGACCGTGCCGTCGAAGAGCTGCGCTTCCTGGGTGACCAGGAGGACCTGGGAGCGGACGGACGCGCTGCTGATGCCGGCCAGGTCGTGTCCGTCGATGCGGATGCTGCCGCCGGTGGGGGTGTAGAGCCGCACCAGCAGTTGCATGAGGGTGGACTTGCCCGCCCCGCTGGTGCCGACGATGCCGATGTGCTCGCCGGGCTCGGCGTGGAGTGTGACGTCGTGGAGCACGTCGGGCCCGTCGCCGTAGGCGAAGGTGACCTGGTCGATGTCGAGGACGCCGGAGACCGGGGGCAACGTGCCGGATCCGCTCTGCTCCTCCTCCAGGTCGAGGACGTCGAGGATGCGGCGGGCGGAGACTGCGACGTCGGAGGACTGTCCGAGCTGGTGGGCGAGGTCGCGCACCGGATTGAGCATGCGCTTGACGAAGAGGGCGAACGCCGCCAGCGTGCCCGCTGCCAGGGCGGTGCCGGAGGCCATGCCCATGGACGCCATCATCGTGTTGGTGCCCAGCAGCATCCACGTCATCGGCATCATGCCGGAGGCCAGGTCGAAGAAGAATCCGGAGCCGAGCTGGTGTCCGTTGATGATCTGCAGGCCGCCGAAGAAGATGAGCAGGGCGAGCGCCAGGAAGACGCTGAAGCCGAGGTGGGAGGTCAGCCACAGGCGTTTGCGGGAGAGCCGGTTGTGGACGGTGCTGTAGTCCTCCGAGCGCACGCGCAGGTCCGCCAGGACGGCTTCCTCCTGCCCGAAGGCGCGGATGTCGGCCAGGCCGTCGATGCGCTGGTTGAGGTAGCCGACCATGCGGTCCCAGCCCTCGCGCTGGGCGCGGGTGTCTGGGCGCAGGCGTTTGGTCCACCTGACCGCGATCCACACCATCAGCGGGATCGTGATGAGGGTGGGCAGCGCGACGGTGGGACTGAGCGCGAGCAGGAAGACGGAGAAGGCGATGAACCAGATGACGCTGTTGGCGACTTCCATGAGCGACTTGGTCAAGAAGCCGCGGAAGCGGTTGGCCTCGAACAGGACGCGGGTGACCCATTCGCCGCTGGCCTGGGACACGTGGCGGGAGAGCTGCACGTTGTGCAGGCGGGCCACCAGGTCGTTGCGGATGGTGACCGACAGCCGCTCGTTGATGCGGATCATCGCGGAGTTGTAGATGATCCGGATGATGTTCTCGATGACGGTCAGGGCGATGAGGTTGATCGCCGTGGAGTGCACGGCTTTCAAGTCGCCGAGGACGATGTGGCCGATGCCCGCCATCACCGTGTACATCACGGCGATGGTGGCGATGGAGTTCAGGACGGCCATGAACGTGGCCACGGTCAGCCAGAACCAGTGAGGCCGCAGGTAGGGCAGGAAGCGGCGGATGGCCTTGAGGAGGACCTGGCGGGCTTCGCGGCCCTCCAGCGGAACGGCCTCGGCGGTGGCGGCGGTCATCGGTCGGTGCCTCCTTCGAGGCTCGTCGCACCGGCCAGCGGAACGGCTTGGCCGGTGCGGTCGCTGCCGCGGGCGCCGTCCAGGCTGACCGTGCGGTCCACGTAGCGGGCAATGGCGGGCTGCTGGGAGGCGATGATCAGGGTGCGGCCGTTGCGGACCTTGAGGATGGTCTCCAGCAGTGCGGCTTCGGTCTCGGCGTCGAGGTTGGCGGTGGGGTTGTCGAGCAGCAGGATGTCGGGGTCGACCAGCAGGACGCGGGCCAGGCCGATGCGCTGGCGCTCACCGGCGGACAGGTCCAGGGTGCTGGAGCCGAAGCGCCGCTCGAGGGCTATGTGGGCGAGGCCCGCGGCCGTGACGGCGGCCTGGACTTCCTCGCGGGTGGCGTCGGGCCTGGCGAAGCGGACGTTGTCTTCCAGCGTGCCTTCGAACACCCACTGGCGCTGCGGCAGGCACACGATGTGACGGCGCAGGGCTGCGGGCGCGTAGGTGAGGGCGTTGACGCCGTTGTAGGTGACGGTGCCGCCCTCGGGGTCACGCAGGCGGGCCAGAACGTGCAGGAGGGTGGTCTTGCCGCTGCCGGTCGGGCCGATCAGGGCGATGCTCTCGCCCGCGCGGACGTGCAGTCGGGCCTTGTCGAGGATGCGGCGGCCGGCTACGTCGACGTCGATGTCGGTGGCGTCGATGGTATCGAGGGTCGGGATGTCGCTGGAACCGGTGTGCCGGCGGATGACGGACCGCGCGTCCACGACGCGCAGCAGGCGGTCGGCGGTGACGGCGCTGCGGAAGGCGCCGTTGGTGTGCATGGCGAGCATGTGGACGCTCATCTGGAACATCATCACTAGCGCGACGACGGCGACGAGGTCTCCGACGGTGCTGGTCCCGTTGACGACTGCGTCGCCCCCGGCCCACAGGGCGATGGGGGTGGGCAGGCCGCCGATGATGTTGAGGACCGCTTCCCAGCGACTGTAGGTCCGCTTCATCTGGCCGTCGCGGGCGGAGTGTTCGGCGTTGACCTTGTGCAGGCGGCCGGAGGCGTCCGATTCGCGTCCGTAGGACTTGACGACGTTGATGTTGGCGAGGGATTCGCCGACGCCCGCGAGGAGCTTGGTGAACTGGCCCTTGAGTTCCACGAAGGCGCGCTGCAGGCGCAGTTGCACGGTGAGGTTGCCCGCGATGACGAAGGCCATGGGGATGATGGCGAGCAGCGTGGTGCGGGGGTCGATGAGCAGTGCGGTGACGAGCATCGCGAGTGTGACCAGGACCTGGTTGAGCAGTTCGAGCAGTCCGCCGTTGGTGAGGCCGCGCACGGCGACGGCGTCGGACACGAGGCGGGTCAGGGCGCGGCCGCCGGAGGCTTCGGCGACATCGGCCGGACCCATGCGCATCATCTGGCGTACGAGGTCTTCGCGCAGGTCGTTGACGGCCTTGCTGGCCACGGTGAACCGCATGCGCTTGCCCCAGTGGAGCAAGGCCGTGGTGGCGGCGCCGGCTACCAGGACGCCGAGTGAGGTGAGCAGCAGGGTGCTGGACTTTCCGCCGAGTACGCCGACATCGATGGCCGAGCGCATGAGCAGCGGCACGGCGATGTTGCCCAGGAGGCCGAGGAACATCACCACGGTGGCGGTGGTCATCTCGCGGCGGTAGCGCAGCGGGTAACCGTAGATGAAGCGCAGCGCGCGCAGCGAGTCCTTCAACTTCGAGCCCCCTCTTATGTGGTGTGTGGTTGTTCCAGCGGGCCGCGCCCGTGGGACGCGGCCCGCCGTGGTGCGTGGTGGGCAAGGCCTACTCGCAGCAGGCGCAGGCGCAGCCGCACTCGGTGCCGTCTTCCGCGACGTCCTCGTTTCCGCTGGTCTCGCAGCAGCCGGAACCGATCATGTCGTCCGCCATGACTCCTCCCCTCCATTCTTGATTCGATAATTTCAAAATTATCGAATCACGTTGCCTGATGGTCGTCAAGAAGTGGGCGCGAGACGGGAGTTGTCAGCAGCAGGACGTATGGGCGCGGTCCACGGCGTCGTCGGTGACCGGCTCGTCGCGCAGGCGGACGGCGAGCTGTTCCAGCACCGTGGCGAGGTCGCGTTCGAGCTGTTCCGGGCTGTCTCCGCCCAGCACGATGCGGCCGAAGGCTCCGCCGCGGGGGTGTCCGACCTCCAGGACGGCCTCGCCCGGCTGCACGTCGAACTCGACGAACGGGGCCACCGGTGACTCCAGGCCGGTCAGTGAGGCCGCCGCCGACAGGCTGTAGTCGATGCGGCCGGCCCGGTCGAAGACGATGCTGCGGTACAGCCCGCAGGCGACGCGTGGTGCCTGGGGAGCCGTTTCCCGGCCCAGGGCGGCGTCCGCCGCGATCAGGCTGGGTTCGTGGCCGGTGGTCGAAAGGATCATCTCCACGGCCTGCCCGCCCGGTACGCGCGGGTTGATCTCGCCGGCGCGCCAGCCGTCGGGAGTGAGCATGAACTGCAGTGCCGCCACCCAGTCGTCCAGGCCGACGGCGGCCAGCGCACGGCCGGTGAGTTCCTCCAGTTCCGCCAGTTGTCCGGCCGGCAGGCGGCTGGGGAAGTGACCGCCGACCTTGACGAAGGTTGGCGGCGGTCCGACTTCCGCCTCGACCACCCACACCACGCGGGTGTGTCCCTGCACGCGGGCGGCGAAGACCCCGAACTCGGGGCCGGTGAGGAACTCCTCGATCAGGGCGCTGTCGCGTCCGGTGGCGAGGATGCCGTCGACGGCGAGGCGCACGTCCTCTTCGGTGTCGCAGTACTTCAGTCCCGCGGCGCTGGAGGCATCCCGGGGTTTGACCACGACGGGCAGGGTCAGTCGGGCTGCGGCCGCCGCCCCGTCGTCGGCGCTGGTGACGACGCGGTGGGCCGCGACCGGGACTCCTGCCTCGGTGAGCAGGCGGTGTGTGGCGGCCTTGTCCATGCAGTCGCGGGCCGCCTGTTCGGTGATGCCGTGGGCCAGTCCGAGGCGCTCGCGCAGAATGCCGGCCAGCGGGACCAGCCGCTCGACTCCGGTGACGACCGCGTCGATGGGCTGCGCGGCGTGGGCCTGGGCCACCTGGTCGGCGACCTTGGCCCAGTCGGCGAAGTCGACCTCCAGGGGGTAGTCGGCCAGCATCACTTGATCGAGTGTCATGTCCTGTTCGGCGAAGAGGACGTCGTGGTCGGTCAGTTCCTTCAGCTGCTGCACGGTTCGCTGACCGGACAGCACGAGCACGCGTGTGGGCACGGGGCCACCTACTGGATGTCTGGCTCGACGCGAGGTCGGAGCGATTCGAGGATGGAGCGGTAGCGGTTCTCGAGCACGGTGGGGTCGTCGCCGTAGACGACGATGCGTCCGTAGCTGCCGCCGTCGGGGTCGCTGACGTCCAGGACGCTGTCGCCGTCCTCGACATCGAGGATCAGACCGGGGGTGCCGGCGGGGTCGGCGGCGAAGCGGACGGTGCCGGGGCTGTCGAAGGTCACGCACCGGTACAGGACACGGGCGGCGCCGGCCGGGCCGCGGGTGACGGATCGGCCGAGTGCCGTCTCGGCGGCCGCGCGGGTGAGGTCGATGCCGGAGATGCGTTCGGTGGCCGCGCAGAGCTGCCCGCCCGGCGGGCGGGCGGCCACGTTGATCAGCACAGGGCCCTGGTCGCCGAGGCGGATCTGGGTGTGGGCGACGCTGTGGTCGAAGCCCAGAGCGGCCAGGGCGCGGACGGTGAATTCGGCAAGCCGGCGTTCGGTATCGGGGTCCAGGCCGCTGGGGTAGTCGTAGCCGGTCTCCGCCTGGCGGGGGCCGGGTCCGACGTGCTGGGCGAGGATGCTGACGACGTCTGTGTCGCCGCCGCAGGTGATGCTCTGCACGGCGTACTCGGGTCCGGGGATGTAGGACTCGACGATGAGCGGTACCGGTCCAAGGACGCTGACGGCACGGGTGACATCGTCGGCGGACCGGCACAGCAGACTGCCGCGGCCGGCTGATCCGGTGCGCTTTTTGATCACGACCGGCAGGCCCAGCGTCCGGGCCGCGGGCAGGGCGTCGTGTCCGTCGCCGACCGCGAGATGATCGGGGACGCGGATGCCGGCGCTGGCCAGCGCCATCCGCATGCGGCTCTTGTCGTGACAGTTCATGGCCGCGTTCAGTGCCAGGCCCCGGGTCTCGAGGCGGGCCGCGAGGTAGCTGGCCAACGGCAGATGCGCGTCGTAGACGGTGAAGACGCCGTCCAGCGGACGGGTCTCGTGCAGCCAGCGCAGGGCCGCCTCCGCCGCCGGCCAGTCGTCGAGGTCGACGTCGAGCGGGATGTCGACCTTGCAGGCCAGGTCGAGAGGGGTGGGGTCGGCCAGCAGGACGGAGCGCACGTCCAGCCGGGACAGGACGTCGACGACGCGGCGGCCCGAGATGCAGGCCACGCTCTGGCGGGTGTCGCTCGAGGTCATCAGCAGCACCGCCGGGCCATGTCGAGTTGGTCGTCCGGTCCCTGGCAGCGCTCTTCAAGGCGGCGGCAGGCGGCGTGCAGGGCCGCGTCGCCGCGCCGGTCGCCGGTCTTGACGGCCAGGTACAGCGGGGTGGGCCGGGCACCCAGCCGCCGCTTCTGCGCGGCGTTGGCCCGTCCGAGATCCACCGTGGGGATGCCGTCGTGGACGGCCATTTCGATGAGGTCGGCTGCCAGAGCGCGGTAGGGCAGGAAGCCGGGCAGCCGTGCGGTGTCGAGGCCGGCCAGCCATACCGACCAGGTGTCCGCGAACTGCCAGCTCCCGAACAGGGCGACGGTCCGCTGATCGTCGTCCGTGGCGGTGAGGGTGCGTTCGAAGGGGGCAAGTCTGCTGTGCAGGGCCCGCAGGAACGCCTCGGGCAGTACGTCGGTGGGTGTGCTGCGGTCCTTGAGCAGCGCGTGCACCAGGTGGACGAGCACGTCGGCGTCGGCCGGCCCCTCGGTGATGGTGAAGCGGCGCTTGATGGCGCGTCGTTCCTGAACGAGTTTGCGGCGGTGCCGGCCGTCGGCGTAGGCCCAGTAGTCCGAGGTGCTGGGAACTTGTGTGGCACACCGGTAGGACGTGGTGATGTGGGCGGTGGCGAAGCCGTCGCGCAGGAGCCGTCCGGTCAGCGGTCCCTGGGCCGCGTTGGCCACCGCGGCGGCCCACGCGCCCAGACGGCGGCCGCTGTGCTGCAGGGCGGTCAGCAGGGCGGGGACGGCGGCGCTGTGGCCGGGCACGGCGAGGGGGCCGCCGCCGAGAGCGGCGAGACTGTGCGCCATCAGGACGGGTCCGCCGAGGTCCAGTTCGGCGAGGTCGGCCAGGTAGGACAGCCGGGGGCACTGATGGGTGAGGAAGGCGGGGCAGACGGCGACGAGCCCGTCGTTGTCCCAGGCCAGCAGATGGTGGGGCTCGGCCTGTCCGGGCGGCGCGTCCTCGTAGGCTGCCAGCCAGTGCCAGCTGTGGAAGATGCTTCCGCCCGCGGCGGCGACGACACGGTTCCACGCCTCAGGTTCGACGGCGTGAATGCTGGTGACGGTCTCGATCCGGTGTCGGCCGGTGAGGGGCGCGGTGGAATCGGTGAGGGTCATCGGGGCACCTCAGCAGCACGACTTGAATTCGCGGCTGTCCTCGCCGATCCAGTCCAGCCCCTCGGCGGCCGTGACGCGCAGGCCGAGCCGGTCACGGACGGCCTGCTCTGCCTCGTCCATTTCAAGGGGTGTTCGGCCGAAGACCACGATGCGCCCGTATACCCCGCCGTTGGGGTGCTCTTTGGGCAGCACGGGCTCCCCCGGATCCACTTCGAGTTCCACGATCGGTGCTGCGGCCTCATCCGTGACCGGCACCGGGTCGTACAGCAGCGTGCCGGCAGTGTCGAAGACGATGCTGCTGTAGCGGGCGCAGGCGATGGTCGGCTGTTCAGGTGCCTGGGGCAGGCCCAGGGCGAGGCGGGTGACGGCCTCGGTCATGTCGACGCCGCTGACAGCCGTGGTCATCTCCACCAGGCGGCCCCCGGGGCGGCGGGCGTTGACCTCGATGACACGGAAGCCTTCTGCCGCGCGGCGGATCTGGGTGTGACTGATCCAGTTGTCGAGGCCCAGGGCGGGCAGGACCTGCTGCACGAGGTCGTCCAACTGGCTGCGTTCCGGCTCGGTCAGGCCGCTGGGATGGTCGTATCCGAGTTCGACGAACACGGGCGGCTCGGTGACGTACTGGCGAAAGACGCTCAGCACCCGGGTGATGCCGTTCTGGGTGAGGGTCTGTACCGCGTATTCGGGACCGTCGACGTACTCCTCGACCAGCACTCCGGTGACCGTGCCGGGCGGCGCGTCGAGCAACGCGGTGACGGCTCCGGTGACTTCGGCGTCGTCGGTGGCCAGGCGGACACCGAAGGCTCCTGCCCCGTCACGTGGTTTGACGATGACCGGGAAGCCGATCTCTTCGGCGGCCTGTACCGCTTCCTCCGCGGTGGCGGCAAGAGCGAAGGCTGGTACGGGCAGTCCGTGCTCCTTCAGCGTGGTGCGGGTGCGCCATTTGTCGCGGCAGTTGAGTGCTGCTTGCTCGGTGAGCCCTCTGGGTGTGGTGCACAAGGCGTTCGACAGGTGCGCCATGAGCGGCAGGCGGGGCTCGGTGTGGGTCAGCACCGCGGCGGGAGGTGTGCCGCGGAGATCGTCGCGGATGACGTCGGCCACCGCGGTGAAATCGTTGACGTCGACATCGATGGGGACGTCGACCCAGGGCATGCAATGCCAGGGCACCTGCTCGTCGAGCAGCACCACGCGGTAGCCCAGTTCGCGCACGATGCTGAATTCGCGTTCGCTGCGGCCGCCGAGTACGACGACCGTGGCCGCGGGAGTGTGGGTCACTGCCACGTTCCTCCGGAAGAGTCAGCAGATGGACAGGTCGGCGGTCAGCAGCAGGTGTTGGCCTTCTTCGCGGCTGCGGCGACGGCCTGGACGGCGGGCCGTTGCAGGGCGTCGAGCTTCATGGCCTCGACGATGCCGGCGACCTGGCCTATCTCCTCGTTCTTGAGGCCGAGTTGCTTGGCTGCGGCGAGGAAGGAGCGGACGGTGTCCTCACGGTCCTGCATGAGGGCAGCCGTCAGCGCGACCGCGGCGCGGGTCTTGGCGTCGAGGGCGTCGTGGTCGAAGACGGCGCCGAAGAACTCCTGGTAGCTCTTGGAGAAGGTGGCGTGGTTCTCTCCGATGGCGGGGGCGAGCTGCATGAGCTGGGTGGAGACGGGCTGCTGGGCGGCCATGGTGAGGGCTCCTTCAAGAAATGGTGAGGGGTGGTCAGGTATGTGCCAGATGGGCGACGGAGGCCAGCAGGAGGCGGCCTGCCTTGCCGAGGGCGTCGGGGTCGATCCGATCGAGGCTGTCGAGCGGTGAGTGGTAGTGGGCGGCACCGAGGCCGATTCCGGCTGCCGGGAACCCGGCCTGGGCGTAGCGGCGGTTGTCCGAGGAGACCGGCGCCGCGTAGAGCGGGAGGCGCAGTTGGCGTCCTGCGGCGTCGAGAGCCGCGATCAGGAGCTTGGGCGCGGGGTCGGCGGGACCGAGTTCGACGGCGATCTTGCCGTTGAACTTGCCGGCCATGTCGACGTTGAGGACATCGGGCCGCAGGCCGTCCTCGGCCAGTCGGCGGGCGTGGTGATGCGAGCCGATGGTGCCGAGCTCTTCCGCATCCAGCAGGGCGAAGTGGACGGGCCGGGGCAGCGGGGCAGCCCGGGAGAGTACGCGGGCCGCCTCGCACAGCACGCCGGCGCCGCTGGCATTGTCTCCGGCGCAGGGGAAGTGCAGTTCGGGATCGGCTCCGACGCCGTCGTAGTGCGCGGTGAGCAGGACGGGCCGCGCCGCGGGCCGGGTGCCGGGCAGGGCCGCGAAGATGTTGGTTCCGGTGGCGGGTTCGCGGAGGAGGGGCACGTGCGCGGTCAGCTCGCCGCCGACGGCTGCGGCGAGCAGGTCGGGTCTGACCGCGACGACGGGCAGCGGTACGGGGGTGGCGCCCTGGACGCGTTTGGTGAGGTATCCCGAGCCGTCCGCGTTCTGTGCCGTGAGGATGCCGATCACGCCGCGGGCGGCGAACTGGTCGGCGAGGTCGGCGAACGCGCGGCCCTGAGGCACGTTGGCCAAGGCCGCCCACTGGCCCTGGCCGGCGTCGTCGGCCTCGGCGACGACGCCGGTGAGGGAGTCCGGCATGGGGCCCGAGCGGGGGTGCTCGGCGAATTCCGAGCGGTGGGTCAGCGTGCGGGCCGGTCGTGGGGTGGTGAGGCGGCAGACGGGCTGGTGCGCCAGCCGCATGACCTCCCGTACCGGAAAGGTTTCCTGACGGACCGTCAGCCCGGTTGCGGTGAGGGTCTCGCCGAGGTGCCGGATGGCCCGGTCATGTCCGGCACTGCCCAGGGAGCGTCCGGACATGTCCGGCGTACACAGGGATTCGACCGTGGCCAGGGCGCGCGGCACGTCGAAGGCGGCGGCCAGGTCCTGGGCTGCGGTGTGCGCCGCGTTCTGGGCGGTGTCGGTCATGGGTGCGGTCTCAGCTCTCGCCGGCGGGCTCGCCGCAGCAGCCGCCGCTCTGGCCGCCCGGGACCAGGCCGGCGGAATCGGCGGGCTCGCCGCAGCAGCCGCTCTGGACGAGCGGCAGGGCGGCGGTCGGGTCGGCGATGAAGCCGCCCGTGAGTTCGTCGTCGGTGTTCTGCTGGGGTTCGGTGGTCATGGTGGGTGTCCTCCCGAGGACCTCTCTGATTCGAACTCTCTTTACTTACATAAGTATCGAATCAGAGAGATCGTGGTGTCAATGCTCAGGCGACGAGCCAGTACGCGGCCGCGGCGACGGCGAACCCGAACGGCGGGGTGGCCAGCCAGGCGACGGCGAAGTCGCGCAGCGTCTTGCGCTTGATGCGCCCGACGTCCTTGCCGACGGTGCCGGAGATGGCGCCGACGGAGACGTGGGTGGTGGACATCGGCATGCCGCGGAAGGCGCCGAGTCCGACGAGCAGGGCGGTGGTGAGGTTCGCGGTGAAGCCGTCGACGTGGGTCAGGTTGTCGACGCAGGCGTTGAGGGACTTGGCCACCCGGGCACCGGCGACGAGTCCGCCGATGGCCATGACCGCGGTGACGGCGAACAGCAGCCGCTGTGGAGTCCACCCTCCGAGCAGGGCGAAGGAACCGATGGCCACGATCTTGGGTGCGTCGTTCATACCGCGGGCGAAGCTGGTGAATCCGCTGGTGGCCCAGTGAAGGGCGGTGAGCACGTTCACGCGTGATGCCGTGACCTGCATCTCGGCCACCGACGCGGCGCCCGGTCCGACGCCCGCGGTGGCTTCCAGGGCGCGCCGGCGGCGCTGCTCAGCGGCGGTGGCGATGCGGTTGCCGACGAACGTGAGCACGGCCGAGACCAGGTAGGCCACGAAGACGCTCAGCAGCAGCGGCAGGACCACCTTGTTGACCAGGACGTCCCAGTGCACATCGCTGCGGGCGAAGAGCACGCCCGCTCCCAGCAGCGATCCGACCAGCGCGTGGGTGGTGGAGACCGGCAGTTTGAGCACGGTGGCCAGTGCGACCCAGGCGCAGGTGCCGATCAGGACGGCTACCGCGAACTCTGCCGTGGGCGGTGCGGAGACGATCTCCTTGGAGAACAGGGAGGTGAGTTTGGCGGCGAAGGTCAAAGAGACCAGACAGCCTGCCGCGGTGGTGACGGTGCCCCACCACACGGCGGTACGGATGTTGGCCACGCCGGCACCGGCGAGCGTGGCGACACCCTTGGGAACGTCGTTCGCGCCGTTGGCCGCGGCCAGGGCGAGAACGAGAAGGAACACGATGATGGTCATGGAAGGACTCCGAGGGGCTGAAGTGAGCTGCTGGCGGACAGTTCAGGTGTTTCAGCTCGTCAGAGGGAGTGCCGGCTGCGTCTGGTGACCGCGGCCAGGAACGCCTCGATGAGTGGGTGCACATCGGCGGGGCTGGAGGACAGCTCGGGCTGGAACAGCGTGCCGATGAAGAACGGATGGTCGGGCAGTTCGACCGCCCGCGGCGCCTTCTCGCTGTCCCAGCCGCTGATGTGCAGCGAGCTGGCCAGGACGGCGTCGACGTAGGTCGGGTTGAGGCCGTACTTGCAGTGATAGGTCTCCACCACGGACTCGCGGCCCGGATAGACGGAGGCCAGCCGGCTGCCGGGGCTCAGGTGCAGGGGGGCGGTCTCCCCCACCAGCGAGCAGGCCAGCGGCACGATCAAGGGGGTCCCTGCGTTCGCGTCGTACTGGACGTCCTCGGCGTCGGCGATGCCGAGGACGTTGCGGGTGTACTCGATCAGCGCGTGCTGGAATCCGCCGCACGTACCGAGGTAGGGAATGCCGCAGGTGCGGGCGGCGCGGATGGCGTGCAGCACCCTGGCCTGGTCGGCGTACGGCGATCCGGGAACGACCCAGATGCCGTCGTAGCCGGCGATGGCGTCGCCGACGGTGTCGCTGGCCATCCATTCGACGTCGAGGTCGGCTTGCAGGTGCGGGATGAGGTCGGCGAGTTTGCTGTGAGCCGGTACGCGGTCGCTACGGTCGCCGACGACGGCGAGCCTCGGGCGAGCGGTCACGCGCAGATCTCCTTTCGGTGGGTGGGACCGGGCGACATGCCCGCGGCGTTCACCACAGGGGACGCCCGGTCATGACCTTGGTGGGCGGCAGAGCGAGCAGGGACAGCACGCTCGGCGCGATGTCGGCGAGCGTCGCCGGCCCGGCGGCCGGGTGGACGGTCTGGTTCTCGGCGGGCACCAGTACCGCGGGCACCGGGTTGGTGGTGTGGCCGCCGTAGGGGCGGGACCGGCCGTCGGCGTCGGTGCGCATCTTCTCCGCGTTTCCGTGGTCACCGACCAGCAGCACCCACCGTCCTGCGGCGCGGGCCGCGTCGCAGATCTCCTTGACGGCGCGGTCGGTGTGTTCGGCGGCCTGCCGGGTGGCGTCGAAGTGGCCGGTGTGGCCGACGACATCGATGTTGGCGAGGTTGGCGATCACCAGTGGTACGTCGCGCCGGGCGGCGGCCGCGGAGACGGCCTCGGTGACCTTGGCGAGGTTCATCGCGGGCCGCGTCCGGTAGTCGGCCGGCTCGTCACCGGTGACCTTGACGTGTTCCTCCGTCGGCTGCGCGGTCGCGTCACGCCCGTTGAGGTAGTACGTGACGTGCTCGAACTTCTCGGCCTCGGCGATGCGGACCGAGCGGATTCCGTGCGCGGCGAGCTGGGTGGCCAGGCCGTCACCGGCCTCGGCGCGCTGCACCAGGGCGGGAATGGCGGCCCGGGTGTCGTACTGGGCCAGGCTGAGCAGGGTGACCCTGCGTGGTGCGAGGCGGTCGTGGAGCAGGTCGGCGAGCTGTTGGATGCGGTCGCTGCGGAAGTTGGTGAACAGCACCGCGTCCCCGTCCCGGACGGGACCGGCGGGCAGGCCTTCGTCGCCCGTGATCACGCAGGCCGGTACCCACTCGTCGCCCCGGGTGGTCAGTTCGACGGCGTCCTGGGGTTCGCTGATCGCTTCTCCCCGACCGTCCGTGATGGCGTCGGCGGCCTGCTCGGTCAGCTGCAGGTTGCCGCTCTTGTCCATCGCGTAGCCGCGGCCCACGACCGTCGCGATGCGTCCGGTGCCGGCTTCGGAGGCGTACGTGCCCACCAGTCCGAGGTAGGCCGCAGCCGTGTGGTCGGAGACGTCGCGTCCGTCGGTGATGGCGTGGATGAAGACCTCGGGCACCTTCGACTCGGCGGCCACGCGCAGGAGTTCCTGCAGATGGTGGACGCTGGCGTGGATCATGCCGTCCGAGATCAGCCCGATGAGGTGCAGGGCCTTCCCGGCCGCGGCCAGGCGGCTGCAGACGTCGGTCAGCTGCGGGTCGGAGCGCAGCTGCCCGCTGTCGATCTGCTCCTGGACCAGCACGCTGTCATAGGGCAGGGGCCGTCCGGCACCGATGACCATGTGCCCGATCTCGGAGTTGCCGACGGTGCCGGGCAGGAGACCGACGGCTGTGCCGGAAGCGTCGGCCAGGACGGCCGGACACTCTGCGCGCAGGCGGTCCAGGCACGGAGTGTCGGCGGCCGCCAGGGCGTTGGCGTCGCTGGGCTCAGCATGGCCCCAGCCGTCGAGTACCAGCAGGATGCCGGGTACGGGGGCGCTCATATGGTGCCGTCGGCGTCGTCGTGGAGCGTGTCCAGGGTCTGCCAGAAGGCGGGGAAGGACTTGGCGACGCAGCCCGGTTCCTTGATGACGACGCCTTCGGTGCGCAGACCGGCGATGGCGAAGCACATGGCGATGCGGTGGTCGTCGTAGGTGTCGATGACCGCGCCGCGGGGACTGCCGCCGGTGATGGTCATGGCGTCGGGCTGTTCGTCGACGGTGATACCCATCTTGCGCAGTTCGGTGGTGACCGCGGCGATGCGGTCGCACTCCTTGATCCGCAGGCTGGCGATGTTGCTGATGTGTGTGGTGCCTTCGGCGAACGCGGCTACGACGGCAAGGGTCGGCACGACGTCCGGCATGGCTTCCATGTCGATGTCGATGCCCTGCAGTGCGCCACCCGTCAGGGTGATCGAGTCGTCGGTGACCTCGGCGCTGCATCCCATGCGGACCAGAGCGTCGACCAGGCCGATGTCGCCCTGCCGGGAGTTCTTGCCGATTCCGGGGATGGTGACGGTGCCGCCGGTGACGGCGGCCGCGGCCAGGAAGTAGGACATGCCGGAGGCGTCGGGCTCTACCGTGACGCTGCCGCCGCGCAGTCGCTGGCCGGCCGCGACGTGGAAGCGGGTGTAGTCCTCGCGCTTGACGGTGACGCCCATCTCGGCAAGGGCCGCGATGGTCATCTCGACGTACGGCTTGGAGATGAGGTCGTCGATGACCGTGATCTCGGTGTCCTGCTCGGCGCGGGTGGCGTTGATCAGAAGACTCGAGGTGAACTGGGAGCTGACGGCGCCGCTGATGCGCGTAGAACCGCCACGGAAACTGGGCCCGGTGACCTTGACGGGCGGGCTGCCGTTGCCGCGGACGGCCTCGGCGGTCACACCCAGCGCGGGCAGCGCATCGAGCAGCGAGCCCATGGGACGTTCCTGCATGCGCTGGGTGCCGGTCAGGACGGTGGTGCCTTCGGCGTGGCCGGCCATGGCGATCAGGAATCGGATCGGGGTTCCGGCGGCGCCGACGTACACGTCCTCGGCCGGCGCCCGCATCGGGGCGCCCGTGGGCGTGACGGTGATGCGCTCGGCGGCGGCGTCGATGTCGACACTGACATGGCCGAACTGGCCCAGTGCGCCGGCGAGGTACTGCGTGTCGTCGCAGACGAGTGCGCCCTCGATGACGGTCGGCTGCCCCGACAGTGCCGCGATAGCCAGGTACCGATTGGAGTAACTCTTGGAGCCGAGGACCTTCACTTTCTTGCTGAAGGACTCCAGCGGGCGGATGGTGACACTCTCGGCTTGCATACGCGGATCGGCTGCGAAGGTACTCAAGATCGTCTCCCCATCGTCGTTGGCGTGACGGCGCCAGTGGTGACCCGGATGAGACTGCGAGCCGATCAGGTTCGAAGGAAAGCCCTCCCGAAGGCAGCATGTTGCCGGGCAACTTGCTGCCACAATCGGTCACCAAAGGATCACTAACGGTCCATCAAACCCGCAACCACCGTGCTATCTTCAAGAAATTCAATTCAGCAGCACACCGGGGGGGCAGAAGTTGCAGCCGCTGGGATTGGACGAACTGGCTCACGCCGTCTATCGATTCACGCTCAGCCAGCCGGGATGCCGTCCCGAGGATCTGCTCCTGCACCTCGACGGCGACGAAGACGCCATCCGCCGCAGCGTGGACCGCCTGCTGGAACTCGCACTGCTGCGCCCCGTTTCCGGCACCCTGGTCCCCACCCGGCCACCCTTGGCGCTGCGCACCCTATTGCAGCGCCAGCAGTCTGAACTGCTGCGTCAGGAGCGGGAGTTCACCCAGATCAAAGCCGCGGTCGACCGGCTGTCGGAAGAGTACGAGTACGCCCAGGCGCCAGGCTCCCATGCCGGCTGGGAGCGCCTGGAGACGCCGGCCGCCATCCACGCGCGCATGGAACGTCTGGCCGGCAAGGCGGCCATCGAGTGCCTGTCCTTACTGCCCGCCGACACGACCGGCGAAGCGCTCAACGCCCGCCGCCCCATTGATCAGCACATGCTCGAACGAGGGGTGTCGGTGTGGAACCTCCACCTGGAAAGCATCTACAACGACCGCCCCGCGCTGGGCTACGCCCGCTGGCTGGCCTCGAACGGCGGCGGAGTGGGCACCGTGCCGACCCTGCCGCTGTGGCTGGTCATCTACGACCGCACCACCGCCCTGCTGTCCATTGACCCCCACGATCCGGCCGCAGGCGCGGTCGAGGTCACCGGCGCCGGCTTCCTGACCGGACTGGTCTCACTGTTCGAGCGGATCTGGGCATCGATGACGCCCTTGGACGCCGACGAGGCAGCGTCGGGTGACGAGCCCTCACCGGTCGAACGGGAAGTACTGCGCCTGATGGGGCAGGGACTGACCGATGAAGCGGTGTGCAAGAAGCTCGGGATCGGCCTGCGCACACTTCGCCGCACGATTGCCGAGTTGATGGAACGCCTCGGCGCCCGCAGCCGGTTCGAGGCCGGTGCGAACGCGGTGGACCGTGGCTGGCTGCGCCCCTGCCCGTGCAGCAGCGACCGCCTCCCTCGCCCGAAGGACAAGGCACAGCCCGACGAAGCGGCCGGCCGGCCGAGCGCGAAAACATCAGTGTTCGCGTAGCGGCCTACGCCTGGAGCACCGCTGCTCGTCGCTACGGGCCACCGTGGCGGCCGCCGCCCAGCGGCATGGCTGGGCCCATTTTCAGGCTCGGCTTCTCACGCTGTCCAAGAGCGTCACCGGGTGGACGTCCGGCGAATCGGGCGACCGGCTGGTGTCAGCCGCCGATCGCGGACATGGGCCGCTCGGGCTGCTGGTAGTCCACGTCTGCGATTCCCGGGCTGAGCGGTTTGGCACGGGTCGCCTGCTGCCAGCGACGGGCGATGGCGTCGTCACCGCTGTCCGCTCCGGAGGAACGGAGCGCCGCACGCAGGTCCGTCTCCGTGGTGGCGAACAGGCAGGTGCGCAGTTGACCGTCGGCGGTGAGGCGGGTGCGGTCACAGGCGCGGCAGAAGGGCCGGGTGACGGAGGCGATGACGCCGACGCGGTGTGGTCCGCCGTTGACGAGGAAGCGCTCGGCCGGTGCGGTACCGCGGCGGCCGGAGGGTTCGGGGGTCAAGGTGAAGCGGGTGCGCAGGCCGGCGAGGATGTGCTCTGCGTCGATCATGGTGGTGCGTTGCCAGCCATGTTGGGCATCGAGGGGCATCTGTTCGATGAAGCGCAGTTCGTAGCCGTGCCGCATGGCCCAGGCGAGCAGGTCGGGGGCTTCGTCGTCGTTGAGTCCTGGCATCAGCACGGCGTTGATCTTGACTGGCCGCAGGCCGGCCTGGTGGGCGGCGGCGATGCCGTCGAGGACGTCCCGATGGCGGTTGCGGCGGGTCAGCTCCGTGAACACGTCGGGTCTGAGGGTGTCCAGTGACACGTTGACCCGGTCGAGTCCTGCCTCTTTCAGGGGGCCGGCGAGCCGCGCGAGCCCGATGCCGTTGGTGGTCAGCGCCATGTGCGGGCGGGGCGTAAGGGCTGCCGTGCGTTCGATGATGCCGATGAGGCCGCGACGCAGCAGGGGCTCGCCGCCGGTGAACCGGACGTCACGGATGCCGAGTCGGGTGACGGCGATATGGATGAGGCGGCAGATCTCGTCGTCGCTGAGCAGTTCGGGTCTGGGCAGCCAGCTGAGGCCTTCTTCAGGCATGCAGTAGGTGCAGCGCAGGTTGCAGCGGTCGGTGAGGGAGACCCGCAGATCGGTGGCGGTGCGGCCGTGGGTGTCGGTGAGCACGTGAAGAGTCCTGCCCTGGGTGTGATGCCGGCGCAGGACGGCGGCCCGGGACTGTGGCCGCGGGTTTGGATGCCCGGTCAACCGCAGGGGGTGACGGCGAGCGTGCCGGTGACGCCGGGAACGGCGAGCATGTCGGACAGCATGTGGAGATGGTCGCGTTGGAGGCGGTAGTAGACCCAGGTGCCCCGTCGGTCGGAGGTCACCAGGCCTGCCTCGCGCAGGATTTTGAGGTGGTAGGAGATGGTGGGCGCCGACAGGTCGAAGGGGGCTGTGAGGTCGCAGACGCAGACCTCGCCGTCACCAGGGGCCGAGGCGATCATCGAGAGCAGACGCAGCCGGATGGAGTCGCCCAACGCCTTGAACATCTTCGCCATGTCGGCTGCGCGTTCCGCTTCGAGCGGCGCTGCGACGACGGGGGTGCAGCAGGACGTGGCCGGGGCCATCGCCACTTCGACCTTAGACATTCCTCTAGTTTTACAGTTGTCGAATCTTTCTGCAACTGACCTGAATAAAGCTGGCTTGGCTGGTTTCTGTGCTCCTGGTCGGTTGGTTGCCCTGCCTCCGCGCGGGGGGTGTGCCGGGGCGGAGGCAGGGCGGTGCCTGGCCGGCGGACGGGGGGCCACCGGCTCGGCTGGAGGAGGGTCTTCTACGCCGGCGCTTTGGTGACCCGGCAGGCAAAGCATTTGTAGGCCTGCTGGCCCGAGAGGTTGTCGTAGTAACGGTCGTCGACCAGGGTGTTGGCCGCTTCGTAGCGGGGGTCGTGGAACTGGTCGGCCACTTCCTGGGCGGGGCCGAAGGTGTTGGGCAGGAAGACGGTGTCCTTGCGGATACCGGGCCAGTACAGGGCGGTGGCTTTCACGGCGCCGCGGGGACTCTCGACGACGATGTCGTCCCGGTCGGCGATGCCCAGGCGATGTGCTGTCTCGGGGTGGATCTGCAGGAGGCGGATGCCGTTGAGCTGTTCCCCGGTGGGCGTCCAGTGGGTCACGGAGGCGAAGTGGACGACGCTGGGACGGCCGGTCATGCCCATCAGGGGGAAGTCGCGGTGCACTTCGCCATTGCCCGGAACACCGAGTTTGACCGGGTGGGTGACGGCCTGGGGGTTGATGGGGCTCGTGACGAAGCGTTTCTCATAGGAGAGCGTCGGGTGCGCGCCGGTGACCTCGGGGTGGGTGTAGAAGGTGGGCAGTGCGGTGTGCCCGGCGACGGCGAGTTGCTTGTCGAGGGCTTCGGTGTAGATCTCGATCTTGCCGCTGGGCGTGAGGAACCGCTGCCCCCTCTTCCCGCCGAGTGCTTCCGCGGCCTGGTACCACGAGGGGTGGTCCTGGTAGAGGGCGCTGACACCAGGGTGGTCGGCGCTGGGGCAGGGCCAGCGCAGCGGCTCGGTGCGCTGCTGGAGCCGCTTTTGCGTCATGCCGCCCATGCCCGGGGTGTGCTCGACGAACTCCGCCCACAGGGTGGGGTAGTCCTTCCAGGAGAGCGGGAAGGGATCTTTCCAGTAGGAGGCGGGTTTGCGGCGGTCGTTGCGTCCCATGGCGTGGGCGAGGTCGATCCATATCTGCCAGTCGGGCTTGCTCTGCCCGGCGGGCGCAACGGCGGCGTCCTGCCAGCGGATGGCGCGGTCGTCGCGGCGCATGTAGACGCCCTCGAATTCCAGGCCCGCGCTGACGGGCAGCACGACGTCGGCGTAGTAGGCCGCTTCCTCCATGAACAGGCCGGTGTAGACGTAGAAGTCGAGCCGGCGGAAGGCGTCTTTGACCTTGCTGGTGTTGGCGGAGGAGATGAGCGGGTTGCCCTGGGTGATGAGGGCCTTCAAACGGTACGGCTTGCCGGTGAGGATCGATTCGGCGAAGTAGTCGGGCCCGACGGGCAGGGCCTGGGTCAGTTCGGGCGTCTTGGCTTCGAGTTCCGGCAGGTGCAGGTCACCGGGCCAGGTGTTGTGCATGAAGTTGCAGCCGGCGCCGAGTTTGCCGATATTGCCCGTGACGGCGGCCAAGAACGTCAGGACCCGGTAGGTGTCGAAGGCACCGAGCTGGTGGGAGATGCCGGCGTTGCAGAAGATGGCCGCTTTGCCGGCACCGGAGTAATCACGGGCCAGGCGGCGGATGGCGTCGGCCGGCACGCCGGTGACACCGGCGGCCCAGTCCGGGGTGTAGCCGGACGCCGCCATGTGGGTCTTCAGCTCGTCGAAGCCGACGACCCAGCGGTCGGTGAACGCCCGGTCGTACAGGCGCCGGTCGAGGATGTGGTGCAGCATCCCCAGCGCCAGGGCCAGGTCCGTGTGCGGTTTCGGGGCGATCCATTCGTCGGCCTGCGCGCCGGTGGGGGTGCGGCGGGGGTCGATCACGACGAGTTTCGCGCCGGTGCGCCTGCGGCCGCGCAGGAGGTAGTCGAAGGTGACGGGGTGGGTCTCGGCCTGGTTGGTGCCCAGGAACAGGAAGTAGTCGGCCGAGCCGAGGTCGTCCTTGCCGGTGGCGCCGTCGGTGCCGTAGCCGTTGGTGAAGTTGCCGAGTCCGAAGGAGGCTTTGAGGGCGTTGCCTCCTGCGTCGTTACAGACCGGGCCGACGTCGGTGTTGTTGGGACTGCCCAGAAGGGCGAAGAGCCGGGCCACGAGTGAGCCGGTGCCTCGGGGCAGGCGTCCGGTGGTCCGGTTGGCGATGGTGTGGGCTTCGCCGGCATCCCGCAGTTTCAGCAGCCTTCGGGCGATGACGTCGAGGGCTTCTTCCCAACTCGCCTCGCGGAAGGTGGAATCGCTGGATCCCTTGCGGCCGCCGGTGCGGATCAGAGGCTTGGTCACGCGCAGGGGGCTGTAGACGAGTTCGGCCATCATGGGGGCCTTGACGCAGATGTTGCCCTGCTGCACCGGGTCTCCGGGGGCGCCCTGAACACCGATGATGCGCTCCGCGCGCAGGCTCACCGTGAGCGCGCAGTTGGAATTGCAGAACTGGCAGGCGCTGGTGACCGTGCGATCGGGGTGCAGTGCGGCGGATTCGTCGGTGAAGCTGAGCTGGCGTCCCCGCTCGGCCGTCGGCGTTCCTGCGCCGGTCGCGTCCGCCGGATCAGCCGTGGCGGGCGGCGCGTTGACCAGCAGAGCCGCACTCGTCAGTGCGGCGCCCTGGACCAGATGGCGTCTGGAAACGGCGTTGTGCGTCACGTCCAACTACCCCCTGTGGTTGATCAGGCGCGCCGAGCCTAGGGTCACCACAGCCATCTGTCTAGAGACTTATCTAATCAGACGGGCTAACGTGTCGGCCGTCAGCCCTGACCTCCAACGGGCCGTATTTGCAGGCGTGATGACGAGTCATCAGATCGGATCGGCGGTAGGGGATCCCGCAGCGGCGACCTCGGGAGGGGGAGGTGGGTGACAGGCCGTATACGAACGGGACATGCCGGCGTGACGCTGCCGCCGGTCCCCCAGGGGCATCTCGTCAGGATCGACCGGACGGCGCGGACAGTCACCTTCACGGGTGTGTGCGTGTTGCTGCCGGCCGGCGGTCACACACTGGTGACGGGCGTGTCGCCGTCCTGGAGCGTGCAGACTCTCGCGACCGTCCTCGCCTCAGCGCTGATCGCACCGCTGTCCGGCCGGCGCAAACCCCTGGCGTTCGGTGCCGTGCCGCTGTCGGTTCCGCAGATTGCGCTGCACATATTTTTGCCCTCGCTATGCCGTCCGCCGAAATGTCGAACTCCGCCATGGCCGGTCAGCCGCACATGGTGATGCCTTCGTCGGGGGTGGACTCGGTCGCGCCGACGGCGCCCATGCCGGGCGGTCACGCACTGGCGGCGCTCTGCGCGGCGTGGCTGCTGCACCGCGGGGACACGGCGGTGAGCCGACTGTGTTCGCCGGCGGGCAGTCGACCGGGCCTGGCTGTACGGGTGCTGATGCGCGCCGCGGCTGGGCGAGGCCGGTCACCGGGGCACTGCGCCCCGGTGCTCGCGCGGCTGACGGGCCGCCCGCCCTGCCGGCGGGAGGCGCAGCGGCCTGGGTGGACATCGCGGGTGGGCGCACATCGCGGGTGGGCGCACATGTCCTGACGCGGCGGGGACCTCCGGTGGGGTTTCCCGAATCCGCTTGACGCGTGTGTGCACTTGCCGTCACAGAGGTCCGCGGCCGCGGAACGGTCAGCGTGGTCCTGGATCCGGGGCGGATCGGCGCCGACGCCGCGCACGTGTCGGTCACGAGCCGCGCTGGGACCATGCCCGACGTCCCCGAGGCCCAGCCGGCACCGACCGCGGACCGTCAGATCGGTCCGCTGCGCGCGCCCCTGCGGCACGCGGCGACCGGGCACTGGACCCTGCCGGGCTTCCAGGTGCCCGCGGCAGGGGCGTGGGAGGTGGCAGTGACCGTACGCACCTCGGCGATCGACCACCTGACGGTGCGCAAGGATGTCAGGATCGGCTGAGGCGAAGGTCGTGGAGGGCATCGATCTCGGCGACGAGGTCTTCCACACGGCCCTTGATGGCGTCGCGGATCACACGGACGGTGTCCAGACCGGCGCCCGCGGGGTCGGGCAGGTCCCAGTCACGGTAGGTCTTGCCGGGAAAGATCGGGCAAGTGTCACCGCAGCCCATGGTGATGACGAAGTCACTGGCCCGCACGGCCTCGGTGTCCAGCAGCGCGGGGCTCTGCCCGGTCAGGTCGATGCCGACTTCGCGCATGGCCCGCACGGCTTGGGGGTTGATGTCCTTCGCCGGCATGGTTCCTGCGGAACGGACCTCGACGCGCCCTTCGGACAGGTGCGTGAGCCAGGCGGCGGCCATCTGGGAGCGGCCGGCGTTGTGGACACAGACGAAGAGGACAGAGGCGCGGGGGTCAGCCATGATCGTTCCTTGCGGTGCAGGGTGGTGCAGCTCGGCGGGCGCGCCAAGACGGCAGTGCTGTGCCAGGCGCCCGTCAGCCGGTGGCCCCGACGCCCCACAATATGAGAGTATCAGCGCATGCTGACATCAGTCGACACTGACCTTTTGCGTGTGCTCGGTGATCCCCTGCGACTGCAGATCGTGACGCTGCTGGCACGCGAGTCCCTCTGCACCACCCATCTCGTCGAGGAGACCGGTGCACGGCAGACCAATCTCTCGAATCACATGAAGGTGCTGCGCGAGGCGGGCGTGGTGGACACCGAGCCGTGCGGGCGCTGGATGTACTACCGGCTCAAGCCCGAGATGCTGGCCGCCCTGTCGGGCAAGTTCGCGGAACTTGCCGCCGAAGCGGAACAGACCGCCGAAGCCGGCCGCAAGCGGCCCTGCTGACGCAGTGCCCCGCACCACGGCGGAGCAGTTCGGGGCCGGGGCTCCGCCAGGCGCCCCGGCCCCGAGCTTTCCTTCCGCCGGCCGCGACGCTTTCGGCTTCGCGCGGCGGAGCGCACAGGGGTGTCAGCCGGCCGCGGGGCGCCCGTCTTCGGCGAGTTCCCGCATCAGGGCCTCCACCAGCGCCTTGATCTCGTCACGGATGCGGCGCACGGTCTCCATGTCCCGCCCCGCGGGATCCTGCAGCGTCCAGTCGAGGTATCGCTTGCCGGGGAACACCGGACAGGCGTCGCCGCAGCCCATCGTGACGCAGACGTCCGCCTCCAACACGGCCGCGGCGTCAAGGGCCTTGGGCAGTTCGGCGGAGATGTCGACACCTGCTTCCGCCATGGCCGCCACAGCCGCAGGTTCGACTTCAGCACCCGGATCAGTGCCTGCCGAGTGCACCCGGACACTCCCCCGCGACAGATGAGCGAGCCAGGCGGCGGCCATCTGCGAACGGCCGGCGTTATGGACACAGACGAAAAGCACGGACGGTGCCTGCACTGGATCGACCATGGCAGTACGCCCCTTCGTTGATACGCGACAGCCCAACCACTCGCGACATCACTCCGAACTGGTGTCAGCCACCAGTGATGTGACAGTATCAGCGCATGCTGACTTCAGTCGACACTGATGTTTTTTGGGGCCGGGAACTCCGGCTACGGGCGCGTCCCGCCGAGCCGTCCCGATCACCGGCCGGCGCCGGTCCTGCCGCACCGTGCGGTCCGGAGGTCGCGGGTCCGTGACATCCACCGAGCGCACTGAGCAGCGCGCCGACACCACGTCCGGCGACACAGCCACCAGCAAGCTGTCGACCCTCGATCGCTGTCTCGCCCTGTGGATCCTGCTCGCCATGGCCGCGGGCCTGGCTCTGGGACGACTTCTGCCGGGGCTGAACACCGCGCTGACGCGGATCGAAGTGGGCGGGATCTCCCTGCCGATCGCGTTCGGCCTGCTGGTGATGATGTATCCGGTCCTGGCCAAGGTGCGTTACGACCGCCTCGACGCCGTGACCGGCGACAAGAGGCTGATGACGTCCTCGCTGCTGGTCAACTGGCTCGTCGGCCCGGCCGTGATGTTCGCCCTTGCCTGGATCTTCCTGGCCGACCTGCCCGAATACCGCACCGGTCTGATCATCGTCGGCCTGGCCCGCTGCATCGCCATGGTCATCATCTGGAATGACCTCGCGTGCGGAGACCGCGAGGCCGCTGCCGTGCTCGTCGCGCTCAACTCCGTATTCCAGGTGCTCGCCTTCGGCCTACTGGGCTGGTTCTACCTCGACCTGCTGCCCAATTGGCTCGGCCTGGGCAACGGCGAACACCTCGACATCTCCATGTGGAAGATCGCACTCAACGTTGCGGTGTTCCTCGGCATCCCGCTCCTCGCCGGATTCCTCACCCGCCGGCTCGGCGAGAAGAGACTGACCCGGCGCGGCTACGAGTCGAACTTCCTTCCGAAGATCGGGCCCTTCGCGCTGTACGGACTGCTGTTCACGATCGTCGTGCTCTTCGCCCTGCAGGGAAAGAAGATCACCTCACAGCCCCTGGACGTCGCCCGCATCGCCCTGCCCCTGCTGGCGTACTTCGCACTCATGTGGTTCGGCTCCTTCGTTCTCGGCAAGGCGATCGGCCTGACCTACGAACGGACCGCGACCCTGGCCTTCACCGCAGCCGGCAACAACTTCGAACTCGCCATCGCCGTAGCCATCGCCACCTTCGGCGTCACCTCGGGACAAGCCCTCTCAGGCGTCGTCGGCCCCCTCATCGAAGTCCCCGTACTGGTCGCACTCGTCTACGTCGCCTTGGCCTGGCGCCGCAAGTTCCCTCAGCACACGTCGCCACAGCGCTGACACGGCCGCTGAACCTGCTCAGGTGATGTCGGAGCCATTCGCCACACGGCGGGCGCTCGTCCCCAGAAGCCCCGGGCCGGCACAGGCGCACCGGATCGTGGGTCGTGATCACACCAGCCATGTCAAGATCATTCCACCGCGGCCGGTCCCTCCGGCCCGTGAGGGCGGGGTCCGGACACGAAGGCAAGGACGTCGCCGACCGCTTCGCGCAGGCTGCCGAAGTGACGGTGCACGCCGTCCACCGCCGCAGGGGCGTTGACACCCCACACCGTCATCCCGGCGCGCAGCCCGGACTCCACCCCGGAAGGAGCGTCCTCGACGACCAGGCAGTCCTCCGGTTCGGCACCAAGTCGCGCGGCTGCCTGCAGATACGGCACGGGCGACGGCTTGCCTTCCTCCACGGCGGCCGCATCCACGAGGACCTCCGGGACCGGCAGGCCCGTCCGTGCGAAACGTCCACGCACCCGGTGCTCATAGTTCGAAGTCACCAACGCCCAGGACCCGGGCCGCAGAGCACTCAGCAGCTCCGCGGCGCCACCGAAGGCCGTATAGGCACCGGAACGGACGTCCTCGTCCTCCAACGCGTGCAGTGCGGCAAGACACTCCCCGGGATCCTGGTCCGGAGCAACCTGCGCGAAGGTCTCCATCGGCCTCGTCCGCAGCGCCACTCGGTAGACCTCATCGGGGTCCAGTCCGTATCGCTCTGCCCACGTTCGCCAGACCAGGCGCTGATTGTCCACGGCGTCGATCAACGTGCCATCGACATCGAACAGGACATACCTCATCGCACCGGACCGACCGGATTCACTGATCACGCTTCGATCATGCCATCGGCCCCCGAGCAGGCAGTTTGCGGGACGATTCTTTAGGCCAACCAAGGCGAATTCGACCCGGATTCGACCCGGATTCGACCCGGATTCGCCCCGGATTCGACCCTGGAGCCACTCGTTACAGCAGCGATCCTCTCTGATCTGCGGCGAGAACGCGTGGGTGGGGTGCCCCCGGACGGAGTCTGGGGGAGAGTTCACGCCGTTCCTCCGCTTCGACACCGAGATCCGGCGCATCGTCTGCACGACGAACGCGATCGAGTCGGTGAACGCCCGCATCCGGCGAGCGGTCAAGGCCCGGGGACGCTTTCCGAACGAGCAAGCAGCGTTGAAGTGCGTCTACACGGCGATCATGTCGCTTGACCCCACCGCCAAGGGCCAGGCCCGCTGGACCATGCGCTGGAAGACCGCGCTGAACGCCTTCGACATCACCTTCGACGGCCGCCTCCCAGCAGCCCGTCACTGACCCCAACTGCCCCAGTTACACCGCTCGTTTGACCCGGCCGGGGTCGAGCTTGGTGAAGCAGCACCCCCTGTTCCGCGCTGTAGGCAGTGCGGTGCCCGGCACGGGCTGTCAGGCCTGGACCGGGCACGCAGTTTTTGACCGCTGGGTCGCCGGTGGCGGCGCCGGTGATGACGGCGCCGCCGTAGGAGTGGCCGACGAGGATGACGGGGCCCGGGACGGTGGCGAGGAACGACTTGAGGTACTCGGTGTCGCCAGACAGGGAGCGCAGCGGGTTGGCCGGGGCGTAGACGGTGTAGCCGCGCTTTTGCAGGGCGTGGATGACGGCGTTCCAGCCGGAGGCGTCGGCGAACGCGCCGTGTTCCAGCACGATGGTGGGCTTGGGTCTGGCCGTTTCGGTGTGGTCGGCGTTCGAGGCTGCGGCGGGGGTGAGGGTCAGGCCGACGGCGAGCAGCGTGGTCAGTGCGGCGACGGGGCCGGCCTTACGCGGGACGCGTCGGATGGTGGGGAACAGGTGCGCCATCGGGTCCTCCAGCTGAGGCGGGGTGTCGGGGCGGGTTGGGGCTACTTGGTGAATCGCTGTACGAAGGTGAGAGCGGTCTCGGCGACGTCGCGCCAGCCTCGGTCGATGGTCAGCGAGTGCCCGCGGTCCGGGATTTCGGTGAACTCGGTGAGGCCGGGGTTGTGGAGCTGGCGCTTGTAGGCGGCCGCGGAGATGGCGTGCGGGACGGTGTGGTCCCTCTCGCCGGAGACGACCAACAAGGGGCCGCGGTCGGGGTTGTCGACGTCGACCTTGGCTTCGGTCCAGGGGTTGAAGTTCGCGGTGGCGGCCTGGAAGAGCGGTGCTCCGGGCGCCGGGACCGCGTAGTTGTCGTGAAGCTGTCGAGCCTCCTCCTCACTGACGGCGTTGGCGAAGGCGTAGCGGAACTGCTCGAAGGTGAGGGGCACGGCACGGTGCCGGTTGGCGGGGTTGCCGAGAACGGGCAGGGAGGAGCGCAGGGCGGAGACGGGCAGCGGCAGGACACCGCGGAAGGGCGCCGCGTCGATGGCGACGGTGGCGGCTGCCAGCCCGCGGCCGGCGACGATCTGGGCGAGGAGACCACCGAAGGAGTGGCCGATGACGGCGGGCTTGCGGTCGAGGAGTCCGATGACGGCGCTGTAGTGGTCGGCGACCTGGCCGACCGACTTGTTGGCGAAGACCTCCGGGTGGGCGGCGGCCTCCTCGACCGTGTCCGGGTCGTCGGGCCAGCCCGGCGAGAGCGGGGCGTATCCGGCGGCCTCGAACAGCGCCGCCCAGCGGTCCCAGCTGTTGGGCAGGAGCCAAAGGCCGTGGATGAAGACGACGGGTGTGCGGCCCGAGGCGTTGGCCTCGGCAACGCGCTCCAGGACGGCGGCGGGGATCTGGGCGGGGTGATCGGACATGCGGGGCTCCTCGAAGCAGGTGTTGAGCGGAAGACCGGGGCACCGGCGTGCGGTGCGGCGGAACGCGCGGGTGCGTGCGGTGCCCCGGGGCGGGCGGGTGAGGTGGTTCAGCTCGTGATGAAGGCGAGCAGGTCGGCGTTGAACGCCTTCTCGAAGTCGCCGACCAGGCCGTGCGGGGCGCCCGCGTAGACCTTGAGGTGTGCGTCCTTGACGAAGTTGACGGTCTGCAGGGCGGCGGCCTGGATGGGGACGATCTGGTCGTCGTCGCCATGTGCGACCAGGACGGGAATGTCGATGCTCTTGAGGCCCTCGGTGAAGTCGGTCTCCGAGAACGCCTTGATGCAGTCGAGGGCGCCCTTGATGCCGACTTGCATGCTCATCAGCCAGAACGCGTCGCGCAGGCCTTGGGAGACGTTCGCGCCGTCACGGTTGGCGCCGTAGAACGGGGAACTGAGGTCCTGGTAGAACTGCGAGCGGTCGGCGGCGACGCCGGCCCGGATCGCGTCGAAGTTCTCGATGGGGGTGCCTTCGGGGTTCGCGGCGGTCTTGAGCATCAGCGGTGGGACGGCACCGAGCAGGACGGCCTTGGACACCCGCGAGGTGCCATGACGGCCGAGGTAGTGGGCGACCTCGCCACCGCCGGTGGAGTGACCGACCAGGACGGCATCGGTCAGGTCGAGCTGCTCGATCAGCTCAGCCAGGTCGTCGGCGTACTGATCCATGTGGTTGCCGTCCCAGGTCTGGGAGGAGCGGCCGTGTCCACGGCGGTCGTGAGCGATGGCCCTGAAGCCGTGCGAGGCGACCAGGTTGGCCTGGTTGTCCCAGGCGTCGGCGTTCAGCGGCCAGCCGTGGCTGAAGACGACCGGGCGCCGCCCGCTGCCCCAGTCCTTGAAGAAGATCTCGGCGCCGTCGCGGGTGGTGATGGTGGGCATGCTGGTCCTCCGTGGGTGAACAGGTGTCGGTGGGGTGGGGCCGGCACGGTGGTCGGCCGGCGCTGTCACACCGGGTGGTCCGTCGTGCTTGGTGCCCTCAATCTCCCGTGCCGGGCCCAGCGCAGGATTGAGTCATCCGGCTGTGCCTGCCGCTTGAGTCGTCGTCCCGGCCGGTGCTGAGCATTGAGTCGTACGGGAGCGGTACGACTGCCGGAGGGCTTGGAGGCAACGTCCCCTCGTGGCTGGTCATTACGATGGGATCGGGGAGGGGCAGCCGCTGCGAGCGGCTGGGGAGGGGTGACATGGTTCTGGTTCTCGACACCGCGGACATACCGGAGCGCGATCGGGCCGAGGCCGTCCGCGCCGCGATGCTGACCGCCACCCCGGCCTGCAGACTCCACCATCAGGACTCCGGCAGCAGTCCTCGCGCCCGGATCGACCTGTGGCACTTCGGGGATGCCTTCCTGTGGCGGCACGACGGTACGGGCATGCGGATGACCCGCACCCCCACGCACATCCGTCGGGACGCACCCGAGACCGTCGCGCTGGCTCTTCAGGAGTACGGCCGGGCCCGCCGCACCCAGGCCGAGCACACACTCGACCTCGGCCGCGGCGACCTTCTGCTTTCTGATCTCACCGCCCCCTACGACTACGTCTGGTCCGGTCTCGGCTGCGCCAGTGCTCTGTCCGTCCCCTACGACCGGCTCGGGCTGCCGGTCGACCTGGTGCGCCGCGCCGCCCCCAGACTGCACGCCAGCGCGCTGTTCCCGCTGGTCCGCCAACACCTGGCCACGCTCACGAGGCAGGCCGACGCTGTCAGTCGTGACGGCCAGGCGCCGGCCGTCGGTGAGGCGAGCATCGCCCTGGTCCGCGCCCTGCTCGCATCCACCGACAGCGAGCACAGGGACGCGGCCGCAGCCCTGGATGACACATTGCCCGCCCAGATCAATGCCTACATCGAAACTCATCTGCGTGACCCGGAGCTACGGCCCGCGGTGATCGCCGCCGCGCACAACATTTCGCTGCGTCAGCTCTACCGGCTGATCCAGCCACCACACACGACTCTTGAACAGTGGATCGTCACCAGACGCCTGGCCGGCGCCCGGACCGATCTTGCCCGCTCGCGGGAGCGGCGTTCGATCACGGATATCGCCCGCTCCTGGGGCTTTCGCGATCCCTCTCACTTCACGCGGCGATTCCGGGCGGCCTACGGCCTCACCCCACGCGAATGGCGCCGGCTCACCACCGGGGAACGCGAAGCCTCCTAGCCGGCACGACTCGCCTGCCTGGCCGCGAGTCGCTCTGGTCCGACCGTGCCTGCCTCTCTGACAAGCAGCCTCACCATGACGGCCATTGCGGCAAATCCGGCACTGCGTGCCGGAGCCGTCCGCCCCGTCGTACGTTCTCCCTGCCGACGCCGCTCTACGCGCTCGGCGAGCGTCGTACACCACGCCCACACCCCGGCGGAGCAGCCCGTGAATGGCCCCCTGTCCCAGTCCGTGCCGTTCGGCGGCAGCGAGAGCGACCTCGTGGGAAGACAGAGTGAGAGGGCGCTGCTGGAGGAGTTGCTCGATCAGGCGGCAAGCGGGCAGGGAAACGCGCTGGTCCTCAGCGGTGGGGCCGGTATCGGGAAGTCCGCCCTGCTCGCCTGGGCCTGCGCCGACGCCACCCGCCGGAACATGACCGTGCTCACCGCCCTGGGCGTCGAACCCGAGAGCCGGATGCCCTTCGCGGGACTTCACCAGCTCCTGCTCCCGCTCCGACGGCACGCGCACCGGCTGGAGCCGGGCCAGCGCCGGGCCCTGCGCACCGCATTCGACGCGCAGGGTACTGTCCCCGACCTGTTCAGCGTCGCACTGGCCACCCTGGAGCTCCTGACGGAGTGCGCCGCCCTCACCCCGGTGGTGGCGGTCGCCGACGACACCCAATGGATCGACCGGCCGAGCGCCGACGTGCTGGCCTTCGTGGCCCGCAGGGTGACCACCGACCCCGTCCTCGTCCTCACCGCCTCACGCACCGGCCACCCGGACCCCCTCAGAGGCGGCGGCCTGCGTGAGATATCCCTGCATCCACTGGAATCCACCGCCGCGCAAGCACTCCTCGCGGCAAGCGCACCACAACTGACCGACGCCCAGCGCTCCCTGATCCTGAGCCAGTCGGCCGGCAACCCGCTGGCCCTGGTCGAACTCCCCAAATCCCTGATCCGGTCCAACCCGTCGGCCGGGCGACCCCGCGGCCTTCTCCCACTCAACGAGCGTCTTGAGCGGGCCTTCGGAATCCGCTACACCGATCTGCCCGCGGACAGCAGGACGCTCCTCCTCGCAGCATCCGCCGACACCAGCTGCGACCTGCCCCAACTGCTGCGCGCCGCGGCGATCGCCGGCGGCACACCCGTCGGTACCGCGGCGCTCCAGCCCGCCGTCGACAAGTCCCTCATCGGTCCGGACACCCTGCGCGTCCAGTTCCGCCACCCGCTGATCCGATCCGCGGTCTACACCCGGGCCACGGTCGCTGAACGGCTGGCGATCCACGCGGCGCTGGCCGTCGTCCTTGAGACCGACCCGGACCGGCAGGTCTGGCACCGGGTCGCCGCCACCCTGGGAACCGACGAAGACCTCGTCTCCGACCTGGAGGCGTTCGCCGCAAGAGCCCGGCCCCGCGGCGCCGTCACCATCGCCGTCACCGCCCTCGAACGCGGATCCGACCTGACCGCCGCTCCTGGGCGACGCACCTCGCTCCTGCTGCGGGCCGCGGAGCTCGCCAGCGAACTCGGAGAACGTACAGCCGCCGCCGAACTCGTCCAACGGTCCGACCCGTCGCTGATGGGCCCGGAGGACCGCGGCCGCCTGGCTGTCGTCCAAGAGATCGTCGACCCGGGCGAGATGCTCGACGAAGCCCGTATCCGCACTCTCCTGGAAGCCGCCGGCGCCGCGCGGGCCAGTGGCCACCCCGACCTGGCCGCCGACCTGCTGTGGCGGGCCGCCTCACGGTGCTGGTGGGGCAACCTGCCCCCTGATCTGCGCGCGGCCGTCGCCCAAGAGGTCGACCACCTTGGCCTGACCCCTGACGCCCCCCGCACCCTGGCAGTCCTGGCCTACGCCCTCCCACGGACGCACGGAAACGCGGTACTCAGCCGCATGTCCACCCTGACTCCCGACCGGTCCGATCCCGACGTCATGCGCTTCCTCGGCGGCGCCTCCCTCATCCTCGGAGACTTCCATACGGCCTCGTCCTACATGAGCGTCGCAGCCGACACCTGCCGCTCCCAGGGTCGTCTCGCCCTCCTGGCCCGCACGCTCGGCGCGGGAAGCTGGGGCAGGATCTGGACCGGCGAATGGGACCGTGCCCGCTCCGAGAGCGAAGAAGCCGCAGCGCTCGCGAAAGAGACCGGCGAGACCTTCTGGGCCACCTCCGCCACCACCAACCTGGCCATGCTCGCGGCCCTGCGCGGCGAACACGACACCGCCCTGACTCTCGCGCAGAACGCACAGGACAGCCTCAGCGTCACAGGCGTGCGCTTCCTTCTCAACAGCATCCAACAAGTCCGCGCCGTCACGGCGATCGGCACCGGCCGCTATGAGGAGGCATTCGACATCCTGCGACGCCTCTTCGACCCCGCCGAATCGACCTTTCACGACATGCGCTGGTGGGTCGCCCCCGACCTCGCCGACGCAGCCGCCCACACAGGACGACAGGAAGAAGCCCACACCATCCTGGCCGGCCTCGAGCCCCTCGCCGACCAGCTCTCCTCACCCATGATCCAGATGTGCCTGCACTACACCCGGGCTGTCCTCGCCGACGACGACAGCGCTGAACTCCCTTTCAAGCAAGCGCTGGCAGGCGACCCGAGCCGATGGCCGCCCTACCGCGCACGCCTCCTTCTCGCCCACAGCCGCTGGCTTCGCAGACAGCGCCGTACCGTCGAATCCAGAGCACCTCTGCGCGAAGCAAGAGACATTTTCGACACCCTCGGCGCACCATGCTGGAGCGACCACACTCGTCAGCTACTGCGCTCCGCAGGCGAAAACAGCACCCCACGATCACCGTCTGCCCGCGACCGCCTCAGCCCGCAAGAACTCCAGATCGCGACACTCGCTGCCACCGGCTTGACCAACCGCCAGATCAGCCAGCGTCTCTACCTCTCCCACCGCACCATCGGCTCCCACCTCTACCGGATCTTCCCCAAGCTCGGCATCACCGCCCGAACACAACTCGCCGACGCGCTCAGCTCCTTGGAGCCCACGGTCTGAAAGGTCCCGTCGCACCGCCAAGGCCGGTGCCCATCTGCCACTACCGACTTGACCGCTACGCGGTGGTCCCCCGGGGACGGCGCACCGGCCGTCGCCGAGGTCCGGATCCTGCTTGCCGAGCACGCGCCAGTCGTTCGGGCGAGCGAAGCCGTGCTCGACCGGCGCCGGACCGCGGCCAACGCCGCGTGATGTCGACCCCCGGTCCGGGCCGAGGGCGGCTGTCGTGCTTGGCCGTTGCTCGAGTTCTCGGCGACACGCGCGAACCAGGTGAGCTCTGGCGGACGTCGACACGTTTCCCGCGAAATGCGCGGTGCGGTGCGCAAGGTCCAGACCGACGCGCACCGGTCCGCCGATACGCACCTGCTCCGGTTCCCACTCCCCGAGGAGTGGGGCATCGACCTCTACCTCAAGGACGAGTCGACCCATCCGACCGGCTCCCACAAGCACCGCCTGGCCCGGTCCCTCTGTCTCTACGGGCTGTGCGACGGATGGATCCGGCCCGGTCGACCCGTCATCGAGGCGTCCAGCGGCTCCACGGTCCGTCGAGATCTGTTCCAGCGCTCTGGAAGAGGCCGGCGAGGTCTTCGTCCACGAGCACGGCGACTTGGGCGGCCGTGCCGCATCGAGTGTCGTCGGGGCATCCATCTGGGCGAAATCGCCCTGCGCTGCGGCGCTGCGGAGCACGCGGATCCCGGAGCTGCGGGGAGCATGACTCCAATGCGCCGGTCAGCCGTCCGGGGCACTGCGATGCTGTGGAGCTGTGATGAGGCGCACCCGCCTGACCGTTGTTGCCTGGACCGCTGCCGCTGTGGTGCTCGGCGTCGGCGCCGGTGGCTGCTCCAGCAGTAGTGGTTCGTCGTCCTCGTCGGCGACGCCGTCGAACGGGGCCACGAGCAGTGCGTCCGGCTACGCCCAAAGCGCGTCCGCAGCAGCGAGCAGCGCCTCGGCCGGTGCGCAGGCCGCGGTCATGACCGCCACGGCAGGCAAGCTCGGCACGATCCTGGTCGACGCGAAGGGCAACACCCTCTACCTGTTCGAGGCGGACAAGTCGACGCAGTCGACCTGCGACGGTTCGTGCGCCGCGGCCTGGCCACCGCTGCTGACGTCCGGCAGCCCGACGGCGAGCGGCTCGGCCAAGTCCGCACTGCTGGGCACGACGAAGCGGTCCGACGGCAAGATGCAGGTCACCTATAACGGGCATCCGCTGTACGGGTACGCCGGAGACTCCAAGCCGGGTGACACCAACGGCCAGGGCCTCAACCAGTTCGGCGCCGCCTGGTACGTGCTCAACACCAGCGGCCAAAAAGTGGATCTGAGCTGACCGCCGCCCTGTCCGTCGCCGAGCAGTGGACGCGACGATGACCGAAGGACACCGCGCTTCCGGGCGGCGCTCCGCCGGGGGCGCCGTCGCGCTGGTGCTGGGCGCCGCCGTGGCCGTGGCGGTGGCGATCTGGGTGACGGGACGACATCACAGCCCCCAGTACGGAACGGGTCTGTTCGGCGCCCACGGCACCGACGCGGTCGACCTCAAGGCCCGTCTGGGCAGCGCCCTGTTCGGCCTTGCGCTCGTCCAGCTCGTACTGGCTCTGTGGATGTACCACCGCCTTCCCGGCCTCGCGGCCGCGCCTCGCCCGGTGCGTACCGGACACCGTGTGCTGGGATTGGTCGCCTTCCTGCTGTCGCTGCCCATCGCGTACCACTGTGTCCGCACCTACGGGGTGGAGACCACGACCACGCGGGTCTTCCTGCACTCCGTTGCCGGCTGCGTGCTGTACGGCGCGTTCGTCGCCAAGGTGCTCGTGGTGCGCAGCCGTCGCCTGCCGGGCTGGATGCTCCCGGTCACCGGCAGCGTCCTCGTCTGCGCCGTCGGAGTGCTGTGGTACACCGGCGCGCTGTGGGCCCTCAACGGATTCGCCGCTCCCGGACTGTAAGAGGTCCTAGTAGCCGGAGCGGGTGCGCTCTCATCCCGCACGCGGTGATCCTGCTGGTGACGTGCGTGGCGCCCGGACCTCCCTCCCCGTCCCGCCCTACGCTGGCTTGCCTCGGAGCCTGCGCGGCCACGCCAAGGCCGCCAAACCAGACGCTGGTGAGCTGGGTCCGCGGGAGCGGACGAGACGTTCCGCGTCTGACCCAGCTGCACATCGACGATGAAGGTGCTGATCAGCATGGTCAACCCAACTCGATCGATCTTCTCGCCAGTCACGCACGGGGAGCTGACACATGTTCGGGATCCGAAACGTACGCCCTGCGTGACGTCGCCACAGCCTGCAGGTCCGCCGAACTGACCGCACAAGCGATCGTGACCGATCCCGGACAGCCTGGCAACGCGGGCCGAGAAAGCACGGGCCGACGCGATCAGTGCACGCTCATTGCTGGCGGGGCACTTCGGCACCCCTCGGAAGTCGAGTTGGCCATCCGCGCTGTCCTGGAGCTCTTCACTGACAGACGGCCAGGTACTGCGGCCAGGTACTGCCACCCATCCCAGACGGACACATCGGGTCTGCCGGCGGCAGGGTGAGGCAGCACCAGCAATGGAACCCCGGACGCCGAGGCATGGCTGCCTCTTAAGAGGACATCGCCCTTGTGTATGCGGGCGAAGGCGTCTTCGACCTCGTCCAAGGTGATCGTCTCGGTGACGAAGGAGTCGAGGTCCAGGCGGCCTTGGAGGTAGAGGTCGATGAGCATGGGGAAGTCGCGGGACGGGAGGCAGTCGCCGTACCAGGAGGACTTGAGCGTGCCGCCTCGTCCGAAGACGTCCAGCAGCGGCAGGTCGAGTTGCATGTCGGGGGTGGGGACGCCCACGAGGACGACGGTGCCGGCCAGGTCACGGGCGTAGAACGCCTGTCGGTAGGTTTCCGGCCGCCCGACGGCTTCGATGACGATGTCGGCGCCGAATCCGCTGGTGAGCTCGCGGATCGCCTCGACCGGGTCGGTGTCGCGCGCGTTCACGGTGTCCGTTGCGCCCATCGTCCGCGCTGCCTCGAGCTTGAGGTGGTCGATGTCCACGACGATGATCTTCGCGGCGCCGGCCGGCCGTGCGCCGACGACGGCTGCGTTGCCGACGCCGCCGCAGCCGATGACGGCGACGGTGTCGCCTCGGCCCACTCCTCCTGTGTTGATTGCCGCGCCAATGCCTGCCATGACCCCGCAGCCGAGCAGCCCGGCGGCGGCCGGTGAGGCGGCCGGATCAACCTTCGTGCACTGGCCGGCGGCGACGAGGGTCTTTTCGGCGAAGGCGCCGATGCCGAGGGCAGGTGACAGTTCGGTGCCGTCGGTGAGAGTCATCTTCTGGCGCGCGTTGTGCGTATCGAAGCAGTACTGCGGGCGTCCGCGTCGGCATGCGCGACAACGGCCGCAGACCGCCCGCCAGTTCAGGACGACGAAGTCGCCCGGCACCACGTCGGTGACTCCGGTGCCGACCGACTCCAGGATGCCCGCCGCCTCGTGTCAGAGAAGGAACGGGAAGTCGTCGTTGATGCCGCCTTCGCGATAGTGCAGGTCGGTGTGGCAGACGCCGCAGGCCTGCACTCTTACCACCGCCTCGTCCGGCCCTGGATCGGGCACGACGATCGTCTCGACGCGCACCGGCTCGCCTTTGCCACGGGCGACGACGCCGCGTACGTGCTGAGGCATGGATGGATCCTCTCGACTGTCTGCCTGTGTGGGAGGTGATGCTCGGGTTCACGACGGACGGTGGTCAGCTCACGGGGCGCACGCGTACGGGGAGCTCCGCGAAGGAGCGCAGGGTGTTGTTGAGGTGCCGGCGCGGTTCGCCCGCGAGCTCGATGCGTTCCACTCGTCGAGCCAGGGCCGTGAGGAGTGCTTCGGCTTCCAGGCGGGTTACGTGCTGGCCTACGCATTGATGGATGCCCATGCCGAAGCCGACGTGTCCGGATGGATCGCGGGTGAGGTCGAAGCGGTCCGGGTCGTTCCAGCGGGCCGGGTCACGATTCGCCGCGCCGAGGAACATGAGGATCTTGGATCCCTCGGGGATGAGGGATCCCGCGATCTCGACGTCGGTCGTGGCCGTGCGGAAGAAGGTCTGGACGGGTGACTGCCAGCGCACCGCCTCATCGAATGCCACGCGGGCCAGGTCGGGGCGTTCGCGGAGCCGCTGCCATTCGCCGGGGTGGCCGGCGAGGGCGTAGAGGGTGGCGGCCAGGCCATGCACTGTCGTGTCGACGCCCGCGGTGAGAAGGGAGCGTACGACCAGCGGTGCCTGCTCGTGGGTGAGGTCGCCGCGGTCGGCAGCGGCCCAGATGCGGGCGCCGAATCCGTCGTCGGCGAGGGCTTGACGGGCGCACTGGGCGTTCACCCAGGCGGACAGGTCGGCGGCCCTGGCAGCGTCTGCCTGCACGAGGGCGTTGACGGGGCCGAAGGCGTTGAAAGCCATGTTGCCGTAGGGCAGGAGGTTGTCGCGGCCGTCGGGTCCCAGTCCCACGGCGTCCGGGAAGACGCGCAGCGGGAACGCTTTGGCTAGCGCTTCGAACGCGTCGAAGTCGGTTCCCTGGGTGGCCAGGACGGTGTCGACGAGGTCGTCGGCTATCGGCTGCCATGCCGCGCGCAGTCGGCGCAGTGCTGGTGGGGCGAGTATCTCGCGCAGGACGCGGCGCGGTGCGTCGTGGTGCGGCGGGTCGGCCTCCAGCAACAGGCTCGGAGGCCGCCAGGGCTTCGCATGGCGGAAGTTGGCCAGTCCCACGCCGGCGGCGGACTGGAACGTCTGCCAGTCGACGAGGGCCGCGTGCACGTCGCGGTATCGGGCGAGCGCGTAGACGTCGTAGCGGGACAGCCGCACGACGGGACCTGCTTCCCGGAGGGCGTGGTGCAGGGGTTCGGGCGTCGTGAGGTGTTCGGTGGCGAACGGGTCTGCGTCGCTCGTGGGCGGTCCGACGGCAACGGCGGGTGCTTCGGACATGGCGGCTCCAGCGAAGTGCGGCTCGGGAAGGGGCGGGTCGTGGCTCAGAGATCCAGGACCAGGCGGGCCGAACGGGAACGTGAAACGCAGGGCAGCATGCAGTCGTTGGCGGCGCGTTCGTGTTCGGCCAGCACCGAGTCCCGGTGGTCCGGGGTGCCTTCCACGACCGGGGTGAGGCAGGTGCCGCAGGTGCCGTGCTCGCAGGAAGACAAGACGTCCGCACCTGCCCGCCGCACGGCTTGGAGGACGGTGACGTCGGGGGTGATGGTCACCGTGCGCCCGCTGCGGCGCAGTTCGACCTCGAAGGGCCCGTGGTGCACCGGCTCTGTCAGGGCCTTGTCTGTGAATCGCTCCGTCCGCAGGCTGTACGTGGGCCAATGGGAACACGCTGCCTCAACGGCAGTGAGCAAGGGCCCAGGTCCGCAGCAGTACACCTTGGTTCCCTCATCCGGTTCGCTCAGCCAGGCCTCCAGGTCGAGGAGTCCGACCTCGTCCTGGGGGCTGATGTGAACGCGGTCGCCCCAGGAGGATGTGAGTTCCTCGAGGAAGGCCATGGACGCTCGACTGCGGCCTCCGTACAGCAGTTGCCAGTCGGCTCCGGTCACGTCGGCTTGATGCACCATCGGCAGCAGAGGAGTGATGCCGATGCCGCCCGCGATGAACAGGTACCGCTCGGCGGGCGCCAGGGGGAAGTGGTTGCGCGGCCCTCCGACCTCCACGAGGTTCCCGGGCATGAGCTGATCGTGGACGTAGGCGGAGCCGCCCCTGCCAGGGGCTTCGCGGAGGACCGCGATGCGGTAGGCGTGCGGGTCCCATCGGTCGCCGCACAGGGAGTACTGGCGAGTCGCACCGGTCGGGAGAATGAGGTCGATGTGCGAGCCGGGCGTCCAGTCCGGCAGCCGTGTGCCCTCGGGATGCGCGAGGGTGAGTGCCACGACGCCGTCGGCGACAGGGTCCTTGTCCTGCACCTGCAACGTCACGGTGGAGAGGCTCTGTTGCAGCGGAGCGGTGGGCAGCAGGTTGTGTACGACCACGTTGTCGCCTCCCGTCGGTGGAATGCAGGAAGCATGCGCGCGGGCGCCGTCGGACCGCGACGGCATTCTCGTTCAGTGAGAGACCGACTTCGCGGAGATGTCATGCGGCTGTCGCATCGCCGTCACCTGCCTATGGAGCGTCCTGTGTCCCGCGTCCGGCCAGCGCGCGGGAGATGCCCCGGGCGGCGGTCCGTACGACGGGGACCACGGCCTGGGCGCCGGCCTCGTTGGGCACGATGACCGACAGCGCCGCGATCACCGTGCCGTCCGCACCGCGGACGGGCGCGGCTACGCCCAGGGCCTCCGCGTGGACGTAGCCGGGGCAGTACGCATAACCCTGCTGCCGGATCTCGGCCAAGGTCGCGCGCAGCTGTGCCGGAGTGGCCGGTGTCGCCGGTGTGTACGCGGTCAGCGGGCTGTCCAGGATCCTTTGTTTGAGGTCACTGGGGCCGTGGGCGAGGAGCACCAGACCGCTGGAGGAGGCGTACAGAGGAAGGCGCCCGGCGATCCGGGTGTAGTTGATCACCGCGTGTGGTGCGGAGAGCCGTTCGAGGAAGAGCACGTCGTCGCCGTCGAGGACGCCGATCTGCACGTGGTGGCCCACGACGTCGTGGACGCCTTCCATGAACGGCATTGCGTGATCACGCAGGGAGAGAGTGGGGGAAGCACGCGTTACCAGCTCCCACAGCCGCACGCCGATGCGTACTTTGCGGTCGGAGTCCCGGCTCAGGAAACCGTGAGCCACGAGCTCGGCCACGAGGCGGGAGACCGTGGCCACGTGCAGGCCGGTTCGACGGGCGATCTCGGAGACCGTCAGCGCCGGTTCGTCCTGGCTGAACGCTTCGAGAATGCGAGCTGCCCTGGACAGCACCGACTCCTGATGAGGTGTGTGCATGGCGAACCGTTCTGGTGGTCTCCCGGCCGGGGGTGTCCGTTTCTGCGTCTACTCGTACGCACTGTCCATGGCAGCCAGTGCGTGAGCGATGTCCGTGGTGCCTGCGAAGAGGGCACGCACCTGCTCGAAGTGCGTCTGCTGCACCTCTGAGTTGGGCCATCGCTGATCCATGAACGGTACCGTCGTTCCGTCCTTCTGCCGCCGTGCCACCTCCGCGACGGCGGGAAGTCGTCCTCTTTCAAGGCCAGGACGGAGGCAGGGTTGCCGCTACCGGGCCAGACGGTGGAGGTGGCGAGGAGGCGGACGGCGTGACGCGCCGGCCGGGATTGCGGTCAGCTGATGGGAACGGCTCGCTGCGCGGTCAGGTCGCGGGAACTGTGCGCTGTGGCAAAGGTGTACCTGCCGGGGACAAGTGCCCAGGCACCTGCCTTCCAGATGGTGAGGTTGTCCACGGGAATGGTGACCGTGAGCCGCTGGGAGCCCGCGGGGGCCAGGGTGAGTTTGCGGAACGCGACGAGCCGCTGCGGCTCGGCGGCGGCGGCGCTCGGCAGTGCGGCGTAGAACTGCACGAGTTCCGTGCCCTTGCGTGAGCTGGTGTTGGTGACGGTCACGCCCACCGTCACTGTCTTGGCTCTCTTGTCGTATGTGGCTTCGAGGGAGCCGTGGGCGAAGGTGGCGTACGACAGGCCGTGGCCGAAGGGGAAGCGCGGCTGCTGCCCCTTGCTGTCGTAGTAGCGGTAGCCGATGGAGATGCCCTCGTCGTAGGAGACGGCTCCGTTGCTGCCGGGGTAGGTCGCGGGTGTGGTGCCCGGCCCCTGGGTGGCGTCGGCGGGGAAGGTGACGGGCAGGCGGCCGGAAGGGTCGCTGTCTCCGAAGAGGACAGCGGCCAGCGCCGTGCCCATGCCGCGACCCCCGTACCAGGCTTGGAGCACGGCCTCGACGTCGCCGAGCCAGGGCATCGTTACGGGACCGTCGGTGTTGAGGACGACGGTGGTGCGCGGGTTGACCGCTGCCACGGCGGCGATGAGCTGTTCCTGATCACCAGGCAGACCGAGTGCCAGGTGATCCATGTCCTCGCCGGCGACCCGGTTGACGAAGACGACGGCGGCGTCCGCGGCGCGCGCCGCGTCGACAGCGGTGGGAATCAGGGATTCGGGCTGCCATCCGAGGGTGAGCCCGCAGGTGCCGGGGTCGGTGGTCGCGTTGGTGTAGGTCACCTCGATGGTGACGGCCTTTCCGGCGGTCAGCGCGGCGGTGCCCTGGAGGGGGTAGTCGTAGGGGCCGAGGAAGAATCGGCGGCTGTGCCGGGTGCCGGTGGCGACCGTGGTGCCGTTGACCTTCAAGGTGGCGGTTCCGGCGGCGAGCAGGGAGAACCGGTGCAGGCCCGTGGTCGTCGGCACCAGGGTGCCGGTCCATTTCGCCGACCACACGTCGGGCAGGTTGTCCACGGGAGCAGCGGTGAAGTCGACGGTGGCGTCGGTGCGGGTGGTGAGCGGGGTGCCGGAGGCCTCTGCCCCTGAGTAGTAGGTGGCGGACAGGCCGGGGGTCCCGGCGCCGTTGCGCAGCACGGTGGAGGGCACCGCGGTCAGGGGGAGATCTCCCTTGGTGCCCTGTGCGTGCGTGATGGTGACGGCGCTGCCCGCGCGGGCGCGGATGGCGTCCAGGGGGGTCGTCCATGATCCCGGGTCGACGTAGGTGGAGCCGCCCACGCCGGTGAAGGCGTCGGTGCCGGCCGGGCCGATGACGGCCAGGGATTTCAGGGTGGCCGGGAGAGGGAGTGCTGCGGAGCGGTTGGCCAGAAGCACCAGGGAGGCGACGGCGGTCTCATGGGCGAGGTCCTGGTGGGCCTGGGTGCTGACGTCGGCCGCCGGAGTGGGCACAGGATGGTCGAAGAGACCGTTCGCGTACATCGTGACGAGGATGCGTCGGGCCGCGTCGTCGAGCCGGGTGCTCGGTATCGCACCGCCCGTGAGCGCTCCGGCGGGGATCTTGACTGCGTAGGGTCCGAGCCCGGCGAGGTCCATGCCGGCTCGTGCGGCGGCGACCTGGTCGTCACCCGCCCAGAAGTCCGGCACGGTGTAGCCCTGCAGTCCGATGGCCTTCTTCAAGTCGTCGAAGAGAGCCGAACTCTGTGTCGCGAAGGTCCCGTTGATCTTCGGGTAGGCCATCATGACCGAGGTGGTCGGGGCGGCTGTGACAACGCGGCGGAACGGCGCTTCGTACAGTTCGTGCAGCGCACGGTCGGAGACCTTGGTGTCTGTGGAGAAGCGGTTGGTCTCCTGCGTGTAGGCGGCGAAGTGCTTGACCGTGGCTGCGACGTTCTGGCTCTGTATGCCGGTGGTGAGAGCCGCGCCCAACTGGCCGGCGAGCAACGGGTCCTCGCCCATGCCTTCGGACTGTCGGCCGGAATGCCAGGTCCGGGTGAGATCGACGGTGGGGCCGAGGAGGTTGTTGTAACCCTTGGCACGGCCCTCCGCGCCGATCGCGCGGCCGATACATGCCGCCAGGTTGGCGTCGAACGTCGCCGCCTGCGCGACCGGAACCGGGAATGCGGTAACGCCCTGCTCGCCGCGCAGACCGGCCGAGGCGTCCACCATGGTCAGAGCCGGTATACCCAGGTGAGCGACGGTCGCGAAGTCGCACCGGACGAGCGCTTCCTTCTCAGCCGCTGTCATACGGCCGAGCATCGCGTCCGCCTGATCCTGTGGTGCCTCGGACCGTGCGGCGGCTGCCGCTTCGGTCATCAGGGGAGCCATGCTCAGGCTCATTGCGGTGAGGGTGGCGGCAGACAGAAATGATCTTCTTTTCACGGCGGCTCTCCGAAAGGGGGGCGGATCTACGCTTATGGAAAAAGGGGCCGGCCGAGGGTCAGGTTCACGGCCGGCCCCAACTCGGGGAGGGAAACGGATCCCTGCGGTGTTCCCGGACTCACCTGCTTGCCTACCGAGTCCCGCGGCAGCAGAAGCAGTGAGGGAATGGAGATTTCCATGCGGCGTACGCTTGTTGAACGGAAAAACTAGAGGACCCGCCCAGCAGGGTCAACCCTTTCGGCAGCCGTGCAACAAAAGGCCGTTGACCAGCCAGTTTGATACTCACATTGAAAAGTTTGCGTGAAATTTCAATTGAAACCAGCAGACAGCGTGACTGACTATAAACTGTATCGATAGGCGTCATCGACAGGCCGAATTGCAAAGCCGCGGAGGATGCCGAAAATAAACAGTCCGGCGCCATGATCAGCGCCGGACTGTTTGGAATCGGTGAATGTTTCTCAGGCTGATTTCTCCAGGAGTTCCCAGGAGTCGAGCTCATGCTCCCCCGGCTCCACATGGACCGGCGGACACCCTGGGAGCCGCACGACGCCGGAGCAGCCGTCGGGCACGACGACATGGATGCGCATCCGGCCGTCGGCGGTTGTCTCCCATGACGACTCGGCTGCGCCGTAGGGCGTTTCGTGGCGTGTCCGTGCCCAGGTGATGCCGCCGCCGGGCCGGGGCTGGAAGACAAGCTGCCGATAGCCGGGCATGGACTCGGCCATGCCTCCGACGACGCGGTGCAGCCAGTCGGCGACGGCTCCGAGAGCGTAGTGGTTGAAGGAGGTCATACCGCCGGGATTGAGGGTGCCGTCGGGGCGAAGGCTGTCCCACCGTTCCCAGATGGTGGTTGCCCCTTGCGTGACCGGATAGAGCCAGGAAGGACATTCGGTCTGGGTCAGCAGGCGGTAGGCGACGTCCAGGTGGCCGGTGTCGGTGAGGGCGTCACAGATCACCGGAGTCCCGACGAATCCTGTGGCGATACGGGCTTCGTCGGCGAGGACCAATTCGGCCAGCCGGTCGCCGGCCGCGCGTCGTTGCGGCTCGGTGAGGAGGTCGAAGGCGATACCGAGTGCGTAGGCGGTGGGGCTGTCGCTGGTCATGCGGCCGACGGGCAGTACGTACCGGCGGCGGAAGGCGGCCGCCACCGCTGCGGCCAGTGCGGCGTACCGCTCGGCGTCCTGTTCCATGCCCAGTTCGGCCGCGGCCAGGGACAGGTGACGGGCGGAATACGCGAAGTAGCCCGTGGCCACCAGGTAGCGGTCGGTGCAGCCGGCAGCCGGGTCATCCGGCGGGGCGGCGGGGTCGAGCCAGTCACCCAGCTGGAATCCGGTGTCCCAGAGGCGATCGGGGCCGGCGAGCCGTTCGACGAGGTCCACCCACGCCTTGGCCATGGCGTAGTTGCGGCGCAGGATCTGCAGGTCGCCGAAGCGCCGGTACAGGGTCCAGGGGGTGAGTGTGGCGACGTCTCCCCAGGCGGCACCGGGCTGGACCGGCGTCCACATCGGCTTGCCGGGGATGACGGGCACGTACCAGGGGATGGTGCCGTCGGGAAGCTGCTCCAGAGCGACGTCGGTGAGCCAGGAGTCCAGCATGCCGGCGCAGTCGTAGAGGAAGCTCGCGGTCGGGGCGAAGACCTGAAGGTCGCCCGTCCAGCCGAGGCGTTCGTCGCGCTGGGGACAGTCGGTGGGGATGTCGACGAAGTTGCCGCGCATGCTCCATACGACATTTTCGTGGAGCCGGTTGATCAGCGGGTCGCTGCACTCGAACCAGCCCGTACGGCGCATGTCTGTGTGATAGACACGGGCCGTCACCGACTCCTGCGTCAACTCCCCTGGCCAGCCGCTGATTTCGGCGTAGCGGAAGCCGTGCAGGGTGAACCGGGGCTCCCACGTGTACGGACCACGTCCGGAAAGAATCAGGGTGTCGGTGGAGTACGCCTCGCGCAGGGGTTGGGTGGCCAGTTCCCCGTCCTGGAGCACTTCGGCGTGTCGGACGGTGATGGTGGTGCCGGCGGGGCCGTCTGCGGTGAGGCGGAGCCGGCCGACGAGGTTCTGGCCGAAGTCGAGGAGGTGACGGCCGTCGGCCGTTCGCGTGATGGCGACAGGGGCCATCTCCTGGGTGCAGCGCACGGGCGGGCCCTGGGGGGCGACGAGTGTGCGCGGGTTCCGGTTGCCGAGCCGAACGGGGGTCCATTCCGCGTACTGCTCAGGCGTGCGGGTCGCCCAATAGGGGTCGTCGAGTCGGGCGTCGAAGTGCTCGCCTTCGTAGAGGCCACTACTGGCGATGGGCCCCGTGGCCGCCGTCCAGGTGGCGTCCGTGGCGATGACCGCGGTGGTGCCGTCGTCGTAGGTCACTTCCAGCTGGGCGATGAGGGCTTGGTCGGTGCCGTAGATGTTGCGGGTGCCGCCGTCGAATCCGTACTTGCCGCGGTACCAGCCGTCGCCGAGCCAGGCACCGATGACGTTGGTGCCTGTGGCGAGGTGGGCGGTGACGTCATGGGTGCGGTAGCGCAGGCGGTGGGGGTAGACCGTCCAGCCCGGGGCGAGGATCTCGCTGCCCACGCGGAGTCCGTTGATCTCCACCTCGTACAGGCCGTGAGCGGTGACGTAGAGGCGGGCTCGGGTGATCGGGCGATCCAGGTCGAAGTCTTTGCGTACCCGGGCCGGTTGGCGTTCGGCGGCCGGATCCTCGGTCCATCCGCCGCCGACCGGTATCGCACTCCAGTCCGTCGGGTCGAGCAGCCCGGCTTCCACCACGCTGGGCTCGCTCCATGCGGAAGGAGCCGCGGCTCCGGCTGTCCAGACCCGGACTCGGACGGTCACGCTCTCGCGTGAGGCCAGCGGTTCACCGGGCCAGGGCACCAGTAGCTGGTCGCTTCCTTCGATCCGGCCGGTGCTGTGCTCACGGCCGGAACGTTCGAGCCGGACCTCGTAGGCCTGCTGGCTGCCGGTGCCGGGGGGAAGCTTCCAGGTCAGCCGCGGGGTGGCCGTACCGATACCGAGGCCGTCCGGGAGGTGTTCGAAGGAGACCGGGACGGGTTGGGGGGTCGACAAGGGGAACCTTTCTTCACGTGCGGGAGCGGTTGGGCTTCGGAGGTTCAGCCCTTGAGCGCTCCGGAAGTGAGGCCCTTCATGACCTTCTGGTTGAGGAAGAGGTAGATCAGGAGGGTGCCGAAGACGTTGAGGCAGATGGCGGCGAACAGGGGGCCGTACTGGGTGGCTCCGAAGTCGCCGGTGAAGTTGAGCAGGCCGACCTGGACGGTGCGCAGGTCCTGGCTGTTGGTGAAGGTGAGGGCGATCAGCAGGTCGTTCCAGATGAAGAAGAACTCGACCAGGCCGACCGTCAGGAGCGCGTTGCGGACCATCGGAACACTGATGGTCCAGAAGGAGCGCAGGATCCCGGCGCCGTCGATCGTGGCGGCCTCGAAGAGTTCACGGGGGACGGACTTGTAGTAGGTGGCCATCATGAAGACGGTCAGCGGCAGGCCTGTGCCGGTGTAGGTGAGGATCAGCGGCCACAGCGTGCCGGACAGACCGGTCTGGAAGTACACCGTGAACAGGGGAAGCAGGATCATCTGCGGCGGCACCATCATGCCGGCCAGAAAGACCAGCAAGGTCAGGTTGCGGCCCTTCCACACCATGACCTGGAGCGCGAAACCGGCTGCCGCTCCCAGCAGCAGGATCAGGGCAAGCGCCGGGACGACGGCGAGCAGGCTGTTGCGGACGTACAAGCCGATGTGGCCGGTGGTCCACGCTTCGGTGTAGTTGCCCCACTCCCACGTGGTGGGCAGGCTCCAGGTCGAGTGGTCGAGGTAGTCGCTGTTGGACTTCAGTGAGGTCAGGAACATCCAGACGAGCGGGTAGATCTCGACGACCAGCAGCAGGGTGACGACGATCTTCACCCACACCTTGCTGACCCGGACGCGCCGCCGGGAACGGGACCGTCCGGAAGCGGCGGACGGTCCGCGGCTCGCCTGATGGGCGGTGGCCTTCACAGGGGTGTCGATGGCCATGGTTGTCAGCCTTCCGTGAGGTCGCGCCGTGAGACGCGGAAGACGACCAGGCTCACCAGCAGGCACACCACGGTGAGCAGCACGGCGATGATGCTGCCGTAGCCGTAGTCGCCGTAGGTGAACGACGTCTGGAACATGTACAGGGTCAGTGGTGTGGTGTCGTTGCCCGGGCCTCCGTTGGTGAGCGCGACGATGGAGTCGAAGGCCTTCAGCGTGCCGTTGATACTGAAGATCAGAGAGGACATGAGCACGGGCAGGGACAGCGGCAGCACGATGTGGCGCACCAGTCGCAGGCCTGTCGCTCCGTCGAGGCGCGCGGACTCCAGGACTTCCTCAGGGATGTCGACCAGACCGGCGAAGAGCAGGACGGCGTAGAAGCCCATGGAGCGCCAGATGTCCATGACGACGAGGACCCAGAAGGCGCTCGAAGAGCTGCCGAAGAAGTCGATGGAGTCGATGCCCACCGCGTTCAGCAGTGAGTTGACGGGGCCGGTCTGCGGGGCGACCTGGAAGAACTTCTGGAAGAGCAGGCCGACGGCGACCGTGGGCAGTACTACGGGGAAGAACACGAGGGTTCGCACGAGCGCGGAGGCGCGCTTGAGGAAGAAGACGTAGAGCAGGGCCAGGAGGTAGCCCGCGACCACCTGGCCGGCGGTGACGACGACGGCGTACTTGAGGGTGAACCACAGGGCGTGGCGGACGGCCGGATCATCGAGAAGGCGGGAGAAGTTGGCGACGCCGTTGCCGGTGAAGCCGTCGATGGAGTTGCCCTTGGTGAAGGAGTAGCCGAGCGACCACACCATCGGGACGAGCATGATCAGGGAATAGACGACGAGTGCGGGACCGAGCAGGATCGCGATGGCCCTGCGGTCACCGAGTACGCGGTGCATGAGTGGTATCCACTTCGATGACGATGAGGAGTTGTGCCGAGCAGGCGCCGGGGCGGCGCGCGGAAGGCGCGTGCGGCGTCAGGCACGCCGCCCCGGTCGGCTCACTGAGCGGACAGCGCGTCCTGGACGGTCCGCATGAACTGCTCGGGGCTCATGCTTCCGCTGACCAGGCCCGCGGCGTTGGTCTGGCTGATCGTGGTGGCCTTGGTGCCGAACAGGGCCTCGAACCACAGGACGTTCTGCTTGGAGGCACTGATGGTGTCGCGCACCTGGGTAGTGACCTCGTTGGCGTCGGTGACCGGGGTGTTGACCTTGAAACCGGAGATCGAGCCGTGGTCCTTGAGCGCCTTGCTGCCGTAGTTCTTGGCGATGCAGGAGACCCAGGCGCCGGTGTTCTTGTCGAAGGACTTGGCGCCCAGGGTGATGCCGAGGCCGACGTTGGACGGGTACTGGTCGATGGAGCCCTTGCCGCCGGAGACGGCCGGGAAGGGCATGAAGCCGACGCTGTCCGCGCCGATCTTGTCCTGCTTGGCGTCCGAGATGTTCGCCAGTGCCCAGCTGCCCATGTAGAGCATGGCGGCCTTGCCGGTGAGGAACTGGTTCATGGCGGTGTCGTAGTCGATGGAGCCGACGCCCTTGCCGAAGTAGCCCTTCTTGCCGAGGGCGGCGATCTCGGTGGCGGCCTTGACGTACTGCGGGTCGGTCAGCTTCGCCTTGCCGTCGGCGACGTCCTTGAGCGCGTCCGGGCCGAGGCTGCGGTAGAGGTAGCCGCTGAGGAGGCGGGTGAGCGGCCAGCCCTGCTGACCGGAGGCGGAGAAGGGCTGGATGTCCTTGGCCTGGAGCTTGGCGGCTGAAGCGACCAGCTGGTCCCAGGTGGCGGGGACCTTCAGGCCGTTGGCCTCGAAGATCTTCTTGTTGTAGAAGACTCCCTCGATGTTGTACTCGTACGGCAGTACCTCCAGCTTGCCGCCGTACAGTGCCTTGATCGTCGACACGGCGGCCGGCTCCAGCTGGTCGTCGACTCCCAGCGCCTTCAGCTTGGCTTCCAGGTCGGCGATCTTCCCCGACCTGGCGAGCTTCTGGGTGAGCGCGGGGGCGTTGCCCGCGGCGAACTGCACCGGCAGGGCGCCCTGCCCGGCGAGCAGTTGCAGCTTCTGGTCGAGGCTCGCCTGGGGAACGGTCTCCACCTTCAGGGGCAGCGCGTCGTTCGCGGACTTGCACGAGCCCTCGGCGAGGCTGGTCAGGGCCGTCTTGACGGTGGTGTTCTCGGTGACGCTGAGGTAGCTGAAGTTCTTCGGCGCCGCCGCGGTACCGCTCCCGCTGCCGCCGCAGGCGGTGGCGAGCAGGGCCATTGAGGCCGCGCCGGCCGTGAACAGACCCAGACGTGTGCGCCGAGCGCGGAACGTGCGAAGGGACACGGGTGACTCCCAGAGGTTGGAGAAGAAGCGAGATGTGAGGCGGAAGGCGCAAGGACGGCGCCGAGAGCGACAGGCGGCCGCGCCACGCTGGAGTTCGTAAAACGTTCTCCATGTCGAGTGGGCAACACCCTGCACCCGTCGCCCGACTCCGTCAAGACACGGAGCCGTAACACCAGGGATTTCAATCAGAGACTTGACGCCGGGCGTGTGACATCCTGTAAACCGTTACACCAACGACCACGAGAACCGGAGTGCGGACGATGGACGGGGCTGCGGGACCCAGGCAGAACAAGCGCGTGACGATCACCGATGTCGCCCGGCACGCTGGCGTGTCCATCGCGGCCGTGTCCAAGGTGCTCAACAACGCCTACGGGGTGAGCCCTGCCATGCACGAGAAGGTGCAGGCCGCGATCACCGCACTCGACTACCGCCCGCACGCCGCCGCCCGTGGCATGCGCGGGCGGACCTACACCATCGGCGTCCTGCTGGACAACGTCCGCAACGCCTTCTTCGCCGACATCCTGGACGGCATCCGGGACGAGCTGCGCAGCTCCGACTACACCGTGCTGATCGGAGCGGCCGGGTTCGACGCGCAGGACCAGGCCCGCACCATCCGTTCCATGGTGGACCGCCAGATGGACGGCCTGATCCTCATCGCGCCGAGCACGCCCCGCCCGGAGGTCCTCGCCACCGCCGCGTCGACGCCCACGGTCGTGATCGGCCACGACGACGCCGCGGACAGCCACGATTCGGTCGTCGACGCCGACGATGTCGGCGCCGGCCTGGTGGTGGACCACCTGGTCTCCCTCGGCCACCGCGACATCGCCCTGGTCTCGGCGCCCGGAGCCAAGACGGGCCGGTGGAAGAGAACACCCGAGATCGTGCTCGCCTCCGGCTACATGGAGGCCATGCGACGGCACGGCCTCGCCGACCACGCCCAGGTGCACCATGGCGCGTACTCCGACGATGGTGGTTTCAAAGCCGGTATGACCTTGTTGACCGCGGAACGCGCCCCCACGGCCATCATGACCGGCGCCGACGTCGCGGCCCTGGGCATCTACCGCGCCGCCCACGAACTCGGCCTGCGCATCCCAGACGATCTCTCCCTCGTCGGCTACAACAACACGGCCCTCGCGGCCCTGGCCCCGGTCCAGCTGACCAGCGTCGACCAGGCCGGACACACCATGGGCTCGACAGCCGCGCGCCTTCTCATCGAGAGGGTCGAAGGCCGCCGCGACCGGGCGATCCGCACCACCATGACCCCGCGCCTGGTCGTGCGGAAGAGCACGGCAACGCCAGGAGGCCGGTAGACCGTGGAACGGACGATGCCCACCGTGCCCGTGGTCCGGCGCGAGCCACCGCGCCACCACACAGCAGCCGCCCGGGAAGCCAGAGCCCGGCGCAGAGTGGGCATCAAGGACGTCGCGCGGGAAGCCGGCGTCTCGCTCGGCACGGTGTCCAACGTCCTCAACCGCCCCGACATCGTCGCCGCGCCGACCCGGCAGCGGGTCCTGGACGTCATCGACGCCCTGGGATACGTACGTTCGGACGGCGCGCGCCAGTTGCGCGGCTTCGCTTCCCGGCTCGTGGCCGTCTTGGTCCTCGACCTGGCCAATCCCTTCTTCACCGCGCTGGCCGCCGGCGTGGAACAGGCCGCGCTCGAGGCCGACCTCGGGGTCATGGTGTGCACGGCCGGCCGAGGACCGGCCGACGAGGCCCGCCACCTTTCGCTGATCACCTCGCACCAGGTCCGCGGCGCCGTCCTGGCCTCGGGAGACGGCACGGGGCGCAGGGTGGCGGGCTTCCGTCGCAACGGGGTGCCGTTCGTCATCGCGGACCAGAACGCCCCTCAGCCGGGGGCCTGTTCGGTCGGCATCGACGACGTCGCGGGAGGACAGGCCGCCGTGCGCCACCTGATCCAGCAGGGACACCGGTCGATCGGCTACGTCAGCGGACCCGACGGTCTCCAGCAGGTTCGGGACCGGCGCAGGGGGGCCGCCATCGCGGTCAACCTGGCCGGACTTCCGGCGGAGTCCCTTCGGGGCCTGCCGTGCCCTGCGCTCACCGTGGGCGCCGGCAGGGACGCCGGGCACAGGATCCTCGGCCTCAGAAAGCGCCCCACCGCCGTCTTCTGCGCGAACGACCTGCTGGCACTCGGCGTGATGCAGGCACTGTACGAGGCCGGTCTGCGGGTGCCGGAAGACATCGCAGTGGTGGGATACGACGACATCGAATTCGCCGCGTCCGCCGTCGTTCCGCTCACTTCGGTACGACGGCCCGCTCTCACATTGGGCCGCGAGGCAGACCGGCTGCTCCTCGAGGACACGGCCGAAGCCGCCACGCACGAACACACCCACGTGGTGCTGCAGCCGGAACTGGTCGTGCGCCGGTCGACCATGCGGACGCCGGCGCGGTGACCCGAGTGAGTCAGATGCTTTCGGGAACATGCTGGGGCAGCGTCTTCGGTGATCGGCGGGTCAGGGGAAGCAGCGCGGCCGAGACCAGCATCGTGAGCAGGCCGAGCAGCACGACGGCCGAGGCCAGCGTGCCCAGCATGCCCTTGGCGGCCAGGAGGGCGAGCGGGCAGGCGAATTCACCCAGGAAGAAGGCCGCCGTCCACAGTCCGGTGCCACGCCCGCGGTCGGCGAAATCGAGCCGGGACAGCGCCAGCGTCAGCAGGGAGGGAAGAAGCAGCCCCGTACCGACGCAGTTGACGACGGCGCCGACGACGACAAGGGCGACGTGGTCCGTCGCCCCCATCAGCAGAAAGCCCACGGCGCACAGGAGGAAGAGGGCCGGCATACGGCGGCGTGGCCGGTCGGTGAGCCTGGTGAAGAGCACCGAGCCCAGGACGGTGGCCGCGCTGGCCAGCGCCGTGACCGCACCCACCACTCCGGTGGACTTCACGCCCAGGTCGTCCATGAGATACGCCATCTCCACGGGCACGGTGTAGAAGACCACCGCGCCGAAGACGGTCAGCAGACAGATCCCCGCCATGCGCCGCAGCGGGAAGGGGTGTTGGCCGGCTGTTGTCGGCTCGGCCGTCGGATGTGGAGTGGGCAGCACCCTGGCCATGGCCGGAGCGAGCAGCAGGCCGACGGCGTACAGCCAGAAGGGCGCCCTCCAGCCGATCGAGCCGAGGGCCCCGCCAAGGACGAAGAAGAGTGTGGCGGACGCCGATGCGCACATGGTCTGCAGGGCGAGGTACCGGTCACGGGTCCGTCCGCTGTAGTAGTCGCCGATCAGCGTGGTGCAGCACGTCATGATGGCCGCCTCGGCGACGCCCACCAGGACACGGCTGAGCAGGATGCCCACGAGCGAGCCCAGCCACAGTGGGGCGGTGCCGAACAGCGCGTACAGCACGGTGGCTATGACCAGCAGGCGCTTGCGGCCGAGCCGGTCGACGAGGACACCGGCGAACGGGGCGAGCACGGCCAGGGAGAGGGCCGGGACGGTGAGCACGAGCGGGACGAGAGCGGCGCTGCCCGGGACGTGCTGGAATTCGTCCTGCATGCGTGGCAGGACCGGAGCGATGAGGACAGCTCCCAGGATCGGCAGGCAGCTGCCGGCCATCAGCAGCACGGCGGGCAGCCTGCCCCAGACGGCCGGGTCCCCCGTACGTTCGTGAGCGGGCAGGGCGGCGGAAGCGGGCATGGCGGCACTCCGTGGGACGTGAGGAAGGGAGGAGCGCCGTGTAGCGGACCGGGCCGGACGGGCGTGCGGGCGGCCCCCGCAGTCGGCTCACGGGCGCGGTGGTGTCCCATGACTATGCGTTCCGGGTCTGGGCCTGCCCACCCCTCACGTCATCCAAGTTGCCGATGCCTTCGATCCATCATGTGGATAGTGATGTCGTTGGCTGCATCGGGCTTCGGCGACTTCCCGCCCGGGAGGCCGTTACAGCCTGCGTGTCAGAAGCGCCGCTCAGCCCCGGGGGCCCAGACGGGCTCCGACGCGCGCGGCGGTCTCACGCAGCCAGATGTGTGCCGCGTCATGCGTGTGCACCGGGTGCCACCACAGTGCCTCTCTCAGCGGTACGGCTTCATAGGGCGGCTCCACCACCTTGACGGCGGCGATGGGTGCCATCAACTGGGCCATACGCGCCTGGACCAGCGCGATGCGCCGGGTACCTGCGACCAGCAGCGGCAGCGACTGGAAGCTGTCGACCGAGACTTCGACCCGCGGTTCGATCCCCAGCATGCCGAGCTGGCGTACCGCTGGGGCGTCGTACGTTCGCTGGTACGTCACCCAGGGAAGCCGGGCAAGGTCCTTGCGGGTGAGCCGGTCGTCGACGCTCGGGTGGTCCCGCGCGACGAGAAAGACCCAGCGGTCGTCATAGAGGTCGGTGGCGGGGAAGTCGCTGATGACGCCGTGCGGCATGAACAGACCGTCGCTGGCGCTCAACAGGGTGGCGGTGTCGTCCACCACGGTCGTCGGAGTCTGGGAGAAGCGCAGCCGGATCCCGGGAGCCTCCTCATGGATCACACGAGCCAGCTCGGTGCCGAAGATCGCCACGGCGTAGTCGGACGCCACCAGCTTGAATTCCCTGTTCTCCTTGGCCGGGTCGAAGTCGGCCTGGCTGGCGAAGAGACGTTCCAGCACGTCATAGGCGGTCGAGGTCCGGTCCAGTAGGACCTGCCCCAGCGCGGTCAGCTCGTAGTGGCCGCCGACCCGAGCGAGCAGGTCGTCGTCGAAATGCCGGCGCAACCGGGAGAGGGCAGCGCTCATCGCGGGCTGGCTGAGGCCGACACGCTGCCCGGCACGGGTGACGTTGCGCTCCTCCAGCAGGGCGCGCAGAGCGACGACGAGGTTGAGATCCAAGCGGGCCAGGTTCATGAAAGTCCCTCTGCAGAGCGATGCCGACCCGGAGCAATCCATGACATGGATGCAGATCATCCACAGAATCGATTTCCCTGATCAGTGGTGCGGGGTCCAGATTAGTCCCACCGCAATCAGGAGGACATGTCCGTGAAACCTGAATCCGCGTCCGCACTCTTCGCCGGACCTTTCGCCCTCGCGACTCTCTCGGCCCCCGACGGGCCCCGCTTCCCCGCTCTCGTCATGCCGGACGGCAACGCTCTCGACCTTCGGGCCGCACTGGGTGACGAACAGCTGACCGTGCTGAGCCTGCTGGACCGCTGGGACAAGGCCCTGCCGCAGCTGCGTGCCCTGGCCGCCGACACCGGCGTCAGCCGCACGCCGATCACGGACTATCACGTCCATGCCCCGGTCGAACCGCGCCAGGTCTTCCAGTCGGGTGCGAACTACCGGCAGCACGTGATCGACCTGCACGTCGCCCACCGTGCCCCCGGCGATGACCGGTCCGAGGCCGAACGGCGAGCGGAAGCGGCCGAGATCATGGACCGGCGGGCTATCGAGGACCTGCCGTATGTGTTCATCGGCCTGCCCAGTGCGATCACGGGTCCCTACGACGACGTCGTGCTGCCCGCCTGGGCCGAGAAGCCGGACTGGGAACTGGAACTGGCGGTCGTGATCGGCCGCCCCGCGTACCAGGTGTCCGTCGTGGAGGCATCCGCGCACATCGCGGGCTACACGATCGCCAACGATCTGACCGACCGGTCGACCGTCTTCCGCAGGGACATGCCGCAGATCGGCACCGACTGGCTGCGCAGCAAGAACGCGCCCGGCTTCACGCCGCTCGGCCCGTGGATCGTGCCCGCCGAGTCCATCGCCGACCCTGACGACCTGCGGGTGACGCTGAAGCTCAACGGCGAAACCATGCAGGACGAGTCCACCAAGGACATGATCTTCAAGGTCGCGCGGATGGTGTCGTACGCCTCGCAGACGGCGCATCTCCTCCCGGGTGACCTTGTGCTCACGGGCAGCCCGGCCGGCAACGGCATGCACTGGGGCCGCCTTCTGCGCGACGGCGATGTGATGGAGGGCTCGGTCACCGGGCTCGGCGTCCAGAGCACCCGGTGTGTGGCGGAGGCGAAGGCATGACGGCCGTCGATCCCCGCGATCCGGAAGGCGCGATCGCGCTGGCGGCCAAGACGTACTCCAACTGGGGCCGCTGGGGCGAGGACGACCGGCTCGGCACACTGAACTTCCTGGACGAGGCAAAGCGCCGCGAAGGTGCCGGTCTCGTCCGGCGCGGGACCAGTTTCTCCCTGTCGCAGTCCTTCGACATGAACGGCCCGCAGAAGGGCTGGCGGCGGCGCACCAACCCGGTGCACACCATGCTGGACACCGGCACCGACGCCGCGCTCGGCCACCAGGGCTTCCCGCACGGCATCGGCGGCGCCGACGACGTGATCGCGATGCCGCTCCAGTGCTCCACGCAATGGGACGGGCTCGGGCACATCTTCGATCACGGCAAGGCGTGGAACGGCCGTGCGGCCGAGAAGGTCGTCACCTCCGACGGCGACCTGGTCACCGGCATCGAGCACATGGCTCCCCATGTCGCCGGACGCGGCGTGCTCCTGGACGTGGGACGGGTCGTGGGCACCGCCGGCGAACTGCCCGACGGATTCGCCGTCACCGAGGAGCACCTGGCCGGCACCGCGGAAGCGCACGGCGTGAGCGTGGGACGCGGTGACATCGTGCTGATACGTACCGGTCAGCTGACCCGCGTACGCCGGGACGGGTGGGGCGACTACGCCGGCGGACCCGCGCCGGGGCTTTCCTTCACCACGGCCGGCTGGCTCCACGGCACCGAGATCGCGGCGATCGCCACGGACACCTGGGGCTTCGAGGTCCGTCCCAACGAGTTCGAGAACGCCTTCCAGCCCCTGCACCAGGTCGCGATACCCAATATCGGCCTCCTCATCGGTGAGATGTGGGACCTGGAAGCCCTGGCCGAGGACTGCGCGGCGGACGGGGTGTACGAGTTCCTGCTCGCCGCCGCGCCCCTGCGCATCACCGGCGCTGTCGGTTCCCCCGTCAACCCGATCGCGATCAAGTGACGCGCTCAGCAAGGGAGTCCTCCATGAGCACAGCCCGCACGGTCCTGGTGATCGGTGGTGGCGCTGCCGGAAACGCCATGACCATTCTGCTGCGCCGGGCCGGTCTGACCGTCGACCTGATCGAGGCGAAGGACGACTGGAACGCCACCGCCGGTTCAGGCATCACCCTGCAGGGCAACGCCTTGCGTGTGCTGCGCGAACTGGGCGTGTGGGAGGAGGTCAGCGCATCCGGTTTCGGTTTCGGTTCCGTCGGCATCACCGCTCCCGACGGAACGGTCCTGCATGTCGCACGCGACATTCGAACCGGCGGCGACGACCTGCCCGCCACCGTCGGCATGCAGCGCCCAAAGCTGCAGCGCATCCTGATCGACGCCGTCCGTGCCAGCGGCGCATCGGTGCGCCTCGGCACCCGGGTCGAGCAGTTGGAGCAGGACGGCACAGGGGTGAACGCGCGCTTCACCGACGGCAACGAGGGCCGCTACGACCTGGTGATCGCCGCCGACGGACTGGGTTCCACCACCCGCGCGGCCATCGGGATCACCGCCAAGCCGGAACCCACCGGCATGGCCATCTGGCGCGTCGCCGTCCCCCGGCCGGCCGGCGTCACCCGCACGGATCTCGCCTACGGCGGTCCGGCCTACATCGCGGGTTACTGTCCGACGAGCGACACCACGATCTACGCCTACGTGGTCGAGGCCCATCGCGACCGGGCGTCGATCCCGCCGGAGTCCTACGCCGACGAGATGCGCGGCCTCGCCGCCGCCTACGGAGGATGCTGGCCGGAGATCACCGAGCACATCACCGATCCGGCGAAGGTCAACTACACCTGGTTCGACCGGATGCTGGTCGAGGGCTCCTGGCACCGGGGCCGCGTGGTCCTCGTCGGCGACGCCGCCCACTGCTGTCCGCCCACCCTCGCGCAGGGCGCCGCCCTGTCCCTGGAAGACGCGTGGGTGCTCTCGCGGCTGCTGACCAGCACCGAGGTCTGGGACGACGCGCTCTTCCAGGCGTACTACGACCGGCGGATCGCCCGCGTCCGTCCGGTGGTCGAGGCGTCCGTGCAGATCGGACAGTGGCAGCTCGACGGCGTACGCGACGCGGACGTACCCGGTCTGATGGGCCGCACGATGACGATGCTCAGGGAGCTGCCGTGACCTCACCGACCGTCGACGTCCACGCTCACGTGCTGCTGCCCGAAGTCGAGTCCCTCGTCGACGGCCTGCCCGGACTGGCGATGGCGAGAGCGCTGGATGCCCGGCGCAACGGCCCCGCGGCCCTCGCGGTCAGCGGCCCCATGGTGCGCGAGCGCATCCCGCGGCTCACCGACCCGGCCGCACGGCTGGCCGCGATGGACGCACAGGGCGTGGACGTCCAACTCGTCAGCCCCTCACCGTCGCACTACCACTACTGGACGGACGAGGAGACGGCCGAGAAGCTGTACCGGCTGGCCAACGAGGCGACGGCCAGGCACTGTTCAGCCGCTCCGCACAGGCTGCGCGGCCTCGGGCTGGTGCCGCTCCAGCACCCGGACCACACGGTGGGGGCGCTCGATCACGCGCTGGAGCAGGGCCTGGCCGGGGTGGAGATCTCGAGCCACGCTCCGGGCCTGGAACTGTCCGACCCGGCCTACGAGCCGTTCTGGTCGCGAGCGGAGGAAACCGGCGCCGTCATCTTCCTGCACCCCTTCGGATGCACGCTGGACGAGCGCCTGGACCAGTGGTATCTGTCCAACACCCTGGGCCAGCCCACGGAGAACGCCGTGGCACTGTCGCACCTGATCTTCTCGGGAGTGCTCGACCGTCACCCGGGGCTGAAGGTGATCGCCGCCCACGGCGGTGGCTACCTGCCGACGCACATCGGCCGCTCCGACCACGCCTGGTCCGCCCGCACCGACGCGGCCGCCGGCTGCGCCCATCCGCCCAGCAGCTACCTGAAGCGCCTGTACTTCGACTCGCTCGTCCACGACCCGTCCGTCCTGCGGGAGCTGATCCGGGTCGCCGGGCCCGACCGTGTCCTGCTCGGCTCCGACTTCCCCTTCGACATGGGCACGAAGGACCCCGTGGGCGCTCTGCGCGCCGCACGTGTCTCCGAGGCCGACTTCGAGGCCATCCGGGGCGGAACCGCCTCCGCCCTGCTCAACCTGACCCTGTCCTGAGGAGGAACCCTCATGAGCGCACGACTGCTCACCCATCTGCGGCACGTCGACCTGGCCGTGCCCGACTACGACAAGCAGCTCGACTTCTACGCGGGTGTCTGGGGTCTGACCAAGGTCGCCGAGGACTCCGGGATCTCCTTCCTCGCCGCCGAGGGCTCCCCCGAGCAGTACGTCATCAGGCTGCGCAAGGCCGAGGAGAAGCGCCTCGACCTCGTCTCCTACGGTGCCGCTTCGCCGGCTGACGTGGACACTCTCGCCGAACAACTCCTCGCCGGTGGCGTGCGGTTGATCACGCAACCGGGCAAGGTGGACACACCCGGCGGCGGTTACGGCTTCCGCTTCTTCGACGTGGACGGCCGGACCGTCGAGGTCTCTGCCGACGTGGCGGTACGGCAGCACCGCAAGATCGAGGAGAAGGAGTCGATCCCGGTCAAGCTGTCCCACGTCGTGCTCAACTCCCCGGATCTGGACCGGACGAAGGAGTGGTACGAGCAGCACCTCGGCTTCCGGCTCTCCGACACCCTGAGCTCGCCGCACATGGGCGAGGTCATGCACTTCATGCGGATCTCCAACCAGCACCACTCGATGGCACTGGCGAAGGGACCGCACGCCTCCCTGCACCACGTGTCGTTCGAAATGCGCGGCATCGACGAGTACATGCGCGGCTCCGGCCGTGTGATCCGCGCCGGCTTCAAGAAGATCTGGGGCCCCGGCCGCCACATGGCCGGCGACAACACCTTCACGTACTTCCTCGACCCGCACGGCAACACCGTCGAGTACACGACCGAGCTGGAATGCCTGGACGAGGACACCTGGCACCCGCACGTCTACGACTTCTCCCAGCCCGAGGTCACCGACCAGTGGGGCACCGCCAACCCGATGAACGAGCTCGTCGCCAAGGAGTCCTTCAACGACCCCGACCGCGGCTGCTTCGTCGCCCCGCCGGTCTGATCCCTCTCCGAACTCCCGGGGCGCGGCAGCCTGTCACCTGCCCTGACACATAGTGCCGCGCCTCGGGCCCAGCCCCAGCCAGGAGCTGCTCATGCGCTTCGCCGCCTACGAACACCAGCATCAACCCCGCGTCGCCGTGGTCGACGCCGATGGCGTGCTGTATCCCGTGCCCGGCCTCCGCTCGTTGACCGAGGTCATCAGCGCCGGGGGCGGTCTCCCCGCACTCCTCGATCTCGGTGCCGCCACCCTCGACGTCCCGGCCGGACCGCACGTCTCCCAGGTACGCCTGCTGCCGCCGCTTCGGCCCGCCTCCGTGCGGGACTTCGTCACGTTCGAGGAGCATGTCGAGGGCGTACGCCGCTCGGTGGAGGGAACAGGCGGCGTGCCCGAGCAGTGGTACACCGCGCCCACCTTCTACTTCACCAACCCTCACGCGATCTACGCGTCCGGCGACGACATTCCGATGCCGCCGGGCTCCGCCGTCCTCGACTTCGAGCTGGAGGTCGCCGCGGTCATCGGCCGCGAAGGCCGCGACCTCACTCCCGACCAGGCACGCGACCACGTCATCGGCTACACGGTCTTCAACGACTGGTCCGCACGGGACCTGCAGTCCGCCGAGATGAAGGTGGGTCTCGGCCCGTGCAAGGGAAAGGACACCGCCACCACCCTCGGCCCGTACCTGGTCACCGCCGACGAACTCGAACGGCATCGGGACGACGACGGCTTCCTGAGACTGGCCCTTACCGCCGAAGTCAACGGCGAGGTCGTCGGCAGGGATCTGCTGTCCAACATGAGCTGGACGTTCGAAGAAATGGTCGCGTACGCCTCCCGCGGCACCCGGGTCGTCCCGGGCGACGTGCTCGGCTCCGGCACCTGCGGAAACGGCGGCTGCCTCGCCGAACTGTGGGGCATACGCGGAGAACAGACCCCGCCGCCGCTCAAGCCCGGCGACACCGTCACGCTCACGGTCGAGGGCATCGGCACCGTGTCCAACACCGTCGCTCCCGGCACTGAACCCATCGCACTCCCCGTCGGCCGACGCCGCTCCCGGGAGAGGCCGTGAGCGACCCGCACCCCAAGAGGCTGCTCGGCAAGGTCGTCGTGGTCACCGGAGCGGCCCGGGGCCAGGGGGCCGCCGAGGCCGAGGCACTGGTGCGGGAGGGAGCCCGCGTCATCGCCACCGACGTCGCATCCGCCGAGGGCTGTCGCCGCCTCGACGTCACCAGTGAGAAGGACTGGGCGGATCTGGCCGCCGAGCTCAAGGAGGCGTACGGGCAGGTCCACGGCCTGGTGAACAACGCCGGCATCACCTGGCGCGCCCGCGTCGGCGACGTGCGCCCAGACGACCTGGCACGTGTCCACGCGGTCAACGTGGCCGGCCCGCTGCTCGGCATTCAGCACCTCGCCCCGCTCATGCCGCCCGGCTCATCCATCGTGAACGTCGGTTCCTCGGCAGCCCTCACCGCTCACTATCCGGTCGCCTACACGACCAGCAAATGGGCCCTGCGCGGCCTGTCGAAGACCGCGGCCACGGAACTCGGCCCGCGCGGCATCCGCGTCAACACGATCCACCCCGGCTACATCGAGACCGAGATGACCGCCTCCGCCGCACCGGCCTTCCGCGAAGCCAACATCCGCGAGACCCCGCTCGGGCGCACGGGCACCGCGGCCGAGGTGGCCCCGCTGGTCGTCTTCCTCCTCTCGAACGAATCCTCCTTCATCACCGGCGCGGAGATCGCCGTCGACGGCGGCCTGACCGCGCACGGCGGTGTGAAGTCCGTGTCGGACGCACTCCTTGGGGAGGCCGGCGCGTGAGGCGACTCGACGGCAAGGTGGCCTTGATCTCCGGCACCGCCGGCGGTCAGGGGCGAGCCGCGGCACTGCGTTTCGCCGCCGAGGGCGCGCTCGTCGTGGGAGGCGACCTGCTGCACGAGCAGGCACTCGACACGCAGCGGCTCATCGCCCGCGAAGGCGGGACCGCTCTGACCCCCGGCCCCCTGGACGTCACCGACGAGCAGTCCGTCTCCTCCTGGATCCACGAAGCCGTGGACGCCTTCGGAGGCATCGACATCGTCTACGCCGCAGCCGATCGCTTCGGACCGGTCAACAGCCGACCCTGCAAAGACTTCGCCTTCACCATGCGGGCCGAGCTGGACCCGGTACGGCTGACCGTCCGATCCGCCTGGCCGCACCTGCGGCGCAGCCGCGGCTGCATTCTCACCATCGGCTCCGCCGCGGGACTCACCGGCTCACTCACCAACCGGACAACCGCGCACTCCGCCTCCCGGGGCGCCGTCATCACACTGACCCGCCAACTCGCCGCCGAGGGCGCCCCGTACGGTATCCGCGCGAACTGTGTCAGCCCCGGCGCAATCGGCACTGCCGGTTCCCGGGCCACTCTCCTCTGCGAAGACCACCCGATGCGCGCCATCGCCCGCCGTATCCCGCTCGGCCGCGCTGGACGCCCCGACGACGTCGTCGACGCCGCCGTCTTCCTCGCCTCCGACGAAGCCGCCCACATCACGGGGGCCAACCTCGTCCTCGACGGCGGCTGGTCCGCCGTCCTGCCCGGCGCGAGCCCTGAAAGGACTCCCTCAGCATGAACAAGGTCCGAGCGAGCGCCATGGAAGCGGTCGCCGACATACCCGACGGCGCCTCGCTGGCCGTCGGCGGCTTCGGACTCAGTGGCGTACCCGATGTCCTCATCCGCGCCCTGTACGCGCACGGCGCCAGCGATCTGAAGGTCATCTCGAACAACTGCGGCGTCGACGACCGCGGCCTCGGCGTTCTCCTCGCCGCGCGCCGCATCAGCCGAGTCACCGGTTCCTACGTAGGTGAGAACAAGGAGTTCGCCCGGCAATACCTGTCCGGAGAACTCGAGGTCGAACTGGTGCCCCAGGGCACTCTGGCCGAGCGCCTGCGGGCCGGCGGCGCCGGCATCCCGGCCTTCTACACCCCGGCCGGCGTCGGAACGCAGGTCGCCAGGGGCGGACTCCCCTGGCGTCATGGGCCCGACGGCTCGGTCGCCGTGGCCTCCCCGCCCAAGGAGACCCGCGACTTCGGGGGCCGCACACACGTCCTGGAGCACGGCATCGTCACCGACTTCGCCCTCGTACGGGCCTGGCGCGGCGACCGCCACGGCAATCTCGTCTTCCGGAGAGCCGCCGCCAACTTCAACCCGCTGGCCGCGATGTCCGGCCGCACAACGATCGCCGAGGTCGAGGAACTCGCCGAGCCGGGCGAGCTGCGCCCCGACGAAATCCACCTGCCCGGCATCTACGTCCAGCGGATCGTGGCCCTCACTGCCGAGGAAGCCGCCGACAAGAAGATCGAGAAGAGGACGGTACGTTCCTGATGGCCTGGACCCGCGAGCAGATGGCGGCCCGCGCCGCCGCCGAACTCACCGACGGCTCCTACGTCAACCTGGGCATCGGCCTGCCGACACTGATCCCCGGTCATCTGCCGGCCGGCGTGCACGTGGTCCTGCACTCCGAGAACGGCATCCTCGGTACGGGTCCCTACCCCACGGAAGCGGAGGTCGATCCCGACCTCATCAACGCGGGCAAGGAGACCGTCACCGTCCTGCCCGGTGCGAGCTTCTTCGACTCCGCCCTCTCCTTCGGCATGGTCCGAGGCGGCCACATCGACACAGCCGTGCTGGGTGCCATGCAGATCTCGGCGCGGGGCGACCTCGCCAACTGGATGATCCCCGGCAAGATGGTCAAAGGCATGGGCGGAGCCATGGACCTCGTCCACGGCGCCCGCCGGGTCATCGTCCTCATGGAACACACCGCCAAGGACGGCAGCCCCAAGATCCTCAAGGAATGCACCCTCCCGCTCACGGGAGAACAGTGCGTGCACCGCGTGATCACCGACCTCGGAGTCCTCGACATCACCCCAGACGGCCTCGCCCTCGTCGAAACCGCCCCCGGCGTCACGATCGAGGACATCACTGCCCGCACAAATGCTCCCCTTCGCTTGGACAGCACCACCGCTGTCTACTGAGAGGTCGTTTTCGCCTGTTGTTTCATCCCGGAATTGACGTTTGATCCGATTATACCGGGTCGCGCCAGGAGATGGTGGCTTCGCCGGTGAGGCGGGGGCCATGAGGTCGGTCATGGCGAGGTAGATCATGGCTTCGGACCGGGCGGGCAGGGTCTCGTAGTCGCGCGCCAGACGGCGGTGGAACATCAGCCACCCATAGGTCCGGTCCACGGTCCAGCGCTTGGGTAGCGGGGTGAAACCCCTGGTCCCAGGCGCGCGTTGGACGATTTCCATGGCGATGCCGAGAGCGGCGACGTGCTCGACGAGGTGCTGGCCGTAATCACCGGCGACCCAGACCCTGCGAATCCCGGAGTGGGCGGCGGCCACGTGGTCGATCAGGTGGGTGCCCGCGACGGAGTCCTGGACGCCGGCCGCGGTGACCAGCACCGCGAGCAGGAGACCGAGGGTGTCGGTCACGATGCTCCGCTTCCGGCCGACCCGTCGCGGCCCGGCACGCGGCAACGTGCGTGACCAGCGGCCCTGGCCAAAACGTTGTCGCGGTCAGTAGACGGCCAGGGAGATGGCGATGTAGTGCGCCGTGAAGGCCGCCACGGTCAGGGCGTGGAACACCTCGTGGAAGCCGAACCAGCGCGGTGAGGGATCGGGGCGCTGGAGGGCGTAGACGACCGCGCCCGCGCTGTAAAGAAGACCGCCGGCCACGACCAGGGTGAGTACGGCCACTCCGCCGGTGTGCAGGAAGTCGGGCAGGTAGCGCACCGGTGCCCACCCCAGCGCCAGGTAGCACGGGGTGTACAGCCAGCGCGGAGCTCCCACCCACAAGACCCGGAAGGCGATGCCGACCAGTGCGCCCGCCCACACGATCCACAGCAGCACGGACCGCTGGCCCGGCGGGAGAAGGACCACCGCAAGGGGCGTGCAGGTGCCGGCGATGATCAGGAAGATGTTGGCGTGGTCGAGACGCCGCAGGACCGCCTCGCCACGCGGCCCCCAGGTGCCACGGTGGTAGACGGCGCTCGTTGCGAACAGCAGCCAGGCGGTGACCGAGTACACGGCGCAGGCCACGGCTGCCCGCGGGGTGCGGGCCAGACAGATGAGCACGATGCCCGCGATCAGTGCGGCGGGGACCATCCCGGCATGCAGCCAGCCCCGCAGCCTCGGCTTGATCGGTTCGGTCAGATCGGCCGCCCGCTCCACCAGAGCGGCAACCGAGTGCCCGCTCTCCCCACCTTGTGATCCGCAGGGCAGCCCGTCTTCATGGTGTTCTCCACGCGCTGCGGCGGCGTACGTGTATTCGGCTTCAGCGGCGTCGTGCGACACGGCTTCTCGTCCTCCCTCGGACTCCTGGGCATCACCGGTGATCATGCAGCCATGCTAAAAGACCTCGCCCAGACAGTTTTCTGCAAGGCCGGTCTCGAAACAGCCAGGCCCCGTCGCCGGAAATGGGTCACTTCGCCGCCGTGTGAACTCCGGCCCGTTGCCGCTGCCGCCCATTGGGCTCGAAGCGGAATAGATCAGCTGCTCATGGGAACGATCAGAGCTCCCGAGCGGGTATCTCCGCTCCCTGCGCGCAAGGATCGCCGATGCTTCCTGAGGTCCGCCCCCACCTGTCCGGCCCCCTCGCCGACCAGTTGGAACACCAACTGGGTCTGGCTCCGCAACGGGAAGCCGGCGATCTCGATGTGCAGCGCGTCGCCGGCATCGCCGTCGTCGCGGCCGCCCACTCCGATGGGTATGCGGCCACCGGTCACCTCCTGGGACTGCTGGCCGCGCTGCCTGCCCCCACCAAGGCAGGAGAACGCTTCTGGTCGGAGCTGTGGAGGTCTTCTGGCACCGCGTACCTGCTGCCTGCCAACATCAAGGCCGCGGTGCTGCGTTCCCTGGCGGGAGAAGGAATCGTGCTGGCCCGACAGATCCTGTCGGCCGTCGATGAGATGACCCCGCCCCAGCGCGTCGCAGCCGGGGAGGTGATCGGTCAGGCCCTCGCCGAGTCCGACCATTTTCCCGACCTCAAGACACAGGTCATCGGAGAACTATGGCTCCGTGACCTCGAACTCACCGCCTGGCGCGTCCTGCACGCGGACCGCAGGTCCGACGATCCGACAGGACGCAAAGCATTCCTCGATGCCTGGAGCAGGGTCTGAGCTTCAGCGCCTGCTTGTCGTGATGGGTGAACACTTCCAGCAGTGCCCGGACGGTCACGTGTGCGTCTGCAGGATGGCGGACGGTGCCGTCCAGTCAGCACCTCCCGCGCACCGGGGGAACCTCAGGGTGGCCAGTAAATATAATCGGCCCATGTCGAAGCCTGACGAGCTGCTCGTTGACGTCGCCGCCCTGGTGGAGTCCGGGCAGAGCAACCAGATGTCCCTGACCGTGGTCACCGGTGGTGCTGTCATCACCGGCCGGCTCGCTCCCGAAGCAGTGTGGCGGCAGAGGGTGTCGGACGTGCTGACGGATTCCGCCCGCCTGGGAGAATTCTCAGCCGTCTTCGACACCCCCGCGAAGAACGGGCCGCCCACGCATCTGCACTTCCATGTCGCCCGGATCCTGCAGGGCACGGTGGGGATCCCGGAGACGGGCGGGATGTACCGCGTGGCGATCGCCGACGTCGGCGCCTGGACCGTGGGCGACTTCAGCTATTCCGACCACTGAGCAACCACTGCGACGGGAACCCGTTGCAAGCAGTGTGGGCCCGACCGGCGCATGCCGGGCGGGCCCACACTGCTGTTCAGGTGTCGGCTTCGTGCCTGTTTCCCTCGGTCAGACGGACACGGGAGTGCCGAGCATCGCGGAAGCGTGCTGGAGCGGGCTGAGGATGCGTACGGGTGCGGCCTCGGGGAGGGTACGGCAGGTGAAGCCGAGCTGCGTCATGGCCCGGAGGACTTCGCCGGCGCTGAAATCACGTCGGTCCTGGCGGGTGATGACCTGGCCGACCTGTTTGACGGGGTAGTGGCGCCGGCCGATGATCACGGATTCGCCGGTACCCAGTTCGGGCTTGATGCCCTTCATCGATTCCAGCACGCCGCTCTTGGTGAGCTCGAAGGGGAAGCGGGCGATGACACAGCGCATGTGACCTCACAGAGAGAAGCGGGAGAACGGTCCGGCCAGGGTGAGACGGTTCAGCGGGAGAGGGCGAGGACGCCCAGAGTGCTGCCTTGCCCGTCGACCACCTGCAGGGCACCGAGCGGGCGGGAACGCATCGCGTGCTCGGCTTCGGCCGTCGTGGCCACGGATGTAGTGAACGACCCGTGGTTGCCGAGGAGGTCGCGCAGGCGGACGCGGTCCGTGTAGGCGGAGCTGTCGCGGACGGCGGTGAGTTCGGTCCGGGTGACCAGGCCGGTCCACTGGCCGTCCTGGTCACAGACGACCAGCCGACCCGTGCGTGCGGCGGCCATGACCGACAGCGCCACCTCGACACTCATGTCGTCACAGACCTGCGGTCCGGCCGCGTCCACGACCTCAGCCACCGTCTTGTGTCCGGGGCTGGCGCTCGCCGGGCGGGGCTGCATCTGAACCAGCGTCAAAGGTGCCTCCTGCAGAGATGGGTCAGCTTCCTGATCACGAAGGTTCTAGGCTGCCGTGCCGAAGACGGTCTGGCGTACGGGCGCGCGCCGGGTCGTCGAAGAGGGGCGGCGCCGGCCTCGCGAGGTGCTGCGCTTGGAGCGTTCGGCCACCGGTGCGGTGATGACGACCGGGATGCCGGACGGGGCCTGGGCGCCGGTGATCCGGTGCAGGGCCTCGTCGCCCGAGCGGATCTGGGTGGTCTGCGGCCGGATCCCGGCGTCCACCATGAGGCGGACCATGCCGCGGCGCTGGCTCGGTGTGACCAGGGTGACGACGCTGCCGGACTCGCCGGCTCGGGCCGTGCGTCCGCCGCGGTGGAGGTAGTCCTTGTGGTCGGTCGGCGGGTCGACGTTCACGACGAGGTCGAGGTTGTCGACGTGGATGCCGCGCGCCGCGACGTTGGTCGCTACCAGCACGCTGACGTGCCCCGTCTTGAACTGCGCCAGTGTGCGGGTGCGCTGCGGCTGTGACTTGCCGCCGTGCAGCGCGGCGGCCCGAACCCCACTGTTGAGCAGGTCCTGGGTCAGCCGGTCGACGGCGTGCTTGGTGTCCAGGAACATGATCACGCGGCCTTCGCGGGCGGCGATCTCTGTCGTGGCGGCGTGCTTGTCGGCGCCGTGGACGTGCAGGACGTGGTGCTCCATCGTCGTGACCGCACCGGCCGACGGGTCGACCGAATGCACGACGGGGTCCGTCAGATAGCGGCGCACCAGCAGGTCGACGTTACGGTCCAAGGTGGCGGAGAACAGCATCCGCTGCCCCTGCGGACGCACCTGGTCGAGCAGCGCGGTGACCTGCGGCATGAAACCCATGTCGGCCATCTGGTCGGCCTCGTCCAGCACCGTGATGCCCACCTGGTTCAGCCGGCAGTCGCCACGGTCGATGAGGTCCTTGAGCCGGCCCGGGGTCGCGACGACGACCTCGGCCCCGCCTCGCAGCGCGCCGGCCTGCCTGCCGATCGACATCCCGCCCACCACCGTGGCCAGCCGCAGCCTGACGGACCGGGCGTACGGAGTGAGCGCGTCGGTCACCTGCTGCGCCAGCTCACGCGTCGGTACGAGGATCAGCCCCAGCGGCTGGCGGGGCTCAGCACGCTGTCCGGCGGTACGGGCCAGCAGGGCGAGACCGAAGGCGAGGGTCTTGCCCGAGCCGGTGCGCCCGCGGCCCAGGACGTCACGGCCCGCCAGGGAATTCGGCAGCGTCGCGCCCTGGATCGGGAACGGCGCGCTCACACCCTGCCTGCCGAGTTCGGCCAGCAGCTGCTCGGGCATGGAGAGATCGGCGAAGCTCTCCACGGCAGGCAGCGCGGGGGTGATCGTCGTGGGGAGCGCGAATTCACCCTGCACGGGGGCGGGCCGGCGGCCGTAACTGCCTGAACGGGCAGGACCGCCGGAACGGCGCGGTGCCGGCGAGCCGAAGCGGCTGCCGCCCCTTCCTGCGTCGGCACTGCCGTTACGGGTGCGGGGTGAGTGGTCGTTCGTACGTGTGCGGTTCATGCGGAACCTTCCTCGATGCGGCACATATCAAGGAATTCCCGCAAGCGGTGAGCAGCACGGAATTACAAGTATGGACCGATGTCAAAGCAAATCCGGCCGACGGGAATCCGCGGCGGGCGTAAATGCTGAAATAGGTGACGCAGCAAGGACGTAAAGTCCCGGGCGCCGAGGTGCGGTGTGGCTCTTCAGGATGCGCCTGCATTCCGAAGGAGGAGCCGCGTGTGGTGAGACCGCGGATTTCTCCGAGCCGTCCCGCAGGTGAAACCACTGCGGGAAAATGCGTGTAGCCGGGGCCCGCACCCCGAGGGATGCGGGCCCCAGCTACAAAGTGCGCGTCAGCGTCAGGCCGGAACGATGTTCTCGGCCGTCGGGCCCTTCTGGCCCTGCGCGATGTCGAAGGTCACCTTCTGGCCTTCGAGCAGCTCACGGAAGCCCTGGGCGGCGATGTTCGAGAAGTGGGCGAACACGTCAGCGCCGCCACCGTCCTGCTCGATGAAACCGAAACCCTTGTCCGCGTTGAACCACTTCACGGTACCAGCAGCCATGTCATATCTCCTTTGGGGCAGTACACCGGCATCCGCACTGTGCGAACACCGTGTCGCCGCGATGATTACCCCGCCGGAAAATGACCGGAAATACAAAAGCGCTCTCCTCGACAGAAGCCGGGTGGGAACACTTGAAGTTCGGGAACCACAACTGCAACTGAGATGGACAGTAGCACGCCGCAACGGCCCGCGTCGGTCAAGTAATTCCACTCCGCTCATTGCGGCAAAAACTCTCACTACACGGTCCGGCAAACTCTCACCTCACGAGCACAGATATTGACTCACTCGCAGTGCAACGTTCCAGAAAAGCGGAGTCTCCAGCCGCGACCCAGGGTTGTCGGGGCGCTTTGGTGTGTGCGGCTGTCCGCAGGGTCGCATTGAACAGCGGCCAAGAGCAGCCGCCACCATGAGGCGGACCTGCGTTGATCGCCGCGTCCGGAGCAGTGGTCGAGCGTTCGATCCGGTGAGGGGACGTCACCGTGGATCGTGTCGGGCAAACTGCGCCCTCCGGAAGTGCCGTGCGCTCAAAGGCTCGGCTTCACCCGGACACGGCTGCTGACAGCGGGGTGAAACTTTGGTGTTCGTTCGCCGTCTGCCCGACGGGCGCCGCATCCATGACGACCTGTGGGGAGAGTCCGGCCGCTGACCGGGAGCGGAGCGGCTTTGCCTGTCGTCAGGAGGGGAGGGTTTGACGGAGCGTGGGACAGCAGGGAATGACCGCGTCGAGACCAACGATTTCAACGACCCGCTGAACCGCTGCCCGCAAGGCCGCCAGCCGAATCCAGCCGCCGGCGGACGCTTCATCGCGTTGTGCGGCCAGGACGCTGACGGCGCTGGAGTCCATGAAGGCGAGCGCACTGCAGGACGCCGGAAGCGCTACACCTCATAAGGGTGCCACCCCCTTGCGCCTGTGCTGCAGGTACAAGAGGGGCCGAAGACGAAACGGCCTCGCTGTTGGAGACATCGCTCGCGCTGGACAGCGACGGCTCCCGCATAGCTCAGGCCCGTCACATGGCCGCGGCTTTCCTGACGAAGGTGAGAGACGACCACGGCATTCCGGTGGTGACCGCCGCGGTCGAGATCGTCCGGCTGATCGTCAGCGAACTGGTGACCAACGCCCGAAAGTACGCGCCGGGACCGGCCCTCTTGTACCTGCGGGTCACCAGTGCCGTGGTGCGGGTTGAACTCTGGGACAGCAATCCCGCAGTGCCGGCTGCACAGGCGCTGGATCCGGAACGCATCGGCCAGCACGGCTTGGAGATCGTCAGGGCACTCGCCCAAACCGTCATCGTCGAGCGGACCCCCCTCGGGGGGCGCATCACCGTGGACATCGCCCTCATCCCGGCCACGGCATAGCCGGTCCCGTCTCGCCTGTTCGAGTAGCTCATGGCGACGGCCGCCGGTCGGCCGGCCGCCGTGTGCCTCGCGTGACGTGGCCCCCGTACCGTCCGCATCGAGCACTCCCCCGCAGGCAGGACCCGGAAGCATGAAACCCGGGTATCGAAGCTGCCCGCCAGGGACGCACCGGGCCTGTCGGCCTCTACGGGAGTCGAGGCGGGCCCGGCGCTCATGGAACGCCGCAGGCTCGCTCTGCCGCGGGAAGCAGCCTCAACGGTGCAGGGAGACTGCGCCCCCAACCTAGCCCCTCACCGCCGCTACCGACCCGTCGGGTTCGACGATCCGGCGGCGCGGCGGTGTTCGGCGTTGATGCGCTGCGCTTCTTCCAGCTGGTCTTCGAGGATGACGATGCGGCAGGCGGCCTCGATGGGGGTGCCCTGATCGACGAGTTCCCGGGCGCGGGCCGCGATGCGCAGCTGGTAGCGGGAGTAGCGGCGGTGCCCCCCGGCGGAGCGCAGCGGGGTGATGAGGCGGGCTTCGCCGATGGCGCGGAGAAAGCCCTGGGTGGTGCCGAGCAACGCGGCGGCCCGGCCCATGGTGTAGGCGGGGTAGTCGTCGTCGTCGAGCCGGCCGAACGAGTCGTCTGCTGTCACTTGCACCTCTCATGGAACGCGTGGAGGGGCCCCGGCGCTATTCGCGCCAGGGCCCCGAAGGAACTGCTACACCATCTGCCGGCCCTGATACTGCGCCGGCCTTCTGTTTCCGCACGCCCACCCGGGAGAGGGCGGGGAATGCGGGGATCGCGGTTGCTCGACCGGAGACCACCTCACTATCGATGTCCTGCGGTACCCGGGCTCAGCCATTCCGCCCGGGCGATCCTGATGGCGCTCGGCCCCTCCGTTCTTTCCCTCTGGGATCTATTAACTGCCGGTACTGCTCTACCGCGTACTGCTGGTGATGCGACCTGCTCGGTGACCTGAGGAAGCGCCACTCTTCGGCAGCCAGCCCCGTCGCCCGTCCTGCGTCTGCTCTGGCTTAGAACCCCACTGCCGAACCTCCCGGTGCGCGCGCCCGCAGCCGACGCCTTCACCGAGGAACCACTCACATACCTTCACTGCTGGATACCGCGAACTGCACTGACGGGTACTGCAACTTCAACTGCGGTCCTGCTCACGGCGGCCCCTGATCACTGCGGGCCGCCCGGTCCGGTCGTCAGCCCCGTCGCCGTCCTGCGACAACCCTGGCTTCGGAGCTCCACCACCGCACCGTCCTGCACATTCCAACTACATGTACCGCTGCCTGGCAGTTCGTGTCTGCCAGGCCCTGCTGATCTCGGCTACGAGAGAAACCATAGCCAGACGATCTCCCAATGTCTACTTCGGTCAGCATAGATTTTTGCGTGTCAGGCGGAGAGTTAGTCGGCCTCGAACAACGACTGCGGAAGGCCTCGGCCAGGTTGGCCGACTGCACGCCAGGGCACAAGCACAGCGCACACACCGGACATTGGACTCCACAGGGGCTTGGGGGAACTGATGGTCACGATGAGCGCAGACGTCGCACCCGACCGTTCTGTGGCATCCATCGCCGACGTACGCGAGAGCGCCCGGGCCCTTTTTAAGCGTCTCGGCCCGATCGCGCAGGACGCCGCCGACACCGTGGTCCTGGTCGCCTCCGAACTCGTCACCAACGCCCTGCGCCACGGCGGCGGCGCCTACACCCTGCACCTGGTCGCGCCCCGGACAGCATCGGGGTGGCCGTGCCCGACCACTGCTCCCAGGTGCCCCGCATGCGCATCCCCGCCCTGAACAGCACCGGAGGCTTCGGCCGACCCATGGTCAACCACCTCGCCCACGCCACCGCGGTCACCCGCCACCCGTTGGGGAGCAAGACCGTGAGCGTCCTCCTGCCACGCTAGTGACCCGGCATAGGCGTCGGGCGGCACTCCTGGTCGTTGCTGGGAAAGGTGACCGCAGTGGCAAAGTCCTGACGTCGCGCTGCCCGTCGTGCCAGCACCAGGGGCTTCGCCGGGACGGCATCTCGGCGAGGGCGGCCGGCCCTACGTCGAAACCCCGCATGCCGAATGGGTTAACCTCGCTTCCGCTTCGACTCCTGAGGCCGGATGGCCGAGCAGCAGATCCACTGCGGAATTGCCTGGCATGCATGCCTCAACTGCGGGTACGCCGTCTCTGGCCGCTCAGGAGCAGGCGGCACGACATCTGAGGCTGGATCACGCAGGAGGGGACGAGCATGACAGTGACCGAGACGGCAGGGGCGCGGACCGTTGTGCTGCCGGAGATCAGTGACCCGTCGCAGGTCGCTCCGAAGGATGCCCGCGAGCTGTCGAGGCTGTTCTTCGACCAGCTCGCCGTTCTGGAAGAGGGCACGCCCGAGTACCAGTACGCGCGCAACACCCTCATCGAAATGAACATCACCCTCGTCCAGTTCGCGGCCTCGCGTTTCCGCAGCCGCGGCCAGGACGAGATGGAGGACATCGTCCAGGTCGGCACGATCGGCCTGATCAAGGCCATCGACCGCTTCGAGCTGTCCCGCGAGGTCGAGTTCACCTCCTTCGCCGTTCCCTACATCGTCGGTGAGATCAAGCGCTTCTTCCGCGACACCACGTGGGCCGTCCACGTCCCGCGCCGCCTGCAGGAAGCACGCGTGGCGCTCGCCAAGGCCACCGAGGAGCTCCGCAGCCGGCTCGGCCGCACCCCCAGCACGCGGGAACTGTCCGAACTGATGTCCCTGTCCGAGGAAGAGGTCATCGAGGCCCGCAAGGCCGCCAACGGCTACACCTCGGCCTCCCTCGACGCCGCCATCACCTCCAGCGAAGACGGCGAAGCCGCCCTCGCCGACTTCATCGGCATCGACGACACCGCCCTCGAACTCGTCGAGGACTTCAACGCGCTCGCCCCTCTGATCTCCCAGCTCGACGACCGTGAACGCCGCATCATCCACATGCGGTTCGTCGACGAACTCACCCAAGCCCAGATCGGCGAACACCTCGGCGTCTCCCAGATGCACGTCTCCCGCCTCCTCAACCGCACCCTCGCCAAGCTCCGCGAAGGCATGCTCACCACCAACTGAGCACAGCAGCCCACAACACACCGGCGTTGTTCTCCTCCCCCATGCGGCGGAAAGGGGACAACGCCGGTACACGCCACGGCGCGTCGGCACGGATGCTCCGCCTGCTCGCGGTGCGGCACTTCGCCAGACAGGACTGCTGCGATCGGTGAGCCCGAATACTGGCTGAATCGGGCTCAGTCTCACAGCGCTGAGGCGTCCTCAGCAAGTAGCCGGAGCGCGGGGTGGCCCATGAGTGATTGCTGCAGTCCGGCAAGTCGTTCAGCCGACGAGGACGACCTGCCCCAGGTCCTGGGTTCCAGTTCTGGTGGCTGACTGACAGTCCTTCACGGAAGGCTGGCGGTCATGCCTCGCCCTTGTCCTCCGGAGTTCCGGGCACGTGCCATCGCGCTGGTCCGCGCCGGCAAGCAGGCCAAGCGGACCGCGGTCGAGCTCGGCATCCATCCGTCACGTTGTCGAGGTGGTTGCGGCAGGACGACATCGACAACGGGCGGCGACCGGGAACGCCGTCGAGCGAGTCCGCTGAACTGCGGGCCGCTCGCCGGCGGATCCGTGAGCTGGAAACCGAGCTGGTGATCGTCCGGCAGGCGGCGAAGTTCCTTGACGAGGACAAGCCCCGCCCAAAAGGCTCTACCCGGTGATCGACCGTCTCGTCGATGCCGGGGCACCGGTCGACCGATGCTGCCGGATCCTTGGCGTCACCCGGCAGAACCACTACAAGCACAAGCGCACCGCCACCACACCGCGGCAGCTACGGCGGGACTGGCTGACCGGGCTGATCCGGGAGGTCCACGTCGCCTCCCATGGCACCTACGGCTACCGCCGTATCCACGCCGAGCTCACCATGGGCATGGGCATCCAGGTCTGCTCCAGGACCGTGTCGGTGCTGATGACGCAGGCCGGGATCCACGGCCTGCCCGGACTGGTGCGCGTGAAGCGCCTGCGTGGCATCGTCACCGCCGAGGACCTCGTCAATCGCAAGTTCCATCGGTTGCGTCCCGACGAGCTGTGGGTCACCGACATCACGCAGCACCGGACCAGGGAAGGACGGGTCTACTGTGCGGCGGTCCTGGACGCGTTCAGGACCGCCGGATCGTGGGCTGGTCCATCGACTCCAGGCAGGACTCCACCCTCGTGGTCAACGCGTTGGACATGGCCATCCGCAACCGCCGCCCCGAGCCGGGCGGGATCGTTCACGCCGATCACGGAACCCAGTTCACCTCCTGGGTCTTCGGGGAGCGGATCCGCTCCGCCGGCCTTCTGCCGTCGTTCGGCACCGTCGGGGACGGCCTGGACAACGCGATGATGAAGTCGTTCTGGTCCTCGATGCAGATCGAGCTGCTCAACCGTCGGCGGTGGAAGACCCGGGTCGAACTGGCCAACGCGATCTTCGAGTTCATCGAGATCTTCGACAACCGCCAGCGACGACACTCAGCATTGGGTTATCGCACCCCCGTCGAGTACGAACTACTCTCCGAGAACGACACCACCCCGGCTGCTGGTTAGTCACCGAGCCTGGAGCCCAAATGGTGGGGCAGGTCAGCAAGGACTTCGCCGGCACCGTCGAGGCCCTCGGCGAGGGCGTCGACGGCTTCGCGGTCGGCGACGTGGTCTTCGGCGTGGTGATGAAGCCGTTTCTCGGCACCGGCTCACTGGCCCAGTACGTCACCGTCCCTGCCGGATACGGCGTCGCTCCGGCCCCTGAGGGCCTTGGCGTCCGGGACGCCGGTGCGCTCGGCCTGGCCGGCACCGCTGCGCTGGACAGCGTGAACGCCGTGGCGCCCGACAAGGACGAGACGGTGCTCGTCTCCGGCGCCACCGGCGGCGTCGGTGCGCTCGCCGTGCAGATCGCCGCCACCTACCCGCTGGAGCAGGCTCCCGAGGAGTTCGCCGCCTTCGGTTCCGGGGCGCTCGGCAAGCTCGCCGTCACCTGCTCCTGACCCTGTTTCCCCTGCAGCCCGTCGCCTGGTCGGCGGGCTGCGCTCTCCCCTGTCTCGGCCGATGCGCCCTGAACCTCTAAGGACCCCAACCCCGTGAACGTCTTCCTGTGGATCGTGCAGGCCCTGCTCGCCGCCATGTTCGCCATGGCCGGTGTCATGAAGGCCACCCAGCCCAAGGACAAGCTCGCCGAGAAGCTGCCCTGGGTCGAGGACTTCTCACCCGCCACCGTCCGCTTCATCGGCATCGCGGAGTTCGCAGCGGCACTGGGCCTGATCCTCCCCGCCGCCACCGGCATCGCCCCTGTCCGACCTGCAGACCGACCCCTCCACCGGCAAGCTCCGCGATCCCGGGACCCGCACCCGCGAGATCGTCTCCTACGCCGTCGCCGCCGACCAGGCGGGCCTGGACGTCTTCGCCCGCGGCGAGCACCACAGCCCCGACTTCGCCGTCGCCAACCCTGCGATCCCGCTCGCCGCCATCGCCCAGGCCACCGAGAACATCCGCCTCACCAGCACCGTCTCCGTCCTGTCCACCCTCGACCCGGTCCGCCTCCACCAGGACTTCGCCTCCCTCGACCTCATCAGCAACGGACGCGCCGAGATCATCGCCGGCCGCAGCGCCTTCCTCGAAGCTTTCGAACTCTTCGGCGTCGACCCCGCCGACTACGACGACGTCTTCGCCGAGAAACTCGACCTGCTGCTGGCGATCCGCGACAACGAGCACGTCACCTGGTCCGGCCGCCACCGCCCCGCCCTCGACCATCTCCCCGTCCCGTCCCGCCCCGCCCCGCCCCAGCAGGACAGACTGCCCCTGTGGCTCGGCGTCGGCGGCACCGCAGCAAGCGCCGAACGATCCGGCCGCCTCGGCCTGCCCATGGTCCTGGGCCTCATCGGAGGCGACATCCGCAGCGCCCGCCCCCTCATCGAGCACTACCGCGCCGTCGGCCAGGCGGCGGGACACACCCCCGGCACCCTTCGCCTCGGTCTGACCAGCCACTTCTACGTCGGCAAGACCTCCCAGGCAGCCCGTCAGGACCTCTACCCGCACTACCGCGAATACCTGCGCCCCAAGACTCCGGGCGGGCGCGGCTGGCTCATCGGGCCGGACCAGTTCCAGGCTGTCGCCGGCCCCTTCGGCGCCCTGATGACCGGCAGCCCCAGGAAGTCATCGACAAGATCCTCACCGAACGTGAACTTCTTGGCATCGACCGCTTCATGGGCCAGATCGACTTCGGGGGTATGCCCCACCACATGGTCACCGACTTCATCGAACTCCTCGCCACCGAAGTCGCCCCCGCCATCCGCAAGGAGACAGAACGCGGCTGACGTCCCACGGTCGGCTCGAAGCCAATGGCCAGTTGCCCTCGGGGAAGTCGATCCTCAACCGGTTCGCGATCTGCTCCGGACTCCAGGCTTTCGCCCAGCACCGATCCTGTAGGCGAGGCTTGTTCCGGTCCTTTCAGGGCGGAGCTTGCTGCCGCGCAATGAGGTTGCGTCCTTGGAGATGGTGTACGGGTTCGACCTGATCGGCAGGACACTGACGGCGGGCACTTCGCGCAGCCATGCCGTGTCGGCGTACTTCCTGGATGGCTCTGGCCAGATTTTCGTAGCCGGAGATCATCCTGAGGCGGACAGCCGCCCGGTTCGCGGGGTGGGCATCCTTTGAGTGTGTCCTGTTGAACTGTCAAAGCTGTTACCGCACTTGGCCGGGATTCAAGCGGTCTCCTGGAACACGGCCGCACACATACCGCGCCAGCCTTCCGTTCACTCGCCCGGCGGCTTCCCCGTCCGCGTCCGGCCCAGTGCTCTGCGAGGTTGCGATCAGTTGCTGGGTGACGTGGACGGGGGGTAGCGGGCGAACAAGGCGTCGGCGACGACGGCCCACTGGGTGCGCAGGTCGAAGTTCTCGGGATCCATGAGCCAGTGCATCTGCAGGCCGTCGAGTACTGCGGGGAGGACGTGCAGGAGCTCGGCGGGGACGTCGGTGCCGGTGTACTCCCACATGGTCTTGGCGTAGTAAGAGGTCCGGCCCTCGAAGTAGGCGCGGGCAGGGTGCGCCGGGTCGAGGGCCTCGGCCTGCACCATGGCGTACAGCTGGGCGCGGCGCGGGTGGCGGGCGTTGTAGTCGATGACGAGGTCGAGGGTGGACCGCAGGTCTCGGCTCTCGCTCAGCACGTGCTGCAGGCGGGTGCGGTCGATCTCGTCGCGGTGCTCGAGCAGGGCCAGCAGGAGTGTGGGCATGTCGGGGAAGTAGTGCATGACGCCCGGTGCCGACATACGGCAACGGCGGGCGATCTCGCGCAGCGACAGGCCCTCGCCGTCGATGCGCCGTCTGTTCGGGATGATCATCCCGCTGAACGTCGCCATCCATCTGATCATCGGCGCGGTCCCTGGCATCCTGCTCCCCTTGCAGGTGCAGGAGATCGACCGGGCGGGCAAGGCCGCCGCCCTGGCGCTGATCACCGGCATCGGGGCGTTCGCGGCGATGATCGCGAGCCCGGTGGCCGGACTGCTGTCCGACCGCACCCGCAGCCGTTTCGGCCGGCGTGCGCCATGGATGGCGGGCGGCATGATCGGGCTGGCCGTGAGCCTGGCGGCCATGGGCATGGCGAAGACCGTGCCGGCGATGGTCGTGGCCTGGGTGGTCGTGCAGATCCTGCTGAACCTCGTCATCAGCCCCGTCACCGCGCTGCTGCCCGACCGTGTCCCCGCGGCGAGACGCGGTTCGTTCGCCACCTTCTCCGGCGTGAGCCTCATGCTCGGCGCCGTCGGCGGCCAGGTGCTCGGAGCGGCGCTCTCGTCCCAGGTGCAGGTCGCGTACGTCGTCCTGTCCGCGGTCCTGCTGCTCGCGGTCGTGGCCTTCGTGCTGGTGTGCCCGGACGTGCCGAGCACGGAACAGGTCAACGAGCCGTTCTCCCTGGCCGTGTTCCTGCGGACGTTCTGGGTGAGCCCGCGCCGCCACCCGGACTTCTTCTGGGGGTTCCTGGCCCGGCTGGCCCTGTTCACCGGCTACCAACTGTTCATCCTGCAGGACTACGTCGGCCTGAAGGACGACGCGGTCGGCCTCGTTCCCGTCCTCGGTGTGGTCAACCTCGTCGCACTCGTCGCCACCACCTCCTTCCCCGGCCCGCTGTCGGACCGGATCGGGCGGCGCAAGCCGTTCGTCATCGGCGCCTCGGCCGTCATGGGCGTCGGCATGGCAGTGCCCTTCTTCCTGCCCACCGTGACCGGCATGATCGTCTAAACGGTGATCGCCGGCCTCGGGTTCGGCATGTACCAGGCCGTCGACTCCGCGCTGATGTCCGAGGTGCTGCCCGACGAGTCCTCCTACGCCAAGGACCTCGGCGTCCTCAACATCGCGGCCACCCTGCCGCAGACCATCGGCCCCTTCCTCGGCGGCGCCATCGTCACCGTGGCCGGCTACCCGGCGCTCTTCCCGATCGCCCTGCTCTTCGCGGTCGCCGGCGCCCTGGCGATCATCCCGATCCGATCCGTTAAGTAGGCACACGATGAACCACCCCCTCATACCGGCACCGCTGCGCCTCGGCACACCGGGCGGAGCCGCCTTCCCGGTCACACCGGGAACCACCGTGGCCTGCGGCCCCGAACTCGCCGAAGCGGCACGTGTGTTCGTCAACGACGTCGCCCGCGACACCGGCCTGTCCCTGACCGTCGAGCCGACCGCCGCCGTGGCGGCGATCCGGGTGGAGCTCGTCACCGACGGTCCCGACGCCGCGGAGCTGGCCGCCCTGCCGAAGGCGGATGGCGTCAGGGCTGACGACGGCGACCCGACCGCCGAACGGTACGGACTGGAAGTCCAGAGCACGTACGTGCGCGTATGGGCGGCTACGGCCGAAGGCGCGCACCGCGGCCTGACCAGCCTCCGGCAGTTGCTGACCGCCGGACTGCGGCCCGACGGAACCGCCGAACTGCCGCCACTGCGCGTCCTCGACGCGCCGCGGTACGCCTGGCGTGGCCTGTCCCTGGACGTCGCGCGCACCTTCCACGACGCCGACCAGGTGGTGCGCGTCCTGGACATCCTCAGCCTGCACAAGCTCAACGTGCTGCACCTGCACCTCACCGACGATCAGGGCTGGCGTGTCCCCATCACGGGATGGCCCGCCCTCACCGAGGTCGGCGGGGACGGCGCGCTGGGCGATCGTCCCGGTGGCTGGTACAGCGTCGAGGACATCGACCGCATCGTCACCCACGCGCGGCAGCGGTTCATCACCGTGGTGCCGGAGATCGACATGCCGGGCCACTGCCAGGCGGTGTTCCGGTCCTACCCCGAACTCGCGCCCACCGGCTCCGCCGTCGTCGGCCCGGGGCCGATGCCGATACCGATCGGCACTCTCGACCCCGAGCGGGACATCACCTGGCGGTTCGTGCGCGACGTCCTCACCGACGTGGCCCGTCTTTTCCCCGGCTCCGCCTACCTCCACCTCGGCGGCGACGAGGCCTTCGGCATGCCTGACGACGCGCACGCCTCCTTCGTCGACCGCGCCCGGGACATCGCTCTCTCGCTGGGCCGGCGCGCCGTCGGCTGGCAGGAGACCGCCCGATCCGCCGTCGGCCCCGAGGACGTCGTGCAGTACTGGATCGAGGCCACGGAGATGCGGCAGGTGCTGGACTCCGGTGCCCTGACCCAGTTGATGCCCGAACCGATGGCCGCTGTATTCACCGAGATGATGGCCAAGGCCGAGCACGACGTCGACCGTGCCGCAGGCAAGGGAGCCCGCGTACTGCTCTCGCCCACCTCGCACCTGTACCTCGACCGCCCCTACGCCGAACCGGCCGCCGACGCCGACGGCGAGACCCGGCGCGCCCGGGTGGGCCTGCCCGTCTACCCGCCCAAGACCGTAGAGCAGAGCTACGACTGGGACCCCGACCGCGCGCTCGCTGCCGCCACTGCCGCCGAAGCCACCATCGCCGGAGTCGAGGCCGCCGTCTGGTGCGAGACGGTCACCTCGGGCGAGGACCTCGAATTCCTCCTCCTGCCCCGCCTCGCCGGCATCGCCGAACGAGCCTGGTCGCCGGCCGATGCGGGGAAGTGGGACGACCACCGCAGCCGACTCGCCGTCCAGTCGGCTGCATGGCGCTGCCGCGGTTGGACCTGGTTTGCCTCCACCCTGGTCGACTGGCCCGCACACGCCGTCACAGGCGACGAAGCAGCCTGAACCACCGACCTCTCCGTCTCGGGCCGGTGGCAGGCCGGTCCGCGACGGACTCCCGAAGCCGGGCGCGTGACCGCTCCCCGGCCGGACCGCCGGCAGAATCCGGCCCGGCCGAGACACCGCCCGGCCGCGGCAGCGACTCCGTCGCTGTCGCGGAAGGCCCCCGGTACCCACCGCACCGGGGGCCTTCCGCCGTCCCGAAACGCCGAGTTCAGGCGACCTCGCGCCCTCCGTCCTCCAGCCGCACGGGCTGCGCCCACTGCTGCGCCGGCGATCTGCACGCGGAGGGCGGCCGTGATCCAGCGGTGAGCTACATCTGACGCTCGCAGCATCGGCGTCCCGGCCGCAGGGGGTCCCCCCATTTGCACCCATCGCCGACGGCTGCCGGAAGCGTCCGGTCGCCGCGTTCACGGTTGACGTCCGGCCCGCGAAGCTCGAAGGCTGTGGCCAGGGCCCCTTCATCCGGAGGGGGTCGCTGCAAGACGACGATGCCCGCATGCCCCGCGCGCGCTCGCCGTACGGTTTGCGGATTGCGCCTGCCCAGGGGAAGCACGTTGTTCTCAGAGGGCGATCGTGTCCGGTTCGACGAGGACGAACTGGCAGACAGCATCGGCCTGGACTACGAAGCGGCCCACAAGCCGCCCGTCCGGCCCGGGCACCGAAACCCTCCCGCCCAGGACCCGGACGGCTGCCGGGTCGAAGGAACACCAGACCCACACCCCGCCACGACGTGCATGCACCGTCAGCGAAGCAGCGAACGCAGAAGTCAACCACCCCACGCCCTTGCCGCACAGGTTGCTGCGGACTGAAGCAGTACGTGCACAGGGGCGGCCACCGGGCCCGTAGACCGTGCTTGTGGGTATTCCGCCCGCATCCTGAACACGGCCGGAGACGGCTGCCTCACCGGGTGGCTCACCTAGCGGCTCGAGTGCCGCGTGCTACTCGGCGGCGTCCTCGCGTCGCTGGAAGGCGAACAGGGACAGGTCGCCGAGCGGGCCGCTGTCTGGTTCGAACACCATGAACAGGGCGTGCGACCCGGTCACGGCGGCCGTGGTCACCCTGAGGGTGCGCCATCCCGCGCCGACGGCGCTCGCCGGCACCGGCACGGTCGCGATGTGCGGGCCGGTGTGCGGCACGTCGACGTACACCTGGATCCGGCCGGCGCTGCGCGCGTCGATCTCGACGAGGAGGGTGTGCGGGACGCGGTCCGGGCCGAAGTCCAGGTACTTGAATCCGATCGAGCCGCCGCGGTGGGTGTCGCTGACGACCTGGAGGGTGCGTCGCCCGGACTCGTCCTCGGTGCCGCGCGGGTCCTCGCGCAGCACGATCGACGGGCGCCGGGAGCGGCCTGGCAGGCTGCGCGGTCCGACCAGGTGGCAGGCGATCGAGGCCGGCCAGGCCCGGAACGCGTCGAGGTCGCGGGTATCCAGGCCCCGGGAGGTGTATTCGGCGTGCTCGAACCCGCCGTGCGGGGTGCGGGTGAGCGGGGTGGCGCAGGCCTGCCGTCCGTCCGCGGTGTGGCGGTGGTAGACCTGGTACCAGGTGCCGTTCGCCTCGAACATTCCGCCGTGGGTGTTGCCCACCCGGTCCGTGGGCCCCGGTGGGGTGTTCTTCCACGCGTTGCCCAGCGAGACGAGCGGTCCCACGGGCTGGAAGGGGCCGAGCGGGTGGTCGGCGACGGCGTGGTACATCCCGAAGAACCCGCCACCGCCGACTGCCCAGTAGGACAGCCAGAACCGGCCGTCGATCTCTCGGATGGAGGGGCCGTTCATGAACGCCGTCCTGCGTCGCCGGCCCGAGGCCAGGGCGAGTGCGGGGGCGATCGCGCTGGTGCGGAAGATCGGCGTCACGTACTGGCCGGTCGTCGCGTTGCGCACGACGGTGCGCTTGTCGGCCGGGTCCAGTTCGATCACCGAGCAGTTGGCCAGGCCGAAGTAGAGGAAGAGCCGCCCCTGGTGGTGCAGCAGGGCCGGGTCGTAGGGGTATTCCTTCGACATCCGGCCGTTGCGGAACAGCCCGACGTTCTTGCCGAATGGCAGGTCTTCGTCGTCGACGCCGTCCTGGTCGTCGCGCCCTCCGGCCGGCTGGTCCGCCGCCGGGTAGCGGACCCGCCCCACGTACTCGAACGGTCCCGTCGGCGATGTCGCCGTCGCGACGCCGAACCCGGACCTGGACATCCCGACGCCGTAGTACAGGTAGTAGGTGTCGTCGATGCGGATGACGTCCGGCGCGAACAGACCGGACACCAAACCGTTCGGGTCCGGCCTGTCTGCGACGCTGCGCACGTACGGGTCCTGCAGCCGCCGGTAGATGACACCCTCGTAGCGCCAGTGCGCGAGGTCGTCGAGGGCCGCCGACCAGCAGACGTAGTCCCCCGCGCACATGCGCGTCGCGGCGCCCGCCACGTCGTGCGACCCGTAGAGGTAGACGCGGTCGCCGAACACGCGCGGCTCCCCGTCCGGGATGAACTCGTTGCCGGGCAGGAACGGGTTGACGGACCGGTCCCTGGCGCCCAGGGGAACGTCCTCGATCGTGGTACTCACGGCTGCAGGCCCTTTCGTGGGTGCGGCGCGGCCTTCGCGCCGACGTGGCGGGATGTCCGGGTCAGCGGGCGTTCTTGATCGGGAAGATGCAGGCGGCGGCGAGCACGCACGCGATGACGCAGACCAGGAACAGCGACCGGTAGCCACCGGTGCCGGCGATCACGGCCGCGGTGATGGCGGGAGCGACGATCTGGCCGCCGGTGTTGGCCATGTCGAGGATGCCCAGGTCCTTGGCGGCGGTCGCCATGATTGGCAGCACCTCGACCACGAGGGCCTGGTCCACTGCCCAGTACATGCCCATGGCGAACCCGCCCACCCCGGCGAACGCGAGCATCGCCCAGCTGTGCGCCGCGGGAAGCGCGCCCGCTCACGACGTCACAAGGGAGAACGAGCGGCGTCGAGAGCGGAATGTCGCGCGAATCAGCCGACCCTCGATTCCGACAGGAACGAGCGCGACCGACCGAGCCGAACCGTCGGACCGACGACCTCGAAGCCCCCTCGTGCACGGATGTCGTCGGAAGCGGACCCGAGGAGTACGTCGATGGGTCCCGGCTCGATGATGAAGCCGCTGCGGTCGAGTCCGAGGTAGCCGAGCTGGTCCATCCGCACCGAGAAGGTCACCGTCTTGACCTCCCCGGGTGCGAGCGTGATCCGGCGGAATCCGACGAGCTCCTGTGCCGGCCTCGCGAGGCCGGTCGCCGTGTCGCTGACGTACAGCTGGACCACTTCGTCGCCGCTCACGGTCCCGGTGTTCTCGACAGCGACGCTGATCTCGACGGAGCCGTCACTCTCGACGGTGGTGCCGCTCAGGGTCAGGGCGCCGTAGGCGAACGACGTGTAGCTGAGACCGTGGCCGAAGGCGAACAGCGGTGTCGCGGGCAGGTCGTGGTAGCCCTTGTGCATGTCGGAGGCTGTGCGGCGGTAGCCGCTGCCGTTGTGCTGCCCCGCGTAGAGAGGGACCTGGCCGGTGTGCCGGGGCATGCTGTAGGGGAGCTTGCCGCCGGGGTTGGTGATGCCGAACAGCGCCTTCGCGACCGCACGCGTTCCCTGCTGGCCGCCGTAGTACGCGTGCACCAGGGCGGACAGCGACGGGAGGGACTCGGTGAGGGCCATCGGCCGCCCGGTGGAGAGAACGCCCACGACGGGAGTGCCCGTCGCCGCGACAGCATCGAGCAACGCACGCTGGGGACGCGGCAGTTCGATGTCGGCCGAGTCGGAACCCTCGCCCTCCGTGGTCGCGCCGAAGAACCAGCCGCCGCGGCCGCCGATCGCGGCGATCACGACGTCGGCGTTCGCGGCGGCCGCGACCGCGGCGTCGATGTCCTGCGGCTCCGAGTCGAGCACGCCGCAGCCGGGCACGACGGTGACCTCGGCGTCGGGCGCCAGTTCCCGGATCGCGTCCGCGAGACTGATGGCGTTGTACCGGTGACGGATGTAGTCCTCCGGGCCCACCGCCAGTGCCGGACCGAACTCGGCACCGGCGGCTGCGATGGCCTCGGGCGGCATGTCGCCGCCGAGTGCGTCGAGACCCGCCATGGCGCCGTCGCCGCCGCCCATCATGGCCCCGAGCATCGTGAGTGCGACCGGGTAGGTGTAGCCGGGGAAGGCGAATCCGACTTCGTCGGCGTGCGGGCCGACGATCGCGATCCGCCGCGTTCGGGTGGACAGCGGCAGGACCGGTCCGTCGTTCTTCAGCAGGGTCAGCGATTCGCCGGCGAGGCGGTCGGCGAGGTCGACGCCCTGGTGGGCGGTCTCCGTCAGGACGATCGGGTCCTCGTCGACGTAGGGACGGTCGAACAGTCCCAGTGCGAACTTGTCGCGCAGTACGCGCCGTACCGCGGCGTCGAGGACCTCCTCGGCGACCGCTCCGGAGCGCACCTGGTCGGCCAGGTTGGAGCCGTAGCCCACCACCGCGGGCAGCTCGACGTCCAGGCCGGCTGTCAGGGCCAGCGCACCGGCCTCGGCGAAGTCCCGGGCGACGCTCTGCCGCGCGTGCAGCATCCCGACGGTCTGGTAGTCCGAGACGACGGTGCCCTCGAAGCCCAGTTCGTCGCGAAGCAGCCCGGTGAGGATCTCCTTGGACGCGCCGACCGGGATTCCGTCGACCTCGGAGTAGGAGTTCATGATCGAGCCGAGGCCCGCGAGCTCGATCGCCGCGGCGAACGGCCGTGCGTACACTTCGCGCAGCTCGCGGGCGGTGGCCTGGGTCGCGGCCATGTTCTGCCCGCCCTCGGTCATCGCGTAGCCCAGGAAGTGCTTCGCCGTGGCGATGACACCGTCGCGCAGATCGGCTCCCTGCAGCCCCTTCGTGAACGCCACGCTCAGCGCCGAGACCAGGTAGGGGTCCTCGCCGTACGTCTCGTGGACGCGACCCCAGCGGGCGTCGCGGGCGACATCCATCACCGGTGACAGTGCCTGCAGCAGCCCGACGCTGCGCATCTGCCGGCGCGTCAGGTCCGCCATCTCCTCGACCGCTTCGCGATCCCAGGTGGCGGCGAGACCGATCGCGGTGGGGAAGACCGTGAAGTCCGGCGCCAGGACCCCGTTGAGGGCCTCGTTGTGGAAGATGGCCGGGATGCCCAGACGGGTGCGTTCGACCAGGAAGCGCTGAATCGAGTTGACCGCGCGGGCGATCGTCCCGGGCGACTTGTGTCCGAACAGCCCGATGGCCGACACGTGTCCGATGCCGGATCCCAGCAGCTTGGCCGCCTGCGACTCGATCAGGCCGTCGACGCCGAGCAGCGGGATCGGGATCGTCGCGGACAGCTGCATCGCCTTTTCGTCGAGGGTCATCTGCGAGAGCAGGGCGTCCGCACGCCGCTCGGGGGATGCGTCGCTGTTCCAGGGCCCGTTCGTGCTCATGGTCTTCTTTCCCTGTCTGGATCGGTCGTTCAGTGTCTGGTTGTGGCGGTGGTGTCGGTCGCTCGACACCTTTCGTGCGGTACGCGAGTCCCGCTTCGGGGACCCGCCGCCCGCGAGTGTCCGGTCCGGCGGACGGCGGGTCCTCAGCGGACGGGCGGGGGTCACGTATGCACCCGGGTCCGCTCCCGTTCCGGTTCGGGGCGTCGGGTCAGCGGACCGAGCGGATCGGCTTCACGCTCAGCGCCGCGGCCACGATCAGGACGATCGCGACGGCGAACAGCGAGCGGTACCCGCCGAGCAGGGTGACGGCGACGGCGGCAAGGGCCGGGGCCAGGGCCTGGGGTCCGGCGTTGGCGATGTTGAGGACACCCATGTCCTTGGCGGCATCGTCCGGATTGGGCAGGACCTGGGTCATCAGGGCGGTGTCCACGGCCATGTAGGTGCCGAAGGAGAGTCCCACGAGCACCGAGTAGGCGAACATGGCGCCTTCGGACGGGACGGCCAGCGGTACGGCGAGCGCGAGTGCCATACCGAGGGAGGCGGCGACGACGAACGGCTTGCGGCGGCCGAGGCGGTCCGACAGCGGGCCCATCACCACGATCATGAGGATCATGCCGGGCAGCATGGCGAGGCTGAGCAGCGGAACCAGGTGGTTGGCACTGCTGTGGCTCAGGCCTATGTAGTCCTCCAGGATGTAGAGCTGGTAGGACGCGACGCTGAAGTAGCCCAGGACCATCAAGAAGCGGCCGAGGAAGGCCCACGCGAAGTCCGGGTGACGGCGTGGGCTGACCCAGAACCCGGCCAGGAACGTCTTCAGGTGGAACGGGGCGACCTGGGCGCCGGCCGTGGAGGGTTCGCGGTTGAGCAGGACGAACACGGCGGTGCCGGCGATGACCAGCAGGCCGAAGACGGTGAAGCCCAGCCCCAGTGCGTTGGCGAAGCCGGCGGCCAGTGCGGTGCCGAGCCCTCCGCCGAGCATCTGCGCCAGTCCCGCCGCCGAGGAGAAGTATCCGCGCCGGTGCGCGGGAGTACGGTCGGGGACGACCGCGGTCAGGGGTGCCTGCAGGACGTTGAGGCACATCTGCGCGAGGGTCCAGGCGACGGCGACCCACACCAGGCTGTTGCCCGACCCGAGCGCGATCAGCGAAAGGCCGCCCAGCAGCGCGCCGCCCGCCATCCACGGCGCGCGCCGTCCGAAGCGGCTGCGGGTGCGGTCGGACAGCGCCCCGGCGATGGGGTTGGCCAGCGCGGAGCCGACCGCCGAGATCGCGCTGATGACGCCCAGGGCGGTGGCCTTGCCACCAGGGTCGATCTCGCCGACCAGATCCGCGAGCAGCACGGTCGGCACCGCACCGTAGACGGCGAACAGGGTGATGCTGTTGGCCATGAGGCCGCCCAGCAGGCGTCGCTCTCCGGGCGTGCGTCCGGGTCTGGCACCGGACTCGTCCAAGGGCGCGCCACCGGAGACGGCAGTGCGCTCGGAACTCGAAGTGATCATGGTGACCTCGTTGTCATTACATGCGGAGGGCGTCTGGCGTCCTTGCATGGTCCGTGCTCGGCTCGTACAGCTCCGAGCAAGTGGTGACACGTGTGACCACTTGCCCGGAGCGATGGTCACACGTGTCACCATGTTTGTGAAGACCCCGCTAAGGTTCGGAGCGAAGCCACAGAACCGCAGGAGACGCCGTGAACTCAGCCGCTGGACGCGCGCCGACCAGCGCGGACGTCGCGCGACTCGCACGCGTGTCGCGTTCCACGGTCTCGCTCGTCGTCAACGACGTCCCCACCGCACGCATCCCCGAGGCAACCCGCGAACGGGTCCTGGCCGCCGTGCGTGAGCTCGGCTACGCCCCCGACGTCTCGGCGCGCCGGCTGCGGGCGGGGAGCAGCCGGCTCGTACTGATGCCGCTGCCCCGGATCCCGCTCAACCCCGCGATCGACACCATGATCGAACATCTCTCCGAAAAGCTCCGCGAGAGCGGTCTGACCCTGCTCGTCCACGGGGACCGTACGGCCACCGGGACCGCAGCGGCACGCACGTGGGCGGAGCTGCGCCCGGCTGCGGTCCTGGTGACGGCCGACCGATGCACCAAGTCCTCCGTCGCCCTGCTGCGCCGTGCCGGAACCGAGGTCCTGATGATCTCCGAGCGGCCCGTGCCCTGGGCCGACGCCCTGGTGTTCGACCAGGAGCGGGTCGGTGCCGAAGCGGCCGCGCACCTGCTCGCCGTCGGGCACCGGCACCTTGCCGCGATCGTCCCCTCCGGCCCACTGCAGAGCATGGGCCGCGACCGTGCCGAAGGACTGAGGAACGCGGTCCACGCGGCTGGTGCACGGAGTGAGGAAATCATCATGGAGGCGACCCACGATTCCGCGGCAGCCGCAGCCGCAGCCGTACGGCGCCCCGGCGGCCCGACCGCGGTGTTCACCTACAACGACGAATACGGGGCGCTGCTGCACCGCGCGCTGGACGACCTGGGTGCGGTGATGCCGGACGACGTCGCCCTGGTGGGTGCCGACAACCTGCCCATCGCCACATTCCTGAGACCGGCACTCTCCTCGCTCGCGCTCAATCCTCTGGAGATAGCGGACCATGTGTGCACCGCGATCCGCTCCATGCTGGAACGATCCGCCCACACCGAACCCGTAGTGGCCGGCGTGCTGGCGACCCCTCTCCTCATTCGCCGCGAGACGTCCTGAGCCTGTACCGCACGAAGCACTACCGCCACCGACCCCGTGTACTCCGCACCCGAGGCGACCTGACACCCGACATGCTCGACGACGTGCCCTGACCTCGGGCGCGCCACTCTCGGATTGAACACCAACACCAAAAAGCCACGACCGAGTGACTTCCTCGGCGCGGAATTCCACCAGAAACAGATGCCGTCCTCAGCACCCACCGCGAGCAACGGCCCAGCAGGAGCTGCCACCAGGACGAGGACCCCGGCTGCGGCGAACCCACGACTCCGCCCACGCCCAGAGCGGGGACGACCCGCTTCGTACGGTGGTTCATGGTGACAATGTCCAGCTGCTTCAGGAAGCACCACAGGGCTGCCCGGACGGCGGGTGCCGCACCAATGCCGAGCAGGAAGCCGCCCCGGCACCCACCAGTACCTGGCCGTACTGCAGTCTGAGCGCCGATGCCGTCCAGCCCTGCGACCGCGCGTTGCCGCTGGAACCCTGGCCACCCCGGAGGCACGGACGCATCCGAGACGGCGGCGGGCGCGGGCTGAACACCGTTTCGGAGCCGAATACGACCCGCGGTCTCCCCACCCTTTCTGCCTGCCGCATCTCACGGCGCCGGTTGCCGGCCGTAGCCCGGCAACCGTCACATACCTCGCGCCAGTGCTACCTCGCACCGAGGAGGCTCACCGAGATGCGCGGGAGCGGTGAGTCTTTGGGCGCAGTGCGGTTGGCCGACGCAGGACCGGCTGGGTTGCGAAGAGGTTCCCGAACCCACGGGCGTGCAGCGTCGTCACCCTCAAGCTCCTGGACAAACTGCGTGCCAGTTGACGATGAACGACGATGGAAAGACAGCGGTTCGGTAGCTTCCGCTCCGCAGGGCGCATACCGCCGTGGTGCGCCGAGGACTGCGCGCGGAGGGAGTTCGCCGTGGACCCGCCCGCCACCTCCGGCCCGCACGAACACGGCCGACACAGGCCGAGCCGTTCTTTGGACCATGTCGAACGGGCGGAGTACGAGCGGCTGCGGCGCACTCTCGGCATGCGAAACCGTCGCCTGCGCCTTTGGGGAGCCTCCCTGCTCCTCCTGCTGGCTGTTCTGATGGCGCCCATCAGCGTCGTCGCCACCTGGGTAAATTCCGAGGTCACCGACGTTGATCGGTATGAGCAGACGGTCTCACCCCTCGCCCGAGACCCCGCTGTCCAGGACCTGATCATCGAGCGTGCCACCGATGGTCTGGTCCACAAGATCGACGTCCGCAAGATCACCGACACACTCGCCGACACGCTGGCCGACCAGAACGCACCCCGTTTCCTGGTCGACGCGGCCAGGTCACTGGATGAAGAGCTCAAGGGCGGATTGAGGGCCGGCGTGCGCTACACGGTCGCCAGAGTGGTGACGAGCGATGCTTT
>NZ_JBIAQF010000015.1:0-246293 GCF_042888885.1 Streptomyces sp. NPDC002742
CGTCCCGGCGTACTTCAACGACTCCGAGCGTCAGGCGACGAAGGAAGCCGGTGAGATCGCCGGTCTCAACGTCCTTCGTATCGTCAACGAGCCCAGCGTGGCCGCTCTGGCGTACGGCCTCGACAAGGACGACCAGACGATCCTCGTCTTCGACCTCGGTGGCGGCACGTTCGACGTGTCCCTCCTGGAGATCGGTGACGGCGTCGTCGAGGTGAAGGCCACCAACGGTGACAACCACCTCGGTGGTGACGACTGGGACCAGCGCGTCGTCGACTACCTGGTGCAGCAGTTCCGCTCCGGTCACGGCGTGGACCTCGCCAAGGACAAGATGGCGCTCCAGCGTCTGCGCGAGGCCGCCGAGAAGGCCAAGATCGAGCTGTCCTCGTCCACCGAGACCTCGATCAACCTGCCCTACATCACGGCCTCCGCCGAGGGCCCGCTGAACCTGGACGAGAAGCTCACGCGCGCCCAGTTCCAGCAGCTGACGGCCGACCTCCTGGAGCGCTGCACGACGCCGTTCCACAACGTCATCAAGGACGCCGGCATCCAGCTGTCCGAGATCGACCACGTCGTTCTCGTCGGCGGCTCCACCCGTATGCCCGCCGTCGCCGAGCTCGTCAAGGAGCTGACCGGTGGCAACGAGGCCAACAAGGGTGTGAACCCGGACGAGGTCGTCGCCATCGGCGCCGCTCTCCAGGCCTGTGTCCTCAAGGGTGAGGTCAAGGACATCATGCTCATGGACGTGACCCCGCTGTCCCTCGGTATCGAGACCAAGGGCGGCATCATGACGAAGCTCATCGAGCGCAACACCACGATCCCGACCAAGCGGTCCGAGATCTTCACCACCGCCGAGGACAACCAGCCGTCCGTGCAGATCCAGGTCTACCAGGGCGAGCGCAAGATCGCGGCGTATAACAAGAAGCTCGGCATGTTCGAGCTGACCGGTCTGCCACCGGCCCCAAGCGGTTCTACGCAGATCGAGGTCGCCTTCGACATCGACGCCAACGGCATCATGCACGTGACCGCGAAGGACCTCGGCACGGGCAAGGAGCAGAAGATGACCGTCACCGGCGGCTCCTCGCTGCCGAAGGACGAGGTCGACCGCATGCGCCAGGAGGCCGAGAAGTACGCGGAGAAGGACCACGCCCGCCGCGAGACCGCCGAGACCCGCAACCAAGCCGAACAGCTCCTTCGTGAAGCCGCAGTCGTTCTTGCCACTGCCAAGGATGAGGTTCCCGAGGGCGTTAGGACTGAAGTGGAGACCGCGCTCGCGGACCTTGCGGGAAAGCTCAAGGAAAGCGACATCATTATCCTTCGGTCAGCAATGAATCGCCTTTCCGTCGCGGCTAATGTGCTATTGGCGGCTTGCTGATTAGTCTGCGAACACGGCTTGATGAATCATGTTAAGCCGCGTTCACAGACCTTCCCTTGTCGTTGCTCCGCACCCTCGGTACAGGCCCAACCGTCTGGCAGTTGAGAGTGCCAGGATGTCGGCTCTCTATCGTGACGGTTTAGTCAGCTTGGGGTGTGTTCCGTGTCGGCTAGCTGGGCTTCGGCGAACGTGCCGTAGCCGGTGGAGCGGTTGAGCAGGGCGAAGTCCATGTCGCCAACGGTCAGCCGGCTGGTGAAGTAGTGCCCGCTTGCAGTCCGGGGGTTCAGACCCGTGACAGACATGCGGCAGGCTCCCTCGTGCCGGGGGCTGCGGCGCTGGTGTTCCACGCGAGGCGTGTTGTCGTAGAGGAACCCGATCTCGACGGTGTCTGAGTTTTCGGGGGAACTGATGGTGGTGTTGCTTGAGCGGGATGTGCTTTCTTTGGTGCGGAGTGTGGCGTGCATGCTCCAGAAGGTCTGCTCGACCGTCAGATACGTGGTGATCGGGCCCTTGTTTCCGCCTTTGGGTATGTGGCTGTCCGAGCTCGGGGACAGGATCACGCGCCAGGTGCCGGTGAGCCAAGGTCGCCCGGTGAGTCGATGGATTCCGGGCCAGTGCCAGGCCCACTTGTCGAACACGATCACGCCGTATCCAACAGCGGCTGGGATGTAGGCGAACAGGTAGCGGAACTGCGATGGGTACAGGCCCAGCGCGAGCAGGATGGCTGTGTAGAGAGTGGCGGCGATGGTGGCGCCGGTGCGGATGGTGGTGGCGGTGCTCATCGTCAGCCTCCGTAGCCGAGGTAGTACCAGGCCCCTTCGATCAGCTCCCGTGCGTCTTTCTCGATCCACTTCTGGCCTTCACCGAAGATCTTCTTGATCCCGTTCGGCTCCATCATGCGCTGGGAACCGAACCAGGTTCCCGTGAGCTGCCGGTAGACCTCATTCAGACTCGAGCGGACCGCGTCGTCGAAGTTGCCGGCGAGCAAGACGTGGTCCGGCACGTTGTAGATCAGGCACTCGGAAAAATACGACGGTAGGGCCTTGAGCACGCCCTCGGCCGCAAGGTCGTTCTCTACGTTCTTCAGGACCCGCACCACGAACTTGTATCGCAGGTTGGTGCTGGTGTTCTTCGCGCGGCCGTTGGCCAGTTGGTGCTCCGGCCAGTTGATGATCCGCTTGCCGTTGCGCCCATAGACGACGCTCCCCACGTGCTGACCCCCGGGCGCCGAGAAGTCGTACTTCACCCACTTGAAGCACGGCACCACGTCGATGCTGGGACGGCTGCCGACAACCTCCGGCACGAAGAAGGCGATGTTGTGGTCCGGGTTCACCCACTGGAAGCGATTCGTGAGAGCGGTGTAGACCTCCTTGCGGAGCTTGGACCTGGTCCACGTCCCAGCGTCGGCCTGTTCACCAAACCACCAGGCCGCCGCGCCGTCGGTGTGGAAGGGTTCGTTCAGCTTCACCATGACGTCCACGTCGCTGTCGCCGCGGACGTTGGTCTTGTTGGGGTAGGAACCCTTCGCCGCGACTGTGATGTCGAGGCCCTGGAACGGCCCGTGCCGGTCGACTGCCTCCTTCACCATGCGCTCGGCCCGCTCCAGCCGAAGCTGCTCGGAACGGCCGGGCGGGTTCTTCCACCTGTTGATCAGAGCGAGCCGCTGCGTAACCGTCAGCTGCTTTGCCATGAGTCCCTCCCTGCCTCTTGCCCTCCGGCGGAAACAGCGTACGGGCGGGGACCGACAAGCCGATCTACGGCAGACACATGCCTCGCCTCGACATGCCCAATGGAGAGAGTCAACTCGCCCCGGCCAAGCGGTGAGGAGCATCGTCACCAAGTTACGCACCAGTATCTTGACCCGGGCGTAACCGCTGCCACTCGAGTGTGAATGGAGCATTAGCGAATCGGCAGTCACGTCAGCCTCCAGTCCGATAGCGTGAACAGCCCTGCAGATTGAGAGGGTGGGCAGGGACCGGCCGGTTAGCGCCCGTTCCGCGATCCGGTACCACGCGATGGCCATATCGAACATTCGAGCGAGTCCATCGCGATAGACATCGTGCCGAATTTAACGCTGCGCGCAACGGCTCCCAAGTATGCGACTGGCCACGCACCAAGAGAACTTCAGAAGATGCCGAGGGGTTCAGTGCACATCAAGTCATTTCGAGTTCAGAACTTTCGCCGCTTGAAGAATGTCCGAGTAGACCTGGACAAGCAGACAACGATTTTCGTCGGAGCTAATAACAGCGGCAAGACGTCTGCGACTCATGTCTTCCAGCGCTTCCTGGATCCCAAGGTTCGATTTCAGATTTATGATTTTACGGCCGACTGTTGGGATGCATTTAACAGCTTCGATCCCGTCACGGGAAATGCTGAGGTGGACCTACCCAAGATCTACTTTGATCTGTGGTTTGAAGTTGACGACGATAATATGCACCGCGTGCTTGACCTCCTGCCAGGTCTTGACTGGAACGGGGAACCCATTGGACTGCGCATGGTGTATGCGCCGAGAGATCCATCCTCGCTCATTGAGAATTATGAGAAGGCACGCAAAGACAGGAAACTGCCCGATGAGGGTCCTGAAGACGCTTACAAGCCGTGGCCTCTGAACCTCACTGACTACCTCACGAAGCGGCTGGCGAGCGAATACGAAATCAAGTACTACGTGCTAGATGCCCGGCAATGCGATGGCGATCTCATCCCTAAGGACGAATACATTCCATTCTGTCTCGGGACGAGTGCATCCGGAGCCGGCGCGATGGTCACTGGCCTTATCAAAGTTGATTTCCTTAATGCTCAGCGGCATCTCACGGATGCGGAGTCACATGGCCGAGCCGAAGACCTGTCTCGGAGGCTTAGCAGGTACTATCAGCGCAACTTGCAGAAGTTTGAGACCGACTTTGGTGCACTTAGCGCTATCGCTAATTCGGAATCTGCCCTCAATGAACATTTCGCTCAAGCGTTTGACTCCATCCTTAAAAGTATTGAGCACCTGGGGTATCCGGGAGCCAGTAACGCCGGCTTGGTGGTCAAGGCTTCGTTCAATATGCAGAACATGCTGAGCACGAGTGCCCGTGTTCACTACATGCTTCCATCCGTAAATGGCGCGCCCTTCTCTGAGTCGTCGCAGGTCCTGCCAGATCAGTACAACGGTCTCGGATTCAAGAATCTGATCTATATGGCCGTTGAAATCCTGGACTTCCATCATGCCTGGGAAGATGCGGAGGGCCAGCGACCGCCGGTACACCTAATCATGATCGAAGAACCGGAAGCCCATCTGCACGCCCAGCTCCAGCAAGTTTTCATTCGCAGAGTATTTGAACTGTTGCCTGAGGCTAAGCCAGGATTTCACACTCAGATGGTTGTCACTACTCATTCGTCACACATCTTGTACGAGAGTAGCTTTCAGCCGATTCGGTATTTCTGTCGAGACAGGGGCGCACAAGCAGTACATCGCAGTGAGGTCAAGAACCTTTCTCTCTTCTATCACGGGGAAGAGGCGGATACGCGCGATTTCCTACAGCAGTATCTGAAACTCACTCACTGCGACCTATTTTTCGCTGACGCCGCCGTATTGGTAGAAGGTAATGTCGAGCGACTGCTGTTGCCGCTAATTATCGAGCGTAAGTTTTCTGCACTGAAGGCCTCCCACCTCACTATTCTCGAAGTTGGCGGGGCGTTTGCCCATAAATTTCAAGAGCTGCTTGAATTTCTGGACATCACCACGCTGGTCATCACGGACCTTGACAGCGTTGAGCCATCCGAAGATAAAGGCGCCGTGGCGAAGGAGACCGAAGGGGGGCATGCCTGCAAGACAACTGTGCCGCGTGCCATGACCTCAAACGAGACACTCAAACACTGGTTTCCGAAGCTGGACACGATTGAGGAATTTCTGGACCTTCCGGACAGCGAGAAGGCTATTAAGTGCGCTGGAGAGGGTGACGGCAACATCCGAGTTGCTTATCAGACCCGTCGACCTGCTGCATGGGGGGCAAACTCGGCTGAGCTGGCCGGTCGCACTCTCGAAGAGGCTTTCGCCTTGGAGAATTTGCCTTGGACTCAAGATCCGTCGAGAAAGACCATCGGTCTATCAATCCCCAAATCAAACCAATTGACACTAGAGGAGTTGCATGACGCGCTCTTCAGGCGGGTTCGGAACCTCGATAAGACGAGATTTGCCCTGGGCCTTATTGCGGAACAAGACATTGCTTGGAAGCCGCCACAGTACATCATGGATGGATTGGTGTGGCTAGGTGAGAGATTGCTGCCTCAATCTGCGGCAACCACGTCGGTGGTGGGAGGAAATAAATGAAATCCAGAATTTCAGCGCCCGACACGCCAGCAGACGTCAGGTTGCATGGCATCTTGGATGGAAAGCAACTCCGGTCCTTCGTTATGGTGGCTGGCGCTGGTTCAGGTAAAACAACTTCCCTGGTTAAGGCGCTCGATCATGTGACGAGGATGCATGGAGACCGTCTAAGAGCTCGAACCCAGCAGGTTGCATGCATCACTTATACAGAGGTGGCAGCTAAAGAGATCCATGCGGACGTGGGTAATAGTTCACTAGTTTCCGTGTCTACTATCCACAGCTTCCTGTGGACCTTGATTAAGCCGTTTCAGACGGATATCGCCAAATGGGTCGACGGTCACGTGAAGGCCGCGATTCAAGAGCTCAAGGAAAAGCAGGGGAATTACACATCGCGCACACGTCCACCGACCATCGCGAAGGACGCTTCGGACCTGGAGAAGCTTGGCGTCCAGCTTAAGCTAATCAAAGAGGTTGAACGCTATTCGTATAGCGTTGGAAGCGATTACGCCAAGGGAATCCTTGGACACGAGGATATTGTAACGATGGTTCCCGACTTGATTTTGGGAAGTAAGCTCCTCGGGCGAATCGTCGCTAGTAAGTACCCTTACATTTTCGTCGACGAGAGTCAGGATACCTTTCCCAACGTCGTCGAGGCGCTGAAATATGTCGACGCACAAGCGCAAGGTTCCTTCTGCCTTGGTTTCTTCGGGGACCCGATGCAGCAGATTTTTCAGCGCGGTGCAGGGTCGATTTCTGAAGAGACAGAATGGGAACGGATCGAGAAGCCAGAGAATTTCCGTAGTTCAACGAGAGTTCTCGGTGTAATTAATCAAGTGCGATCTGAGGCCGACGGCATGGTTCAGGTGCCGGGACGCCCGCCAGAGAAGCAAATAGTCGGAGAGTCCTTCTTCTTCGTTCTTCCTGCAGACGACCAGCGGGGTGAACGATTGGAGAGGGTACGGGTTTGGCTGGGCAAGAACAGTGCGGCCGGCAGTTGGGCTGCGGACTCGGCTGACGATGGTCAAGGTGCGAAGATACTCGTGATCGTGCACCGGATGGTGGCCAAACGGATGGGTTTCGCGCAACTCTATGCAGCCTTCCACGACAGTGGATCGAAGGGTTTTAAGGAAGCATTTGACGAAGGTGACGCTTGGCCACTCAAACCGTTCGAGGACGTCATTCTTCCCATTTGTGCGGCTGATGGCGTGGATTCTCCTTCTGTGATCGCTGTCCTTCGTGATCAGAATGGCGGGGTATTCGACGTAGACGCGTCGGACCGGGACGTGAAAAAGACATTGACCCTTGCGCGTGGCGCAGTAACGGATCTCCGTAAAATCATGAAAGAGGGTGGCTCGGGCTCTGTCGGAAAGGCGCTGAGGCTGGCTGTATCTGCGGGTCTAGTCGCCCCGGACCCACGTCTCTCTGTATATCTGGAGCCCGAGGGGAAGCATTCGGAAATCGTGCTGACTTCGGAAACTAAAGAAGCTTTGGATGCCTTCACGGCCTGCGATGTGAGCGAACTCGCGGCCTACTTTCAGTACATTCGGCAAGAATCTCCCTACTCTACGCAACATGGAACCAAGGGGGCGGAATTCTCCAAGGTCATTGTTGTGTTGGATGACGAAGAAGGGAAGTATTCGCTTTACTCTTACGAGAAATTGCTTGGGATCAAAGAGCTCTCGGAGACTGATAAAAAGAATTTGGCCGCAGGTAAGGATTCGGTTTTGGAACGGACTAGGCGCCTTCTGTACGTGTCTGTGTCACGCGCCGTTGATTCGCTCGCTGTTGTCGTGTTCGCAGGCGACGCCGCTGAGGCAAAGTTGGCGATTGAGAAATCAAAGATTGCGACTGGTGGACTTGTCCTGACCGAAGCTGACCTTGCGCTGCAATAAAGAGCCGAAGGGCCAGTCGAGCAGGGCGGCGCCGTTCAGGCGATGTGTCCGTTTGGTCGCGTGATGCCGAGGGTCGCGAGCGGGTGGCGTCGCGGGCATGGTGGCGGGTGCCCGTGGCGATGTTGGCGTGACGGGCGGGCGTCGATGGTCAGGTTGTGCAGGGTGGCCATTGCGCGAGGCGCCTTCTTTGGCCATGAGCGGTACATGGCATCGGGTTCAGAACGGAAGCTCGGGCGTGCTAGTGCCGCGCGTGATGGCCAAGATCTGTTCGTGGAAGTCGCGAGAGGCGGCCTCGCGCGGGTAGCGGGAGCGGAGTTCCCTGTCCAACTCGTTAGCGACTAAAAGCAGGGAGGGGAGAGACCTCCGATCGGCTGCAAGAGCTGTGGTGCCCATGCCTACGGCCTCTTCTATGTCCCCAGTGCGGGCGGCGGCGACTCCGAGCGTGAGGCGGGCCTCTGCGGCGCGCATGGGGGAGATCTCGGTGCCGTCAGGGCCTGTGCTTATGAGGATCACGGATCGGGCGTGGGCTGCGGCGCGCTCGTCGTCTCCGAGCAGACGGTAGGCGTCCATCTCGTAGAAGTCCCACTTGTCCGGGTCGATGATGAAGTGGTGTTCGGGGTGGTCCGGACGGGGCAGTCGATCCAGCCTCGCGCGTCCGGCGTCCAGGGAGTTACGGACAAGCCGGGCGTCTCCCATCCGGGCGGCGGCGCGCGCTTTGTGTGCGTAGAGCTGTACGCCGACGGAATGTGACTGGTCTGCGGAGTGGCCGGCTTCCACGGCGTCGAGCATGTCGGTCCAGCGGCTTTGAGTGAGAGCGAACCACGCCTCGATCTCCCATGCCCATGCTTTGATCTCGCCGTGTCCGGCTTCGTCGCCGATTCGGAGCGCGGCGGCTTTGCTGAGGTTGGCGGCCTCCCGCTGCCCGCGGTCGTACTGAACGCACGCGTTCAGCAGGAAGAGCCATCCGGCGTCTACGAGAAGCTCGCGGTGCTGACGCAGTGTCATCCGGCCTTCGAGCTGCTTCGTGACGTACTGCAAGCCGTTCCGGGTGCGCTCGTGAAGATAGTCGGCGTCGGCGTACGGGTAGGCGCGGGCCAACTGGTCGATGCCCTGCTCGATCGACTCAAGTGCCGCGCTGTTGATGTTGGACATTTCGGTCCGCCGTAGCACCTCGGCGACGTCCCACAGCCCCGCACCCCCCTGTGCAAGCAGGGTGCTTGGGTCATCCGGAACCAAGATGGTCGTCCCTTGCTCCAGTTCCCACGGGCGTGGAGCCAGTCCCGCGAGGTGGCCTGGAATGCGCAGTCCATCCACCACTTCGAGGATCTTGCGGTGCTGAGTGATCCGTGGTCGAGCGCCCTTGCCGTCGGTCTCCGGCCGGGCCATTTTGCCGATGTGCTCGCGCTTGTAGCCGATCGCCTCGGCGATCTTGGCGTAGCTGACCTTGCCGTGGAGTCGGGCGAGTCTGAAGACCTCGCCGAAGTCGTGACTGGCTATCGCTGAACGCACGTCCGCGCGTTCCAGTACATGCGGCGGCAGCGCTGCCGGCGTCGGAGCAGCTTCGGTCATTTCACTTCCCCATTGTGACTGACCTGACCTGATGTTGACTCTGTGTCCGTTCTGCGAGTGTACCCACGAGGGGGGTCCCCCAGAGGGGGGAGCGACGACAGGTACAGGAGATGCATCCTCTGTCCACCCTGCCGGGAAGGCCTCGGCGGACGTGACCAGAGACGGTGGCTTGTGGCAAATGGATGCGAGAAAAGCGGCGCAGCGCAAACACGTGGTGAGCGAGCTGGATGCCTTCGCTCACTGGTACTCAGCGCCCGATCCGTCCTCGGCCGGGCACTTCTTGACGCTGACGCTCTTCGCTGAGTTCCCCGACACGCTGCGCGTTGCTCGCAACATGACCGCCACGTTCCTTCAAGGCGCTGGCGCGGACACTGCCGTGAATGATGCCCGGCTGATTGTCTCGGAGCTCGTCGGCAACGTGCTGAACCACGCGGTGCCGGACCGGTGCCTCGCTCATCCCGGTGGGAATCGGCGTATCGACGTCACCTTCAAGTTGTGGCCGAAGTGGCTGTTCATCGGGGTCACGGACGAAGACTCGACACCACCTCTCATGCCGCAGGGAGACACGTTCTCCCCTCGCCTCATGGGCGAGTTGGCGGAAGCGGTGTTACCGGACAGCGGCCGGGGGCTACTGATCGTTCAGTGCTTGGCAGCGGCGGTCTGGTGGACGGCTGGGGATCCTGGCGGCAAGACCGTCTGGTGTCGGTTCGACCTCGAAGGCGACTCCGGGGGCGGCAGGTTTTGACGATCTCCGGGCCGTCGGTCCCTCGTTACTCCCTGGCGATCGGGAGCGGGCGGCGGCTCGGGACCGGAGCTACGTCTCCGGCCAACGGGGCGCGGTCTCCTGGGCTTGATCTGCCGGGCTCCCCACCCGGTTCCTAAGGGGCCGCGCTTCACAACCTCATACCGAGACCGGACCACCCCCGCGCCTGGCAGCAACCGGGGTGGTCCGGAGAGGGACACGCGGTCCCCGGTGCCTGATGGTACCGGGGTCGTTGCTCTGCGTTCTGCCCTGGACCAAAGGAAGTTGACGAACCATTACCTAGATCAGGGCAGAGGTGGGCAAGGTGACTGGCTCGGATGAGGACTGGCTGAGCGACGGTCTCGACAGCGAGGGCGCGGAGTGCGGTCTATGGGTGTCGGGCGTCGACTACATCGCGGGCTGGCGCGCGGCGCGGGAAGCAGCGGACCGGCTCAACCGGGCTCTTCTCGGTGCGGGGTTCGAGCTGTCGCAGGTGCGGGCCGTTGCCTCGACGGATGAGTGCGGGCGTGGCGTCGTACGTGTGGCGGTCCGGCTCGACGCTGTAGACCGCTTGGTCGTGTTCCTGGAGGCTGCGACCAGTGGCGAGGGTGGCCCGGCATGAGAGGTGTTGTCGCCAATGAGTGGCGCGCGTGGGCAGGTCGTCGGCCGCCGAGACTTTGGGCGGTAGCTGCCATGGGGCGAGTGAACAGGGGGCCTTACGCTCGCCAGCGGATCGGGCAGTCCTTGGAGCTGCCCGCAAGAGCCCGATCGGCCCCCTGTTCTTCGAGGCTCGCCCCATGGGAGCTGCCTAAAGTCTCGGTGGCCGGCGACCCCCAGCCCTACGGGCCCCGGCCAGATCCGTCCGGTCGATGCCTTCTGTCCTCCGGCGGGCTGCGGTGCGGGCAGTCGGGCGACCGGACGGGACCGGCGGCCACGCCGCACGCCCGGCCGGGGCGGCCGGGCTGCCCGGCGCGCCGCAGGCGCGCCCTTGAGGAAGTGAAGGCTGTTTCGACCGATCGCCATCGGTTCCCGGCTGAGGGCACGCCGCGCGGGCTATTCGGCGTCGATTCGGTAGGTGAGTTCGGTGCGGGCTGCTCCGGTGCGGAGTTCTTCGAGGATCAGGGCCTGGTCGTCGGTGCCGCAGGTGACGCGGGAGACGTGCAGGACCGGGGTCGCGTCGGGCAGGCGCAGCGTGGTGCGCTCGTCGGGCAGCGGCATGCGGGCTCGTACCGACTCCGACCACCACAGCTCGTGGCCGGCCGCCGTCAGCATGGCGTAGATCGCGGCGGGGGCGGCGTCCGGCCTCTTGCCGAGATCGGGCACATCTTCGACGGTGGCGAAAGGGGTCAGTGTCCGGAGCATCGCCCGTGCTCCGGTGGCCGGGTCGACGAGCAGCTGGTCACAGCCGAACAGGGCCTCTCCCACCTGGAGTCCCAGGAGATGGGCCGTGGTTTTGGTGGTGTGGGTGCGGTAGGTGTGCGGTTCCTCGGCCTGCTGCCACGTGGCTACGCCGTACAGCCTGAAATGCCCGGCCGGTGTCCTGCCGATGTGGCGGGAGATCGCGGCGGCGGGACCGCCGGCGGAGCGTACGAAGCTGCCCTTGCCGTGGTGGACGTCGATGAGGCCTTCCCCGCGCAGTGCTGCGACGGCGTTGCGGACGGTGGGTCGCGAGACCTTGTAGCGGTCCATGAGCTGGGCCTCGGAGGGGAGCGGGGCTCCGGGTTCGTACTCGCCGGTGAGGATCGCTTCGCGGATCGCGGCGGCCACCTGCTGGTAGAGGGCTCCGGGGCGCTGGATCTCTGTCATCTCGGCATCTCCGGGTGAGGTCGTAGGCACGTCGCACGCGCGACATCACTCGTCAGCATAAGTAGTTGCACCCTCGCCGTACAGAGCCGCATAGTCATAACTCGTAAGGACAAGTGACGTCTGAATATGTTGGGCGTCCTGACTGGCCAAGGAGGCCATGCAATGCAGTCCATTCCCGTGGACACGGCACGACTGGGCGTACTGCGGTGCGCCATCACACCCGAAGCAAAGATCAGCAACTTCGAGACACAGGAGGTGAAGAAGGACCGGGACGGCAACACGATCTACACGATCGCCGTCACGGTGCGGCAGGACGGACGGCGGATATCCGTCATCGAGATCGCGGTCGCCGGTGAGCCGAAGGGCATCGAGGAAGGGCAGATTCTCAAGGTCACCGGGCTGACCGCGTTCGCCTGGGCCATGGGCGACCGGCACGGAATCAGCTTCCGCGCCGACGCCATCACCCCCGTCCACGGCACTCCCACCTCGGCCAAGACCGGTGGTGCGTGATGGGGCCGATCGCACTCGCCTTCGCTCTCGCCCTACTGGCCTGGGTGCTCGTCGTCGGTGACCTGCTGCGTCGGCACCGTCCGGCCTGGCACTGGTACCTCGCCGGATACCCGGTCGCCGCGTGCCGGGTGGTGTTCACCTGGCGCAAGGTCGCCCTGCTCAACGACCTTTCCGTCTCACGGCGTCCGCCCCGCGGTCTGCTCGGGGACCTGGTCGTCAAGGGCGATCCGCTGCGGCCGGTCATACCCCGGCTTTCTTTCCCGCGGGCCAACCGCATGGGGCTGACGGCGACTGTGCGGCTGCACGCGGGCCAGACACCGGCGACCTACATGAAGGCAGCGGACGCACTCGTGCACGCGTGGAAGGTCCACGCGGTACGGGTCACCTCACCGGAACGCGGCCTCGTCCTGCTCACGGCAACCGCGAGTGATCCGCTGGCCCGGCCCGGCTTAGCCTCGGCGCCCGCCGTCCTCCTGTCCGCTCTCATCGGCGTACTGGAGAGCGGCGGCGCCTGGGTCATGGACCTGCGACTCGTCCCGCACTGGCTCATCGCCGGCGCCACCCGCTCCGGCAAATCCACCCTGCTCGCCCGGCTGATAACCCAACTCGCCCCGCAACCCGTCGCCCTGGTCGGCATCGACTGCAAGGGCGGCATGGAACTCGGCCTCTTCGCCGAACGACTCAGCGCCCTCACCACCTGCCGCCGCGAAGCGGTCGCCGTGCTCACCGCACTCGCCGTCGACATGCAGGACCGCATGCACGCCTGCCGCACGGCGGGGGTCCGCTCCATCTGGGAACTCCCGGAGAAGCTGCGGCCGATACCCGTGGTTGTGATCGTCGACGAACTCGCGGAGCTGTACCTCTCTGACGGTCGACGCGAGAGCAGGGCGGAAGCCGAACAGTGCTCCACCCTCCTCCTGCGCCTGGCCCAGCTCGGTGCCGCGCTCGGCATCCACCTGGTCGTCGCCGGCCAACGTGTCGGCTCCGACCTCGGCCCCGGCGTCACCGCACTGCGGGCCCAGCTCGGCGGCCGGATCTGCCACCGCGTCAACGACCCCGGCACGGCAGAGATGACGTTGGGCGACCTCAACAAGGACGCCGTCGTCGTCGCCCAGTCGATAACCGCAGGGGAACAGGGCGTGGCCGTGTGTACCGGCGCGGACGGCGGTTGGAGCCGCGCCCGCTCCCACCTCACCTCGACCGAAGAGGCCGCAGCAACGGCCAAGAAGTACAGCGCCCTGACCCCCGAACTGCCCGCCATCGTCCATGCCCTCGCGGCGCTCGAAGGAGACGACAAGTGATCAGCACAGGTACCGCCGTGTCCCTCGTGGTCGTCTTCGGGATCATCACCTTCCTCCTCGTACGCTCCCGCGACGTCCGCGCCTGGGAAGCCGTCTGCATCGCCCTCTTCGGCATGTACCTCGGCCAGACCCCCGTCAGCCTCACCATCAACGGCCTTATGACCTGGGTCCTGAGCGGCTTCTCCCACTTCTAGGCAGGAAGGACGTAGGCCATGCCGATGCGCCGCGTGAGATGCCCCAACTGCAAGGGCGAAGGGGCCCGCACCACCTGGACCGGACGACTTCGGCGCTGCCGCGTTTGCCGCGGCACCGGAACCATCCGCTGAACCCCAACGCACCACACACACCACCCAAGGAGTGATCCCCATGACCAATTGCGCGCCACCAACCATTACCCGTGCCGCCTCGGCGGCCCACCCCGGAAGGCCACCACCATCACACCCGAGTTCACCCCGGCTGACAGGCGCGCCGCCCTCGACCGCGCGGCGCGCCTGTGTCAGCTCCCCGAAGCAGACCGCGACGCCATACGCATCGCCCAAGATCCTCAGTTCACCCGCTGGCTCGACCAGATCACGGCCACCGGCGGGTGCGCGCATCCGGTGCACCTGTCGGGGGCGACGACCACCCTGGACGGTTCGACCGGCGAGATCATCCAGCACTACGACACCCGCAATGAGCCCGGTGAACGGCTCCTCATCCGCTGCCGCAACCGACGCTCAACCGTCTGCGCACCTTGCTCCCGACTCCACGCGGGCGACACCTACCACCTCGTCCGCGCCGGCCTCCTCGGCGGCAAGAACATCCCGACAACGGTCCGCGACCGACCCCGGCTCTTCATCACCCTCACCGCACCGTCCTTCGGCCCGGTGCACCGCGCCGGGGAACGATGCCGCCCCCGTCGAGACCGCGGACGCTGCGAGCACGGTCGGCCCCTCGGCTGCGGCGCCGTCCACGACACGACCGATCCCCTCGTCGGCCAACCCCTCTGCACCGACTGCTACGACTACCCGGCCCACGTCCTCTGGCACGCACACGCGGGAAAGCTGTGGGACCGCTTCGTCATCGACGTCCGGCGACGGTTGGCCTCCTCCGCCAGCCTCGTACAGTCCCGATTCGCCGATCACGCCCGACTGTCCTTCGCCCGCGTCGCCGAGTACCAGAAACGGGCTGCCGTCCACGTTCACGCCGTCGTCCGCCTCGACGGACCGGCCGGACCCGACGACGAACCCCCGCCCTGGGGCACCACCGACCGACTCACCGACACCGTGCGCGCCTCCGCCCGGCGGGTCCGGGTCCGCACTCCCCACAGTCCCGCCGTCGGCGAACTCAATCTCCGCTGGGGCGCTCAGATCGACGTCCGGCCTCTACGGACTGACGGGCTTGGCCCGGACGACGACGCCGTAGCCGCGTACGTCGCCAAATACGTCACCAAGGGAGCAAGCGAGACAGGCGCCGGCACCGACCATCGGCTCACCACCCGGGGCGACATCGACGCAGTCCCCGTCACCGACCACGTGCGGGCCCTTATGCTCACCTGCTGGCGCCTCGGCAGTCTCACCGAGTTCGCGCCCCTGCATCTGCGGGCCTGGGCTCACACGCTCGGCTACCGCGGCCACATCCTCACCAAGTCGCGGGCCTACTCGACGACATACGCGGCCTTGCGCGCAGAACGAGCAGCGCACCAGACCCACGGCGCTGCTCAGGAAACCGTCCCCAGCGCGGTAGTTGAAAAGCACTGGCGCTATGTCGGCTCCGGCCACACCCCCGGTGCTGCTCTCCTGGCTGCCGGAGTCGCTGAAGACCTTGCGCGGCTACGGGAGGTCGTCCGAGACCAGCGGTCGTCTGTGTTCGGGGAGGCGGTCCTCTGACGGCACGACGTGAGAGTGCGGAGGACGCTGGGTGGGCCTGGGCCAGGGAGCATGCGCGCCAGGCGCCCAAGTGGTCGGACGCCCGCTGGCGGCAAGTGAACGCGATCCTCGGACTTGAGGTCGGAACGAGTAGGTCCCGTACCGGCAAGCGTGCGCCGTGAATGGCGGCACGAAGTTGATCGCGCCGTTCAGTCTTCGTCTCGGTAGACAGGCGTGAGCCGACTCCAGACCGGACTACGGGGCCTGCCGGCAGGACTGACCAGGACGGTCAACAACGTCTTCTCGATGTAGGCGCGCTGCTCCACGAAATCGAGGTCGTCCCACACGCTCCGCAGGTCGATCGGCTTCCCCTTCGCTCGCAGAGCGCGACGGCGCCACTCGTTGCGTTCGTTGATCAGTCGGCGTTCCGTCGCTTCCGCCTTCGCCAAGAATGCGAAGAACCGCTCCTTGCTGACGAGGCGCTGGTCTCGCCGCTCGGTCCAGTCCTCGATGTCCTCCCGGATACGGGCAAGCTGCCCTTCGCCGTCCCAGTCCTCTGGGGCTGCTGCCGTCGCTTCCCTTTCCTGGGCCTCCTCCTCGTACTTGGTGATGACGAGCATCTTGAGGGCCTTGTCGGTTTCTGGACCCGAGATACGGATGCCGCCGCACCCGTAGCCGGTCCCCTTGTCAGGGCAGGTGTAGTCGAAGAACCCTTCCGGCTTCTTCCGGCTCGGGACTGCCTTCATCGCGCGCAAGTGGCCCCCGCACCCGTTCTTGTCACACCGGAGGATGCCTGTTCCCAGGTACTTCCGGGCGTTGTGCGCCCCGCCGGGCTCGGGGCGGTTTCCGATGACCGCGGTGACGGCTTCCCAGTCGGTCACGGAGATGATCGGCTCCCACTGGCCCTTGACCGGTTCGCCGTCGTCATTGAGTACGGGCTCGACCCTGATGCTTTCGCCTCCTGTCTCCGGAGTGAACTCCCGCACCTTCCTTGAGCGGTAGCCGCAGATACGGGGATTGCGAAGGATCTGCTTCACAGTGCCCTTGCTCCATGTGTTGCCCAGCGTCGTCTTGATGCCCTGCTTGTTCCAGTCGACTGCGATCGTCCGCGGGGACGCGCCGGTGAGAATGCGCTCGACCGCTTTACGTATCGCGGCGGCTTCCTTCGGCTCGATCGTGCGCTTGTCGGCCTTGTAGCCGAAGGGGCGGGTACTTCCCACCGGGATGCCGGCCTGCTGCATGGCGTGGTGCTTGCGACGGACACGCCGGGCCGTGTCGGCACTCGACTTGTTGGCCACTGCAACCAGCAGACGCGCGACCGTCCGGCCGTTGTCGGTGAGGAGATCGAGCGTGCCGGTGATGTCGATGATCGGGCGGCGGAAGTTCTCGACCACCTCGATGGCATCCTCAAGATGCCGGTTGTCCCGAGTCAGGCGGTCTATGTCGTAAACGATCAGTCCGTCCAACGGCTGCCCGTCCGGCGTCGTCCCGCGCTTGAGATCTTCCAGTGCTCCTTCGAACACGGGGCGGATCACGCGATAGGCGACCGTGCCGTCCGGCTGCCGGACCCTCCGGCGCTTCCACGCCGAGGTGTCGGGCTCCTCGTAGGTGTGGACGTACTGGCCTTCGCGGCTCTCGACGAACCTGCGAGCGTCCTTCTCCTGCTCATCCCGGCTCTTGATGTCTCGGCCGGTCGCTGGCCGCCACCTCGTGCCGCCTTCGGCGGGGCGATCCGACTTCTTGCTCAGCCTCCGGGCGGACACTTCCTCGTCGTCCGCTTCGAGGGAGAGCCGGACCAGCCCTGCCCAGCGCTGACCTGCGAGGTCACCCCAGTGCGCCCGCCGTACTAAGTCATCGGTCATGAAGCGAGGTTACTTCTGGCGATGCTCTGTTCGGTGGAGATGCCTGCGCCGCTGAGGATGGCGACAAGTGGCCTGTTCATGGGCCGAGAGTAGGACGCTTGCCAGCTCAGAGCGAGCGGATATCAGGGTGTGGTCCGTGCCGGCTTGGTCGGTTGGGACCGGCTCGGCCCGCCTGCCGTCCGGAGTGCAGATTCGCTACCACTTGGAAACGGGACGGGATGATATGGATCACCAACCCGCGTTGACAGACCTCTGTCCGTCGCCAGCGACACAGGCCACAGACGAGTGGGCGCTGATGAGCGTGAGGTTGTGGCGATCGTCCGCATTCGGGTTGCGAGCACCGTCCATTGCTCGTCCCCTCCGGTTGAGCGTCGACCGAGCCGACCTTCGTGTCCGTGACTTGGCCGGCCAGGCCCTTGGGCATAGTCCCTGCCGAGCAATGGGTCGGGGAACGATGGCGCGCAAGAAGCCGCAACGTGACTGTTGCGGTGTGTGACGGGGCGTGGGTGCCCGTTCGCGGCCCAGTTCTGCGGTGCCGTCGTGCGTAGGACGTCGAACTCGTTGCCCTCAGGGTCCGCCATGACCACCCAGTTTCGGTCTGGCCCTTGACCGACATCCGCCTTGGTGGCTCCGAGGCCGAGCAATCTGGTCACCTCGTCCTCGGCACTGCCGCCGACCTGGCTGACGATCCAGATGCCCAAGCAGCGACTCGCCGCTTTGCCGAGGAGGGCGCCCGCGCGTGCAGTGGGATCCCGAGCGAAACCTGCACCTACAACCCTTGCCCTACCGTTCCCCGCAACTCGGCCTCGTGGGCGAGTCCGTCCGCCGCTACGCGAACGAGTGGACAGTCGCCATCAGTGACGTCACCCCGCTCGCTCACGAGACGCACACAGTCGGGCGCGGCACTGTCTCAGCGAGTGTGGTGGCTCGCCGTTCAAGGTCCCGGTTCCGGCGGCTGGGGCCTCCAACAGATCTGGGGTGCCCGGATCAGTGCTGTAACGAAGGGGACAAGATCGCACACATGGCGTGGTCGCCGTGCCTACCCTGCCTGACATGGGCGGGATCGATGTGGCCAACGGAGTCGTCGGCGCTGTGCTCGGGATGCTGTTCGCGGTGCTGTTCCAGCAACCCTTACAAAACACCTGGTACAGGCTGCAAACTCGCTCAACGCGTGCGGTACGCGGCCTGAGGCAACGGGAGGAGTCCAGTCCTGCGTGGAGAACCTTCTCCCTCGGCCCTCTTCACACCTCCGCCCTGATTGTTGAAGGAGACGGCGAATCCGCCATACCCGCCGAAGCCGTCTACATCCAAGTGCTCGACCAAACCATCGAATTGCCCTCGGACATGGTCGGCTGGCGGGCTGAAATCGAAGCGGAGAGTACGCGTTTACGGGCAGAAGGTCGGACGCCGTTGTGGAACGGTCCTCGCTACGCGGTCGAGTCGTTCGACGTCTCGCGGACCGCTCTCGACGAGCAACCCGAAGTCCACCTGCGTCTGCGCCCAACGGACTACTACACCTTTCTCGCGGCTCAACAACTCGACCGTCGGCTGCCCGACGGGACAACACCCCGTTCACGCTATCTCGACCCTGACGATCCGCTGGCGGCGCCCGCGTTTCTGCAATGCAGTTTTGCCATCAACGTCGCGGTTGTGACCGCCGACGACATGTTGGTCATCAGCCAACGCAGTGACCGGGTCCGCATGGCACCTGGCGTCTGGAACTCCTCCGTCAACGAGGGCATGTCACGGCACATCGATTCGTCCGGCAGGAGTGCCCCGGACCTGTATGCAGTCGCCCGTCGTGGGATGCGGGAGGAACTGTCCATCGAACCACTCGACTACTCCGTCGAGTTGCTCGCCTTTGTGCTGGACATCGAGAAGCGCCACTGGAGCGCCCACTTCTACGCCAGACTGAACGACTTGAATCGGGAGGATCTACAGGAACGCATGAGCAGAGGAGTGTCGGATCGCTGGGAACATCAGACCATCGACTACGTACCTTTCCGCCCAGCGACCGTGGTCAAATACATGCTGCGTCCCGATCGAATTCACCGATGGGCTCCTCTCGCGCCGGCATTGTTCCATCTGGCATTGGTGCATGTGTTCAGCCGTGCACCGGTCGAAAGAGCGATGGCGCAAGTCATTCGACAGATATAGGAGGACCGTCGTCTGTCGGGAGCGCAGCCCGTGTCCGGGACGAACTGGGCATCGGGACTCGCCGAGTAAGCTCTCTTGATTTCCACTCAAGCTTTGGGGATCAGTCCTTCACGTCGACGCGGAGAGTTCGGCTGGGGCCGAAAGGTCTATGGACACGGCTTGACATGGATCAAGCCGAGCTTTCTGTGGATGATGTATCGCTGCGGCTGGGGTACGAAGGAGGGCCAAGAGACCGTTCTGGCCGTCGAGATCAGTCGCGAGGGTTTCGAGTGGGCCCTGCGCAATGCGTGCCTGTCGCACTACTTGCGCGGGGTGCACGAGAACCAGGCCGCCTGGAAGCGGGAGTTGAGGAGGGCACCCGCGCGTGTGCAGTGGGACCCCGAACGGGATCTACGGCTGCGGCCCTTGCCGTACCGGTCCCTGCAACTCGGCCTCTCGGGTGAGGCTGCGCGACGCTACGCGGACGAGTGGACGGTTGCCATCCGCGACGTCACCCCACTCGTCCACGAGGTCCACGCCCTCGTCAGCGGCGGCGACCTGGACTCAGCCGTCCGACTGCTGCCCCAGGAAGACTCCTGTACCGGCCAGGACGAGCTCATCGCTCACCTGCAGGGATGAGGAACGGGTTCACCCGACCTCCCGCCCTCGGGCCGGTCCGGGTGACAGCTGAATCGCTTCTCCCTCACTCGTTCGAGCGGAGCGAAAATGCTCCTGCCCGCTAGGCTGAGGCGTGGGACAGAATCGCGCCCATGGGAGCAGCCATGACCACCCCAGCCGCTGAGCAACCACTCATCCCTCAGCCGCCTGCAACGGTCGCCACGCTACGGCAGGCCATCAGCCAGATCGCGCCCGCCTCGCTCCCCGCCTTCACGCGGGAGCTGGACCAGGCGGCCGACCAGTCCCGACAGGGCTCCGATCTTGCCCCTCTCCGGCGATTCATCACCCAGTGGGCCGTCTATGTCCACATCCAACGCCAGCCCGGCCTGGCTGCAGATTTCCGCCACTGGGAGAACACCGCTGAAGCGGGCGACGCCGCGCAGGCACGACAGGCCGCCGCCGAGATCGGACGGCTTCTCGATGAAGCCCACGCGGCCGTCGGTCTCTCGACCCGGTGAGTCCGGGCTGGCGCTGGGAATACGACCCTGATCACGATCACGTGGCGGGCGGCCTCCCGGCCCACGTCGTGGCGGAAGTCGAACGCCTGGCCGGCCAACTCGTCGAGCTCGCCAGTACGGGAATCGACGTCAGTGATCTCGGCAACGGCCCAAGACCGGGCGGCCTACGTCGTATGGACGCGGCCGGCGGATGGTTCTAGTTCCTCGTGGCCCCGCGCGCCCCACTCATCATCATCGTCCGCATCGTGCCCCCGTTCGACGCCTTGTAGCGACTGCACCGGCCCTCTCACCTTCCAAGAGCTGTCTGGGACGAGACCGGACACCGGCTTCCGGTCCGGACCGCCCGCGTAGCCCTTGCCGCCCAGCGCGAAGTCCCAGTCCCCGAGCTCGTAACACAATCTCGTTGGGATCGGTAAGGCACGGGGTGCCTGTGGGGTGAGGCTGGAATGATTGCGGCCACGCCGACGACCTCGGCGAGCGAGGCACCCCACCTCCTGGGCGGCCCTGGCCTCGGCTACCGCACCCGCACCTGGGAACGTCACCATGTAGCGGACGCTACGTCACCTCCCCGGATTCACTGACGGCTTCCAGCAGCGCGGTTGCGGTCTCGTTGTGCGGAGTGGGGATGCCTAGGCGGGCACCCATGCGCACCACTGCGCCGTTGCGCGCGTCGTATTCCAGCGGCCGGCCTGCCAGGCGGTCCCACAGCATGCTGCTGCCGGACTCGGCCGGCATCGTCCGCAGCCGAGCGATGACCTGGTCGGCCAGGTCCTCGGGAAGGTTCGCGCCCGACGCGGCGGCGACCTGTCGTGCCTCTTCCACCAACGCGTGGCCCAGGCGGGCGATGCGGGGATTGGCGAAGACCGGCATACGGCGCATCGTCAGGGCGGTAATGGCGCCGTTGGCCGCATTCAGGCACAACTTCGCCCAAGCTGCGGTCACGAAGTCTTCGGTCAAGGCCACGGTGATGCCGCTGTCTTGGCACAGGGCCGCAAATCTCGCGCCGTCGTCGCCCTCGGGTACCACGACCCTCGGGCGGTCGAACAGCCGGATGTGGCCGCGTTGCGGCGATTCGGCCGCGATCTCCACCACCACCGGAAGGACCCGGGCCGCGCCTGTCAGCGGCGCGACGCGCTCAAGGTGCTCGACACCGTTTTGCAGCACCGCGACACGGGTGTCCGCACCGCACAGCCGTTCCAACCAGGGCGCGGCCCCAGCCGTCTGATGAGCCTTGGTCGCCAGCACCACCCACTCGACTGCAGACACCTGAGCAGGGTCAAGAATCTCCGGAATCAATGTGTTCTCGACCGCCCCGTCGGGCCGCGTGATCCGCAGTCCGCCCAGCGGCGAGCGCACGCAGGCAGTCACCTCCATACGCCCCGTCGAGGCCAGGCCCGCGGCCACCACGGAGCCCACCGCGCCCATGCCCACCACCGCAACACGTGTCATGACCACTGAGCCTACCCATGAGCAGAGGGGCCAGCGTGAGTGCTGGTGTCCAAGGGGCGACGCAGGCAAGGCGGTTCGCCCCCTTGCAGGTTGCCCACCTGCCCGGTATCGGCCTCGCCCGGCAGTGCGGCGAGACCTATGACGTCTACCTGGGGGTCCTCGACCAGCTGGGCTGACGAATCACGTGAGCACCCTGTGACGAAGGCGCGTTCGATGAGTCGGAGAAAGGTCTGCGAACGAGGCTTGACATGAATCACCGAGCCGCGTCCACAGCCCCGTCCGTGGTCGTAAGATCTCCCGCTGGTGGTCGACACAGCTTGCGGGGGGCGAACATGGAGAGACCGGACGACCGCATCGCATCCGTCCTGCGCTTCGCCGCGGAAGTCGTCGCCTGGGTGGCCACTCCCTGGGCCTTGTCCAAGTACTCATGGCTGCTTGCCGTCTTGGCGGTGGTGGTACTGATCGGCCTTCCGACCGTCTTCTCCACTCCGGGAGACAAGGCGCAGGTGATCATCCCTGTCTCGGGTACCGTCACGATCCTGCTCGTGGTGCTCCAGCTCACTGCTGCCGTGATCGCCGCATGGTTGGCGTGGCCCGTCTATGCGGCAGTCCTCGTGTCTCTCCTCGTGGCCGCCACGCTCGTCACGGAACGTCGACGCTGGCGGTGGCTGCTCTCCACCGACCGGCATACCGGGTGAGCTACGGAGGGGGCACCAAAGCGGGTTGGCCCTCCGGGCAGCCGCGCCACTTCCCGGCCGCTCCCTACTCTTCAGCGAAGTAGGTGTACGGCGCCACCGAGACTCCTTCGGAGACCGCGCGTTCGTCGTCCTCGCCGGCTTCCGGGTCGAGTTCCCGCGCCCCCAACGAATGCAGGGACCACACGGAGAAGCCACATTCGGCAGCCGATCTGGAGGAGGCTGCCGGCCAGTGGTAAGACTGGGTGACTTCGGTTGTAGAGCCATGGCTTGCCGGCGTTGAGGAGACGGGCATGTTCGATGAGGCCGGCGAGAACGAGCTCCTGCTCGCCGCGGTGATGCAACTCGGTGCGAAGGGCGGCTCGATAGGAGCTGCCGCTGGAGGGGCGGCCACCGGAACGCACGGTTTGGGCAGAGCAGGGGCACGGGGCGGTGCTCGTGGAGCCGCTCGAGGCTTCAAATGGACGAAGAAGGACGTCAGTACCACTCATGTCGAGTTGTCCGGAACGGTGACGGCAGTCTCCCAGCTGGTCCACACGACTCTGGCCGACATGGGGAATCCGCTGGGAACGGAGGTCCGAGAGGGCGGGGGCATCGCCGTACGAGCGATGGTCGGTGTAGGGCTTGGCGGTCTGAACCCCACCGTTGTGACCGCTGTTGTGGCCGCAGGTCCCGAAGGCGTAGCGGTGGTGGAGCTCCGCGCCGCAGGTCGTGAAGGGCTCATCAAACAGCGCCCAGCCGAAAAGGCTCTGGCCAAAATCACCGCTCAGCTCAAAGCTGCCTCGCGGTAACGACGGCCGCACGGACCCAGCCCAACGGGCGCCCTGGATGGGCGGGCGGGGTGGCGCATCCCCCTTGAGAGCTACAAGGGTTGTCCATGTGGGGGTGACTCGCGGACGTCGGCGCGTCCCTAGCGTGGTTGTCAGGTCGCCACCGGTGCGACCACCACCACAGGGGGAGGCCACGATGGGCACGACGTCCACCGCACCGCACGACACAGGCTCAGGCCCGGACGAAGAGGACGACGGCCGGGACGGCCGTTTCGGACGGATCGTTCGATCTCCACTCGGCTGGATGCTGACGGGCATGGTCGGTGTCGGTCTCGTCTCGGGCCTGACCGCGACGGGCCCCGGTCCGGTGCCGGCGCTGGGAGCGGCTGCCGCGGTGGCCGTGTACTGGGCGGTCATGCGCTTCGTCGCACGACGCTCCACGCCGGAGATCGCCCGGCGCGGGGCCGGCCGGGAGGTATTGCTCGGCGGCGGGATCGGTCTGGGCTTCATCCTCGTGTCCGCACTCCTGATCACGGCTTTCGGGGGCTACTCGTTCTCCTGGGCGGGCAACGGATTCGTGTCGGTCGTGTGGTCCGCGGTCATGGTGCAGATCGGCGCCGCGGTCACCGAGGAGCTGCTGTTCCGCGGTCTCGCCCTGCAGGCTCTGGAGCAGTTGTGGGGCAGCCGGGCCGCCATCACGATCACCGCGCTGTTCTTCGGCGTCGCCCACCTGGGGGCTCCGGGAGCCAGTGGGCGGAGCGTGGTGGCGATCGCTCTCGAGGCGGGGGTCATGCTCGGTGCCGCGTTCCTGTGGCGGCGTAGCATCTGGTTCGTCGTGGGTCTGCACTTCACCTGGAACACTGTCGAGCAGCTGCTCGGCGTCCCGGTCTCCGGGCACACCCCCGAGGGCCTGTACACCGTCGACGTCCATGGCTCCACCCTGTTGACCGGCGACGGCTTCGGCCTGGAGACGTCGATCGTGCCCATCGTCCTCGGCGTACTGATCACCGTCCCGATGGCCGTCCTCGCCCACCGGAACGGCCGACTGCTGCCCCGGCGGCGGGCCCGGCACTGAGACAGGCCGACTGGAGGAAACGGAAGTGATGTCCCGTCAGGCGCCCTGGAGTTCCCCGCTGTTCCGGGCACCACTTGACCGGTGGAGCGAGTGGGATGCCTCCGCCAAGGACTGCGTACTTGCCCTGGTGCTCACCCTGCTGGCCTTCGTGCCGACCCTGTCGAACATCGGAGGGCAGATCGGCGATCTGCCCGAGCGGCAGGCGAACGCGCTCGGCATCGGGCTGATCCTGGCTCAGACCCTGCCGCTGGCAGCCCGCCGCCGGTGGCCCGCAACCTGTCTGGCCGTCGTCGCAGGCGCGTTCGCCGTGCACCAGGCGCTGGGCTTCGCGACGACGTTCGGGAGCTGGGGGCTGTATCTCGCCCTGTACTCCGCCGGGGCCCATCAGGTCGGTCTCCGCCGCGCTGCGACCGTCGCGGCGAGCGCGGCCTACGCCGTACTGGCCGTCGTCCTGCACCACCTCGGCTCACCACAGGAAATCCCGGACTATCTCGCGTTCTATCTGACTCTGGCCGCGATCTGGCTGGTGGGGGGTGCCGTGCGCATACGGCGAGGGGAAGAGGTGGAACGGCGGCGGCTGGCCGCCGAGGTGGCCACGGCCGCCGAGCGGGCACGGATCGCCCGCGAACTGCACGACGTGGTCACCCACCACGTGACGGCCATGGTGGTCCAGTCCGACGCGGCGCAGTTCCTGCTCACGTCGGCGCCGGAACGGGCCGGGGAGGGACTGGCGGCCGTCAGCGACACCGGCCGTCGGGCCCTGACGGAACTGCGGTACCTGCTCGGCGTGTTGGAGGCGACCGGTGAGTCCGCGGTCGCCGACCCGGCGCGTGCGGACCGGGCCCCGACCCTGGGACGGGTGGTCGACCTGGTCGAACAGGCCCGCAGGTCAGGTCAGTTGGTCGAGTTCAGCGAACACGGCGAGCGGCGGGCACGGTCCGTGGACGTGGAGCTGGCCGCGTACCGCGTGGTGCAGGAGGCGCTCACCAACGCGATGAAGCACGCGTCCGGGCAGCCGGCACACGTCCTGGTCCGGCACGGCGAGGAGCACGTCGAGATCAAGGTGACGACCCACGCACCCGCCGCGTCCCCGGCGACCGTACCGGTCCCGCGGAAGCCTGGCCCAGCGGGCGGACGAGGTCTGGCCGGGCTGCGTGCACGGGTGGGGATGCTCGATGGTGAACTGGAGGCCGGACCCCGGCCCGAGGGCGGGTTCGAGGTCCGCGCGACGATTCCGTCCAAGCCCGTTCAGGAGTGACCCCGTGAGCCATGCGCCGCAACCCATCCGTGTACTCGTCTGCGACGACCAGGCACTGGTGCGGACCGGCTACGTCACCATCTTCTCCGCGCAGCCCGACATCGAGGTCGTCGGGGAGGCCGAGAACGGGCACGCGGCGGTGGAAGCCGCACGGCGGCTGCGGCCCGACGTGGTGGTGATGGACATCCGGATGCCTCTGCTCGACGGCATCCAGGCGACCCGGCAACTGGCCGCTCCCGATGCCGAGTTCCCGCCGAAGGTGCTGGTCGTCACCACCTTCAACGTCGATGCCTACGTCTACGACGCGCTGCGGGCCGGCGCCAGCGGCTTCCTCCTCAAGGACGCGCCTCCCGCGGAGCTGGTGAACGGGATCCGTACGGTCGCCCGGGGCGAGGCCCTGCTGGCGCCCGCCGTCACCCGCCACCTCATAGGTCACTTCGCCGAACACCTGCGGCCGGCCGACACCTCCCGGCAGGCCAGGGAAGACCTCGTGCGCGCGCTGACCCCCCGCGAGCTGGACGTGCTCCGGCAGATCGCCGAGGGGCTGTCGAACGCGGAGATCGCCACGGCGCTGTTCATCACCCCCGAGACGGTCAAGACCTACGTTTCGCGGATCCTGGCCAAACTCGGCCTGCGCGACCGGGTCCAGGCGGTCGTCCTCGCCTACCGGGTCGGGCTGATCCCCGGTGCCGACTGACTGGGGGCCGACCCTCCGCGTATGGCCTCCGCGTTCAAAGCCCCGGGCCGGGGCGTATCACCGGGCGTGCGAGAGGTGCGGCTACTCCCGTGAACCGGTGCGCCTGTCGATCGAGGGGACTTGAGGAACAGCGGAGTTGGGGTCGAAGCCCGCGAAGGCCAGGCCGATGACGAAACCCGCCACCTCCTCCAACTGGCGGACGCGATCCAGCGTCCCCAACGTCGCCGGGGTCCCGCCGACGTCACGGACCAGTTCGCCGACGACGTGGAGTGCCGTCGCATCGTCGCCGCACATCGCCACTGTCACACGGGGCCGGCCGCCACTGTGCGGGCTCGTCCACTGGTCGGCGGGAAAGAGATGGAATGCCTTCACGACCCGGGCTCCTGGAGCAAGCCCGGCGATCCGCCCCGCCATCGACTCGCCGTGTTCGGTGAGCAGAGTGCCGACGCCGTGCGTGACAGCGTTCGTGGGATCGATCAACGGCGTCCCCCTGAGCGCGCCGTCGGACGCGCCCACCGATCCCATCATGTCCGCGACGCCATCCCAGGACACGGCGAGCAGCACCGCATCACGGTCTGCGACCGCCTCACGCGGCGCGACTGCGAGCACTCCGTGTCCCAGCCGCTCAGCAAGCTTCTCCGCCTTGATCTGCGACCGTCCGCCGATCACCACCTCATGTCCTGCACGCGCCCAGCCCTCGCCCAGGGCCGCCGCCAGTGTCCCAGTTCCCAGGATCCCGATGCGCATCGTCTCCGCCTCTCCAACAGTGTTCGGTCCGGTGGTTACGGTAGAGAAGGCGTCGCGCACCGATCAGTGCGTGACCAACGCGCAATGATGGGAGGCGAGATGACAGATGACGACGCGCACTGCTACGAGTTGGTCGCCGATTGCCGGTTGCGCGCGGCCACCGATCTCTTCGCTCACACCTGGGATCCCGTTGTGCTGACGGCACTTCGCGTGGGATCGCGCCGGCGCCGCGAGCTGCGCGCCGCGATCGGTGGCATCAGCGACAAAGTCCTGACCGACTCCCTGCACCGTCTGCTCGCGAGCGGACTGATCGAGCGTCACGCGCATGCTGAGGCGCCGCCCCGCGTCGATTACGCCCTGACCGGCTTGGGACAGAGCCTGGTCGAGGGCCCGATGACGGCGCTCGGACGCTGGATGATCGAGCACGGTGACGAACTTCTGGAAACCCAGGAGAGCAGTAACGCAGAAGGCTTGTGAGCGAGGCTTGACATGAACCATCATGCCGCGTTCACAGACCTGTGCTGCCATGTGACCCATGGGTGATGCCGGCCGTCGGTCAGGGGCGCAGGTGGGCCAGGAGTTCTGCGTCGGCGGGGTATTCCTGCTCCTGGGGGAGCAGTCGGGTGGCTGAGTCCGGTTCGCCGTCCCTGACGAGTGCGTGGATCTCGTTGGCGAGCGGGGTCACGTCGCTGATGGACACGATCCACTCGTCCGCGTAACGCGACGATGCCTCACCCGAGAGCCCCAGTTGCAGCGAGCGGTGCGGCAGGGGACGCAGGTGCAGATCGCGTTCGGGATCCCACTGGACACGGGCCGGTGCGCGCTTGAGGTCACGCTGCCAGGTGCCGCGATCGGGATGCAGTCCGCGAACGTAACTCGACAGACAGGCGTGGCGCAGCGCCCAGTCGAAGCCGTCGCGAGTGATCTCGACGGCGAGGACGGTCTCCTGCCCCTCCTTCGTGCCCCAGCCGGAGCGGTACATCATCCACATGAAACTGGGCTTGATCCACGTCATCCGGTCAGGCCTCCACGCGGCGGGGAAACGCCCCTTGCGGGCGGCGGGTCCGCCGATCTCCGGGCGGTACGCCTGGTAGACGGTGATCGTGGACGCCGTGTGAAGCGCGCGGATCCTGCGGTGCGGTTCTTCCATGGCGTACAGCGTGGGTTCGGCCAGGTCAGGAGGCCACCGATTTTCGATCCGTTGCACAACGCGACGGAGCACGCCGGCCGCGGGCAGCAGGCATTCGCCCGAGCGCGCCAAGTAGCGTCCGTCTCATGGAGCGACATCTCAGCAATGCCGTACTCGGGGGACTGACGCGTCGAGCGCGGTCGTTCGTCACCGGGCACGGCATCAGGATCGACGTGCCGCCGATCGGCCGGCTCGCGGAGCAGTGGCTTGCGCTCGGGGTCCCGTCAGTGGAGATCGACCGCGTGAAGGAGTATCAGGAGCGCTGGGGAGGTCTTGTACTGCCTCCGGCTCCGCACTACGACGGTGGACCCAGGTGTCTGGACTCCGACCTTCCGGAGGGTTCGCCTGACGAGGGGTGGCTGTACCCGGCGGGGACCGACCGGTGCGCGATCCCCTACTCGTTCATGATCGGACCCGGCGGGGAGTTCGGGGTGTACGGCTATCGCTGGACGCCCCTGCACCGAACCGTCGAGGGGTGGGTGGAGTCCGTTGCGCTCGCGTACCACGCGTCTATGTGGGCACAGCAGGTCACCAGGGTTACCGGCGACAGGGTCGATGACGTCGCCCTTGACGGCTTCGAGCCGGTGGAAGAGGTCAAGGGCATGACGGATACCTGGTGGAGGGGCAGCGATTCCCTGGTTGCCCTGTACGCAGGAGAGGCCGAGTGCCTCTCAGCCCCCTCGTCCCGCACCGCATTGATCTACTCCGGCCTGGATCGGTGGGGGCTCTACGGAGAGTCCCGAGGACTGGACGCTGCCATGCGGAAGGGTCTGTGAACGCGGCTCGACATGAGTGGACCCGCGGTTCGGACGACCGTCGCGCCGACGGCTGGGACATGCCCGAGTTCGGGTGGAAGAGCAGAAGGAGGCGGAGTTGAGCGTCACAGGTGTGTGGATCGTCGGCTCGGTGCCTGACCGGCAGGTACGGAATTTGCAGAGCGTTTCGGTTCAGAACTCGGCGCCGGAACCGGTGCACTGTGATGTGCCTGGGGAGCTGGCTTGGTGGCGAAGCAAAGCGCGGGCGTCCATGTTCACGCCGTCGACGAGCTCCGCCGGCGCTTGGAACGCCGACGAGGACGCCCTTCGGCTCGGCGCGTTCTTCAACGCCTGCCGCGACGACTCCGACCGCGCGCAGGAGTTGCGTGACACGGTCATGGATCAGTTTCCCTCCGATATCGGGGAGGGCTTGTTCGTGGCCACTGCGCGCAAGGCCGACCCGTTCTCCGCCCTGGCTTACGCCCTGGGTACCGACGCGACGCTGCGGCTGCCGGGCCGGTTCGGGGACTTCCTTCTCGACGCCGAGCAAGTCCGCGCTCGACTGCCTGCGGTCGAGGAGACCCTCGTCCTGACCGGAACCCCACGTCGCGACGCGATCGAGCGAATCCACGCGTGGATGACCGGCTCGGGTGACGACCCCGCCCACGACGCCGACGAACTCCTTGACGGCCCGCTCCGCGTTCTCCGTCACGCCGCCCGCACGGGCCATGGGGCAGCCGGTCAAGTCTGCTGGTACTGACGTGGCCGAACACCGCACGTACCCCGCCACGGTGTGCCCGCCGGAATTGGACGGTGACCACGAGGCCCTGTGCACAGGCTCCGCTACCTCGCGGGAAGGGTCTGTGAACGCGCGCCATGGCGACTCCCGCCGAAGCGAGCGCCTTCGCCGCGCCGGCCTCCGTGACGAAGTGGTCCCGAGCCGTGGCCACGCGCTTCCCCGCAGGCGTTTGCCCGCACACGGGTGGACACCGCCATGTCACTCCTGTCGAACCGCCGAGCCGAGAGGAACGGGAGAGTCGCGGACGGAGACCGGGAGGAGGAACATCGGAGTCACAGAGACGAAATGGCGGTTATGGGGACACCCTCGATGCATTTCAGTGAGAGTCCGGAGGATCCGTTCGCCCTGGGGCATGCCGCTTCGGCCGTGCTCGACGATCACGGCGCAGTGGTCGGCTGGAGCGCACGTGCGCAGGAGCTGCTGGGCTACCGGGCCAAGGAAGTGATCGGACGGGCGTGGCGGGACCTCCTGGTCGACGCCCGTGACCTGCCTGTCGCGCGGTCCGTCGTCGTGGACGCCATGAGGGCGGGGGGCTGGTTCGGAGTCCTGCCCGTCCGGCACCACGACGGACGGCGTGTGGAGATGGGTTTCCGGGCCCGCGCGATCACCCGCGACGGAGATCGTCAGGAGTGGTTCCTGGTCGGTGCTCCTGCCACGGAAATCGTTGCCTGGCAGCGGGACCGTGCGCTGCTGGACGGCCTGTACCACCGGTCCCCGATCGGTCTGGCCATCCACGGCACGGACAGGAAGGTGATCCGGGTCAACCGCGCGATCGAAAAAGCAAGCGGCATCACAGCCGAGGCGCCGGTGGGCCGTCGTTCCGGTGAGTTCCTGGTCGACGAGGACGCGGGTCCGGCCGATGAGCGGGTGCGCCACGTCCTGGAGACCGGCGAGCCGTTGATCTTCACGGAGCAGTCTGCGCGCACACGCCATGCTCCGGGGCGGGAACGGATGGTCTCCGTCTCCGCGTTCCGGATGGAAGACCCCTCGGGCCGGGTTCTCGGCGTGGCGGAGACGATCGAGGACGTGACCCAGCGCTACCGGGCCCGCCGCAGACTCACCCTGCTGAACGAGGCGAGCGCCCGGATCGGAACCTCACTGGACGTGACGCAGACGGCCCGGGAACTGGCCGAGGTGGCCGTCTCCGGCCTGGCCGACTACTGCTCGGTGGACCTCCTGAAGCCGGTTGCACTTGGTGACGAACTGCCCTCGGACATGGCAGGCGCACTACTGCGAGTGGCCCTTTCGCCCCCGGAACGACGGGTCCCGTTCCAGGAGGGCGAAGTGGTCCCGCTCCTTCCGGAGTCCCCACAGGCGCGGTGCCTGGCCGAGCGTCGCCCGGTTCTCGAACGCGTGCTGTCCCTCCGCCCCGAGTGGTACGCCATGGACCGGCGGCGGATCGAGGTCGTGCTGGGTCTCGGCGTTCATTCCCTGATCGCGGTGCCCCTGATGGCACGCGGCCTGGTACTGGGCGTGGTGAGTCTGTGGCGAGTGCGCGATTCGGAGCCTTTCGAGGACGACGACGCCGCGGTGGCCCATGAGTTCTCCTCGCGTGCGGCCGTCTGCATCGACAACGCGCGCCGCTTCACCCAGCAACAGAGCGCCGCTCTGACTCTGCAGCGCAGTCTGCTGCCGGGCACGGTGTCCGACCTGCCGGCCGTCGAGGTGGCCTGCCGGTACCTGCCGGCGAGCGGTGAAGCGGGCATCGGTGGTGACTGGTTCGACGTGATCCCGTTGTCAGGGGCCCGGGTCGCCCTCGTCGTGGGAGACGTGGTCGGCCACGGAATCCACGCCGCGGCCTCGATGGGGCGCCTGCGCGCCGCCGTGCGCACCCTGGCCAGCCTCGACCTGGAACCGGACGAGGTGGTGGCCCGGCTGGACGATCTGGTCAGTCTGCTGGCCGCCGAGGGGGAGACGAACGCCGAGGGCAACCAGTCGGCGATCGAGCAGGTGGTCGGGGCCACGTGCGTCTACGCGGTCTACGATCCGGTGTCCCGGCAATGCTCCCTGGCACGCGCGGGCCACCCGGCACCCCTGGTGTCCACACCGGACGGCCAGGTGACCGTGCTCGACCTGCCCGCGGGTCCACCGCTCGGCCTGGGCGGACTGCCGTTCGAGATGTACCACCTGGACCTCCCTGAGGGCAGCCTGCTCACGCTCTACACCGACGGCCTCCTGGAGGCGCGCGACGGCGACATCGATGCCGCGCTGGAGCACCTGGAGGAATGTCTCGCCCACACGGCCGACGCTCTGGAGCGCACGTGCGACGGGGTGGTCGAGGCGCTGCTGCCCACGAACCGCCGCCCCACCGACGACATCGCGCTGCTCATGGCCCGTACCCGGGTACTGCCGCCGGAGAACTTCGCCACCTGGCACCTGCCTCTGGAAGCGACCGCCGCCGGCCGCGCCAGGGAGCTGACCACGGCGAAACTGGCCGAATGGGGGCTGTCGGAAATGGCCTTCACCACCGAGCTGGTCGCCAGCGAGCTCGTCACCAACGCCTACCGGTACGCGGACGGCCCCGTCACCCTGCGCCTCATCCGTACACACTGTCTGATCTGTGAGGTGTCCGACGCCAGCCACACGTCCCCTCACCTCCGAAGGGCCCTCAGCACGGACGAGGGCGGACGCGGGCTCTTCCTGGTCGCGCAGCTCACGGAGCGGTGGGGCACCCGCTACAGCCACGACGGCAAGACGGTCTGGACGGAGCAGCCTCTGCCGCCCTCCTGACCACCCGTGGCCTCCACGTCTTCCACGACTTCCACGTCTTCCACGACCACGGCCCACCGCGACAGCCGACTGGCCGGCCGACGGTCTGTGAACGCGGCTCGACATGGATCGTCAAGCCGCGTCGACAGCCTCTTCCGTGCTGCGGGCAGCCACCGGCCGAGGCTGCTCTGCTCCGATGTCGATGCCGTCTCGTGGCAGACATGCGCAGGGCCGTGTGTCGGGGTCGGCGGCCGCCGTTCGGATCACTCAAGGCGGCCCTTCAGGTGGTTGCCGGACGCCTCATGAGCCAGGCAGCCGTCGCCGGGGTACGACGTCTCAGCAGAGGACGAACCCGGAACGCCGTGAGGAGCTTGGCGATGTACGCAGCAGTCCGCCGGTACGAAGGGGTGACCGATTCGGCCGAGGCGGCACGTCTCGTGAACGAGGGGTTCGTGGCGCTCATGCGCCAGGTCTCCGGCTTCGTGGCCTACTACTGGATCGATGCCGGGGACGGAGTGATGGTCTCGACCAGCGTCTTCCAGGATCAGGCCGGTGCCGAGGAATCGATCTTGAGGGCTGCGGACTTCGTGCGGGACCACCTTGCGTCACTGCTCCCCAACCCTCCCCAGGTCATGGCCGGCGAGGTGGTGGCTTCCGCATGACAGCGTTCGCACCAGCCACCAGGCAAGGCCGGTGCAGCCCTGGAGGCCGTTTCATGTCCCTGGTCCCTGGTCCCTGGTGCCTGGTCCCTGGTGGCTGGTCCCTGGTGCCTGGTGGCTGGTGCCTGGTTCGGCTTGACAGAATCATCGTGCCGCGTCGGCACTCTTGCCGCAGGGCCCGGACATCCCGCCCTTCAGGGACGCAGCCTGTCGAGTGCCTCGTCCAGCGTCGTCGCGGCCATGATGAGCGAGAGATGGGTGAAGGCCTGCGGGAAGTTGCCCAGTTGCTCACCGCTCGGGCCGATCTCCTCGGCGAACAGGCCGACATGGTTGGCGTACGTCTGCATCTTCTCGAACGTGTAGCGGGCCTGGGGCAGCCTTCCCGCCCGGGCGAGCGCGTCGACGTACAGGAAGGTGCACAGACTGAACGTCCCCTCGGAGCCGCGCAGTCCGTCGGGCGAGGCCCTGGGGTCGTAGCGGTAGACCAGGCTGTCGGAGACGAGGACGCGGTCCATGGCGTCCAGGGTGCTGAGCCAGCCGGGGCTGCGCGGGGAGACGAAGCCGACGCGGGGAGCCAGCAGCAGGGACGCGTCCAGCACGTCACCGTCGTAGTGCTGGACCATCGCCTCCTCCTTGTCGCTCCAGCCGCGCGCCATCACCTGTTCGAAGATCGCGTCCCGGGCCGCGGTCCAGCGGACGGTGTCGGCCGGTCTGCTGAACTCGGCGGCCAGCTTCAGTCCCCGGTCGAAGGCGGCCCAGCACATCACCCGGCTGTAGGTGAAGTCCTTGCGCCCGCCCCGGGTTTCCCAGATGCCCTCGTCGGGCCGGTCCCAGTTGTCGGCGAGCCAGTCGAGGATGCCGGCCAGCCCCTTCCAGCCGTGGTAGCCGGCCCGTTCGCCCACCGCGCGGCCCTCGGCCAGGGCGTAGAGGGCCTCGCCGTAGATGTCGAGCTGCAACTGGTCGGAGGCCGCGTTGCCGACCCGTACCGGGGACGAGCCGCGGTAGCCCTCGAAGTGTTCCAGGATCTCCTCCGTCAGATGCGGGTCGCCGTCGACCCGGTACATGATCTGGAGGACCTCGTCGGCCGGTCCTTCGCGCGCTTCCAGACGGTCGCCGATCCAGCGGGTGAACTGGCTGGCCTCCTCCACGAAGCCGAGGTCGAGCAGCGCGCGTACCGAGAGCGAGCCGTCGCGCACCCACGTGTACCGGTAGTCCCAGTTGCGCTCTCCGCCGACCTGCTCGGGCAGCCCCATGGTGGGGGCGGCGACGGGCGCGCCCGTCGGCGCGTAGGTGAGGAGCTTGAGGGTGATGGCCGAGCGGTGCACCATCTCCGTCCAGCGGCCCCGGTAGTTCGAGGTGCGCACCCACTTCTGCCAGAAGTCGACGTTGTTCCACAGGCCCTCGGTGATCCCGTCGAGCGTGGGGGGTGGCGGCGCTTCGCCGTCCGGCCCGCACACCGTGAACACCACGGCCGCCTGCTCGCCGTTCTGGAGGGTGATGCCACCCCGGACGTCCTGCCCGTCGCGTTCGAGAGGGATGTTGCCCTGGAGATGGGCGGCCGCCCCGGGGGACCGGAACGTCGCTGCTCCGGGGGTCAGTTCGAGTTCGTGGGTGGCCCGCGCGTAGTCGAACCGCGGCCGGCACTCCAGGGCGAAATGCACGGTGCCGCGCACCGAGCGCACGATGCGCACCAGGCTGTGCCGGTCGGTCGGGGTCGGGCCCGGCAGGACCGGCATGTGATCGATGATCTCGCCCACGCCGTCCGGGGACATGAAGCGGGTCACCACGACGGCCGTGTCCGGGTAGTAGAGCTGCCTCCACGTTCCCTCGGGGTGATCGGGCGCGAGGCGGAAGTAGCCGCCGCCGTCGTGGTCCAGCAGCGAGGCGAAGACGCTGGGGGAGTCGAAGCGCGGTGCCGGGAACCAGTTGACCACGCCCCGGGACGACACCAGGGCAGCGGTCTGCAGGTCCCCGACCAGGCCGTGGTCGGCGATGGGCGGATAGCGGTCCATGCTGGCCTCCTTGTCGGGCTCGTCAGGCAGCTTCGGCCTTGACGCGCCCCGAGCGGACGGCGGCGACTAGCGCCCGGTGGTCCCTCTCGTTCTGGTCGGCGTAGCTCTCGGCGAACGGAACGAGCGCCCGGTCGAAGATGTCGCCCCCGCCGAGATAGGAGGCGATGGCGATCCGGTCGCCCGACCTCGCGTGCGCGCGGGCCAGCGTGGCACCGCACAGTTCACCGAAGGCCCGCATGCCCGACGGCACCATGGCCTCGGGTTCGGCGATGCCTTTCCAGTCCCGCAACTGCCGTACGTAGAAGTCCCGTCGGCGGCCGTCGATGCCGTCCGCCCGTTCCCAGCCCAGGAAGATGTCACTGGTGGCCTGCATGAGCCGCTGGCCGGCGACCACGCGCTCGCCCTGCGTCCGGTACTCGCTGGCCCCGGCGAACGGCGCGAGCACCGACTCGTCGGCCTCCTTGGCCTGCAGGAGCAGTGGATCCGAGTCGTCCCGGCCGAGCAGCAGGATGATCCAGCACCGGGTTCCCACACTGCCGACACCGACCACCTTGCGCGCCACGTCGGCGATCCGGTACTGCTCAAGCAGGAACCGGCGGTCCGAGTTCAGGCTCCGGGCGTAGCGGTCGATCAGCCGGCGGATCTGCTTCTCCAGCGCGCCGCGTTCGACGTCCGGAAGCAGATCCTGCAACGGCGTGACGAGCGGCGGATCCGGGGCGATGCGGGCCTTGCCGTCGACCAGGTGGGTCAGCTTGGCGAAGGCCTGGAGACTGTCCCGGGTGCGCGCCTTGGCCGTCGTCCTGGACCAGCGTTCGCGTGCCCGCGCGCTCAACTCCCCGGCGATGTGGGTGCGTACCCACTCCTCGTCGAAATGCGTGTACCAGACGGGGAGATTGCCCAGCCCGGCGAAGCGCCTGATCCATTCGCGATACGACCGCACCGTCGTACGGACGATGTCGGCGCGCTCCTTGGTGCTGAAGCCGTTCGCCCGGCCCGCGATGACGAAGCTGGTGGACAGGCGCTTGACGTCCCACTCCCAGGGGCCCGGCAGCGTCTCGTCGAAGTCGTTGATGTCGAACATCATGCGGCGCTCGGGCGAGGCCAGCAGTCGGAAGTTCAACAGGTGGGCGTCACCGCACAGTTGGACCCTGATGCCGGACCGGGCGGTGTCGGCGAGGTCCCCGGCCATGACGGCGGCGGCCCCGCGGTAGAAACGGAAGGGCGACTCGGTCATCCTGCCGTAGCGGATCGGCACGAGTTCGGGTACCCGGGTCGCCGACTGGCCCTCCACGACGTCCACCGGGTCGGTCCGTTTCGGTGAGGGGACGAAGTCGGCGTGGCTGGAACGGGGTACGGCGGACCTGGCGGCCTTGCCGAGCGCGGCCCGCTCCGCCGGAGTGTGCTGCGGGGGGTGACTGTCGGCCGGGTGCCTGGGGGTCATTGCAGACGCTCCGCGATGTGGTCGCCGACGCGGAGCGCGTTGGCGATGGCGGTCAGCGAGGGATTCACCGCGCCGATGCTCGGGAAGAAGCTCGTGTCGACGACGTAGAGGTTGTCCAGGTCGTGCGCCTTGCAGTTGACGTCGAGGGCCGAATCGGCGGGGTCCCGGCCGAAGCGGACCGTCCCCGCCTGGTGTGCTGTCGCGCCGATGGGCATGCCCTTGTGCAGGTAGATGCTGTGCGGCAGGAGATGGTGTTCGCGCATTCCCAAGTGGCCGAGCATCCGCTGTAGTTCGTGCCGCAGGCGCTGGAGTCCGGCGATGTTGTTCTTCTCGTTGAGGGCGAGGTGGATGGCGCCGTCCCCGTCCAGGGTGACGCGGTTGCCGGCGAGGGGCAGGTCCTCGCCGCACAGCCAGAAGTCGACGGCGTGGTGGGCGAGTACCTCGAAGGGCATGTCGGGAGCGACGGCTCCCGCCCAGCGGGGCGCCTCTCCGTGGATCTGCTCGGAGTCGGACTTGCCGAGCATCTGGATGCCGCCGAGGGGGTAGTCCCAGTCGTCGGACCCCAGGTACCAGTCGTGCAGCGCCAGCGTCTTCTGGAACTTGGTGTCGTTCGGTTCCTCGGATATGGCCATGAGGGCGAGGTTGTTGTGCCGCATGTAGTGACGACCCACCACGTCCGAGCTGTTGGCCAGACCTCGCGGACGCCGGTCGTTCGCCGAACGCAGCAGTAGCGCGGCCGAGTTGACCGCACCGCAGGCGACGATCACGATGTCCGCGCTGAACTCGACGGTCGGACCGTCGCCGCCCTCGTCTCCGTCACCGTCTCCCACCGCGGCGACGACAGATGTGACGCTGCGGCCCGTGGGGTCGGTGTCGAGCCGTCGTACGTTCGCGTGGGTGACCATCTCCACGTTGGGGTGTTCGAGGGCGGGGTCGACGCAGATGACCTGGGCGTCGGACTTCGCGCCGACCAGGCAGGGAAAGCCGTCGACGCGGTCGCAGCGGATGCAGGCGCTGGTGTGCGTGGCCCGGCCCCGGTCGTCCTGGGTGAGGTTCACCCCGATCGGGAGGTGGAAGGGGTGCAGCCCCCGCTTCTCCAGGTCGTCGCTCAGACGCTGGATACGCGACTCGTGCTGGACCGGCGGATACGCGTACTGGGCGCTGCTGGGACCTTCGGTCGGGTCCTCGCCGTGGCGGCCGTGCACGAGGTAGAGGTGTTCGGCCTGGGTGTAGTACGGCTCCAGGTCCTGATAGCCGAGAGGCCAGGCGGGGGAGACGCCGTCGTGGTGGCGGAGCTCGCCGAAGTCCTCCGGACGCAGCCGGAAGAGCGCGGCGCCGTAGAACTTGGTGTTGCCGCCCACGTAGTAGTTGACCTCGGGCGGGAACTGGTCGCCGTGCCGGTCGTACCAGAACTCCGGGGCCCGGTACTTGCCCTTGACGAACACCGCGGTGGAGTCCCAGTTGTCGCGTTCGCGCGGGAGATAGCCGCCGCGTTCGAGGAGGAGAATCCGTTTGCCGGTGGGTGCCAGCCGGTGGGCGATGGTCCCGCCGCCCGCGCCGGTCCCGATAACGATGACGTCGTAGTGACGTGATTCGGTCATGCCGGCCACCGTCCTTGGATCGTGGTCCTGGCCTGCCGGTGGAGGAGGGCGTCAGGCCCTGCCGGTAGAGGAAGGCATCCAGCCCGGTCACCAAGGTAGCTCTGGGCGATATGTCCGGCGAGTTGAGCTACGGGACAGCCCTTAGGACCGGTCCTGGTCGGGCGAGCCCAGCCTGCGGACCACGGCGGGTTCCCGCGCGATGACGGCACCGGCGGTGATGCCCACGGAGATGACGACGCACAGTCCGATCAGCCAGGACAGCACGGTGAAGACGGCGCCCAGTGATCCGTAGCGTTCCAGGCTGTGGTTGAGGGCCTTGGGCACGTACACCTTGGCGGTCACCGAAAGCACGGTCAGGGCCACCCCGGTCACGATCGCGCCGGGCAGCAGAGGAAGCCACGGGACGCGCCCCGCGAGCAGCAGGTGCTGGGTCCACCACCAGACGCCGACCTCGGTGACCAGGAGCAGCGGGAGTCCGAGCCAGGACCCCACGCCGAAGCCGGTCCGCAGCGGTCCCTGCAGGGCGATGACGACCAGCAGGGTCACGATCCACACGAACCAGCGCCAGACGGCGATCCGCGCGCTCGTGGCCGGCAGCAGCCAGGCACGCTGGCACAGCCGCTGCATGGCCCGGCTGCACGCGGTGGCGGACAGCAGCACCATCACAAGGCTGACCACCCCGGTGCTCTGCCGCAGGCCCGCCGAGTCGGCCCCGTAGACCTTCTTCAACTGCTGGTCGGCGGAGCCGGTGATGCCGAGGATGTCGTGCACCGAGTCGACGATCTCCTTGCGTACCGACTGAGGGGCGAAGGAGGCGACCACGAAGAGCAGTGGGACGGCGGTCAGGAAGGCCTGGGCGGCGAGACGGGTCGCGGAGTCCAGCAGGTTCACCGCGATGAGATGGGAGGAGAGCCGGGTGATCACCGGGAACCGTGTCTCGGCGCCGGCGCGCACTCCCAGCAGCCTGGCCCGCAGCGCCGCCGACCGCTCGCGCGGACGGCGCCGGCCGCCGCCGGCGTCCGGGCCGGGTCCTTCGCCTGCGCGCATTCCGCTCCCCGTGTCGGGTCCTGGCCGTGCACCCCGTCGGGGGTGACCGCGCCACCAGGGTGCAGTCCGGCGCGGTCGCCGGGCGCGCGGCGCGAGCGCCGTTGGGCCGTACGGGGGTGGGCCGCGAGCCGTGATGAGCAGGGCGGAAGCGCGGATTTGTGGACGTGGGCGGGGGAGGTGACGATGAAGGCATGCGCGATGCCGCGGCGGTGAGCCGCGCGAGACCACGCGGGGGCGGCGATGGTCCTTGACCTGGTCCTCATCGGTCTGGTGATCGCCCTGGACCCGCTGCCGGTCACCGGATTCGTGCTGGTGCTGTCGTCGCGGAACGGGATCTGGAAGGGCCTCGCCTTCATCCTCACCTGGCTTGCCACCTTCGTCGGCATCATCGCCGCGGTCCTGCTCATGACGGGCGGCCAGCCACCGCCCGCGAAATCCGCGCCGTCCACGGCCGCGCTGGCCGCCAAACTGGCCATCGGCGTCGGACTCGTCCTCTACGCGGAGCGCACCCGCCGCAACATCGGCAAGCGGCCGAAGTCCGCCGGCTTCATGTCGCGGATCGAACGGATCTCGCCCTGGTCGGCGGCCGGGCTGGCGCTGCTGCTCCAGCCGTGGGGGATGGTCGCGGCCGGAGCCGCCACCGTCGTGGACGCCGACCTCTCGCACGCCGCGTCGTACGCGGCGCTGATGGGCTACGTCCTGCTGGCCACGTCCAGCATCCTCACGTTGGAGCTCTACGCGACGTTCGCGCCGCGATCGGCGCACGTCCGGCTGGAGAGGCTGCGTGGGTGGCTGGAGGGGCACCAGGACCAGGCGCTGGTGTCGCTGGTGCTGTTCCTGGGGCTGTGGCTGGTGGGCAAGAGCATCTACCAGCTGACCGCGTGAACACCCGAACGGTCCCACCGGCTCCATTTGTTCACAGGGTACGGGGGGGCCGTCGTACCGAAGTGCGGCGGCTTCCGTCCGGTGCTGCAATGACATTGACCGAGGGGCAGGGGGACCACCATGACCAAGCAGGGGTGAAGCCGTGAGCGAAGACGAATTCGTCGAGATGGGACCGATCGACTATGTGGTCGTGGAGTTTCCCGGTAACCGAATGACCGGCGAGGGATTTCCGATCCTGGTGGATCTGGTGGACCGCGGCGTCATTCGGATCCTCGACCTTCTGTTCGTGAGAAAGGACAAGGACGGATCCGTGGCCGGCATGGAGATCGCGGACTTCGACGGAGACGGGGCGCTCGACCTCGCCGTCTTCCAGGGCGCGTCCTCCGGCCTGTTGGGCGAGGACGACATCGAGGAAGCCGGAAGGGCCCTGGAGCCCGGCAACTCCGCAGGAATCCTGGTCTACGAGAACGTGTGGGCGGCGCCCTTCGCCACCGCCCTGCGCCGCGGCGGTGCCCAGCTGGTCGCCTCCGGGCGCATCCCGGTACCGGCCGTGCTCGCGGCCCTCGAAGACACGGATGCCGGATAGCCGATTCCCCCCGAGTCGGCTCCGAACGGCAGCGGCCCCGCACCGAGGTGCGGGGCCGCTGCCGTTCGGAGAGTCCTCGGAGGGCGGGCCGGCTACTCGGTACGGGCGTCCCGGCTGGACCCGACGCACAGTGCCCAGATGACGAAGGCGTCGATGGCGATCAGCACGCTGGACCATACCGGGGAATACGGCAGCCACATGAAGTTGGCGATCATGGCCAGCCCCGCGAGGGTGATGCCGACGATGCGGGCCCACAGCATGCCGCGGAACACGGCGATGCCGGCGAGGATGACCAGGACGCCGAGGGTGAGGTGGATCCAACCCCAGCTCGTGAGGTTGAAGCTGTAGACGTAGTTGCTGGTCGTGACGAAGACGCTGTCCTTGGCGATGGCGGCGATGCCCTGGAATACGGCCATCGCGCCGCCGAAGATCATCATGACCGCGGCGAAGGCGGTCCAACCGGACACCCACGCTCCCGTACTGCCGGCGGTTCCCTGCCGGTGCATACCCGTCGTAGCCATTGCGAGCTCCTCCTGCGTAGACCTCGCCACCGACCGGGCGACGGTCGGTAGCCCACATTTCAGCTTGCCATGGGAATGACAGACCGGCAGATCGTCGGGAATCACGCCTGGTGGGGCCGAGATCGATGTGCGGATGATTCCGTTCGGTGCTCCAATGGATCTGCCCGGTGCACTGAGAACGAATTCGGCGCGCACAAGGGGTCGAATCCCTTTCGGGCTCATTCTTTTGCCTCGTGCCGGAAAGGAAACCACCGTGCCAGGTCTCCTCCGCGGGGTCGCCCGCACAGCCGTGGTGGCCGGTACGGCCACCGCCGTCTCGAACCGTGTGTCACGTCGTCAGCAGGGGCGATGGGCCCAGCAGGAACCCCAGCAGCAGTACCAGGAGCCCCCGCCCGCCGCCGCGCCCGCGCCCGCCGCGCCGTCCGACGACATGACCAGCAAGATCGACCAACTGAAGCAACTGGGGGACCTCAAGGCCCAGGGCGTGCTCACCGAAGCCGAGTTCGACGAACAGAAGCGCAGGATCCTCGGCTGACCCGCGCGCTACCCCTCGACGAGAATCCCTCGGCGAGACCGCGACGAGAAGCTTACGAAGAGAAGGTACGAAGAGAAGGTACGAAGAGAAGGTACGAAGAGAACACGGCCCCGGCGGCCGAGGGATCAGCCCTCGGCCGCCGGGGCGTGACCAGACCCTGTGCCGGGGCGTGACCAGACCCTGTGCCGGGGCGTGACGAGACCCTGTGCCGGGGAGCGCGGGGGGTCCGGGTGTCGGGGGGCAAGCGGGACCCGGGCGCCGTGACGTGGGCGGATCCGCGGTCAGCCCACCCTGTGGCCGTTCTCCAGTTCCGCCGTTCCCGAGTTCTCCGCCAGGACGTCGAGTGCGGCGAGTACGCGACGCCCCGAGGCGCCCGGCAGATGCTCGGCCAGTTCCTCGCGCGGCACCAGCCGCCAGGACAGCAGCTCCTCCTCCTGCAGCCGGATCGCCTTGAGGTCCCGCTCACCGAGTACTCCGCCGTCGTACAGATACGCCACCAGCGGCGGGCGCGCCGAGCCCTGCACCCAGTCGACGGCCAGCAGCCGTCCGAGTTCCACGTCGAGGCCGATCTCCTCGGCCGTCTCGCGGCGCGCGCCCTGCCGTGGGCTCTCCCCGTCGTCCGACTCCACCGTTCCGCCCGGCAGCGTCCAGCCGTCGCGGTAGTTCGGCTCGACGAGCAGCACGCGCCCCTGGGCGTCGCGGAAGAGGGCGGCGGCCCCGACGAGGACACGGGGCAGGCCGGCGATGTATGCGGCGAAGTCCGAAGTGGTCACTCAGGAAGGGTATCGAGCGGGACCGGGCGCTCCCCGGCTCCGGCTCAGGCCTCGACCAGCGCGACCGTGCGTGACGCGAGCTCGCTGATCCGTACTCCGTCGAAGCCGAACACCGCGCTGCGGACGGTGTCCTCCAGCGGGTCCTTCCACTGCGGGGGAATCGCCTCCGCCCCGCACAGGACGCCCGCGACGGAGCCCGCGGTCGCGCCGTTCGAGTCGGTGTCCAGACCGCCGCGGACGGTCAGCGCGATGGTGCGGGTGAAGTCGCCGTCGCCGTACAGCAGCCCGGCGGTGAGCACCGCCGCGTTCGGGACCGTGTGGATCCAGCCCATCCCGGCGGTCTCCTCGGACACGGTGGTGAGCGTGTCCTCCCAGGTCATCCGGGTCTCGTGGAGCGTGAGCACCCGGCGTACGGTGCGGGCGAGCCGACTGCTCGCGGGGATCACGGTGAGTGCCGTGTCCAGCGCGTCCCGGACGGACGGGGCGGTGAAGGCCGCGGAGATCAGCGCCGCCGCCCACATCGCGCCGTAGACGCCGTTGCCCGTATGCGACAGGACGGCGTCCCGGCGGGCCAGGGAGGCGGCCCGCTGCGGCAGCCCCGGGGAGGTCCAGCCGTAGACATCGGCGCGGATCAGCGCGCCGATCCACTCCTGGTACGGATTCTCGTACGTCGCCGTCACGGGCGGTTTCAGCCCCTGGGCGAGGTTGCGGTACGCGGCCCGTTCCGCCGTGAACGTCTGGAGATACGGAAGGCGCAGCAGCCACAGGTCACCGACCTGCTCGGTGCTGAACGAGAAGCCGTGCGTCTCCAGGAGGTCGAGCCCGAGGATCGCGTAGTCCACGTCGTCGTCACGGCAGCTGCCGTGGATACGGCCGCGCACACAGCTTCGCCACTCGGGCCGCAGCTCGAACTCGCCCCCGGCAGCGTCGTCGGCGGGCCCGGGAAGGTAGTCGGTCAGGGGCAGGGCAGCTGCCTGCCGCAGATAGCGGTCGATCCGGTCCCGCGTCCAGTGGTCGCCCTGCTCGACCGGCTTGCCGAGCATGTTGCCCGCGATCCGGCCCAGCCAGCCCCCGAGGACGCGGTCGGCGAGGTCGGTGCCCACAGGGGTCATGGCTCCGGTGTACCCAATTCCGGGCGTGCACGCTCGTCGGGGCGGCACGGAATCGGGTGTTCCGGGAGCCCCCGAGGCCGCCGGTGCCGTCGATGCCCCGTGCCGGGCACCCCGCGGCGACCGGTCCCCGAGCCGGTCCCGGGGCCCGTCCCGCAGGCTGGGCAGGGGCATGACGGCGGGCGCTCCCTCCGGTTAAGGTCGCAGCGGCGCGACTGCCTTGACGTGTACAAGGCCCGGAAAGCAAGGGGAATGCAAGGTGGCGGACGCTGCAGTGAATCGGACCCCGCGTGTGCTCATCGCCGCGGACAAGTTCAAGGGATCGCTGACGGCCGTACAGGTCGCGGAGCGTGTGACGGCCGGACTGCGCCGGGTCGCGCCCCAGGTGGTGGTCGAGTCGCTGCCCGTGGCCGACGGCGGCGACGGCACCGTCGACGCGGCGGTCGCGGCCGGATTCGAGCGCCGTGAGGTGCGCGTCGCCGGGCCGCTGGGCGACGAGGTGACCGCCTCGTTCGCGCTGCGCGGGGACACCGCGGTCGTGGAGATGGCCGAGGCGAGCGGGTTGCAGCGGCTGCCCAGGGGCGTCCTCGCACCGCTCTCGTCCTCGACGTACGGCTCCGGGGAACTGCTGCGCGCCGCGCTGGACGCCGGTGCGCGCACCGTCGTCTTCGGCGTGGGCGGCAGCGCGACGACGGACTGCGGCGCGGGCATGCTCTCCGCGCTCGGCGCGCGCTTTCTGGACACGGACGGCGAGCCGGTGGCTCCGGGCGGCGCCGCGTTGCGTGATGTGGCGAGCGCCGATCTGTCCGGCCTGGACGACCGGCTCGCCGCGGTCGACCTCGTCCTCGCCAGCGACGTGGACAACCCGTTGACGGGGCCCAAGGGCGCACCCGCCGTCTACGGCCCCCAGAAGGGCGCGGGTCCCGACGACGTCGCGGTGCTGGACACCGCCCTCGCCCACTTCGCCGGCGTCCTGGAGAAGGAGATCGGGCCGAAGGCCGCCGGGTACTCCACCGCGCCGGGCGCGGGTGCCGCGGGAGGGGTCGGTTACGGGGCTCTGGTCCTCGGCGCCCGCTTCCGGCCCGGCATCGAGGTGATGCTCGAAGTGCTCGGCTTCGCGTCCGCCCTGGAGCGTGCCACGCTGGTGATCACCGGTGAGGGGTCCCTCGACGAGCAGACCCTGCACGGCAAGGCGCCCGCGGGGGTCGCGGCGGCCGCCCGTGCCGCGGGCAAGGAGGTCGTCGCGGTCTGCGGCCGCCTCGCGCTCCGGCCCGAGGCGCTCGGCAGGGCCGGCATCCGCCGGGCTTACCCCCTCACCGAGGTCGAGCCCGACATCGCGAAGTGCGTCTCCGACGCCGGCCCGATCCTGGAACGCGTGGCGGAGAACATCGGGCGGGATTTCCTGGGCTGAGTTCCGGGGGGCATCGTTCCCCTCGGTCCGAGGGCGGCCCGCGCGCCCACCGCCGTGGGCCGCCGTCGTCTCACCGTCCAGGCGCCGCTCCCGTGACCACCGCCGCGCCCGCCAACCGGTAGGCGTCCAGGGCCAGGGTCATCTCGATCAGGTCGCGGGGGCGGGCCAGTGAGCGCGAGGTCAGCTGTTCCAGCCGGCGAAGACGGTTGAAGACGGTGTTCCGGTGGCAGTACAGGCGTCCGGCAGCGCGTCCCGCGGAGCCCTCGCAGGCCAGCCACATGTCCAGCGTCTCGATCAGCACGGCCCGGTCGCCCGGTTCGAGCTCCAGCAGCGTCCCGAAGACGTCCGACACCAGCCGGCCCGCAAGCTCCGGCTGGCTCACGACGAGCGCCGTCGGCATCCGCTGATCGAGGCGTACGACACCGGTCGCGTCCGGCGGACAGGTCCGCAGCGCCAGTTCGGCCCACCGCCGGGCCCGCCCCAGCTCGACCAGTCCCGGGACCACGGGGCTGATCCCGCCCGGACCGGAGCGCCGACCGTCCAGCAGCCGGGCCACCTCGTCCAGGCCCTGTCCGGCGTCCAGCGCCACCACCGCGATCTCGCAGTCGGCCCGCATCCGCCAGATGAACCGCAGCCCCGCCCCCACCATCGGCCGGACGCAGACGTCCCGTCCGTCGTGGCGCTCCGTCCGCAGCACGACGACGGCGTACGGTCCGTGCTCGGGCAGATCGAGCCCGGCCGCCGCCCGCGCCGCGAGCCCCGGTGCCTCCTGACCCTCAAGGAGGGCGTCGAGCAGAGCCTGGAGTTGCTCGTCGGTGCGCCGTCGCAGCTCCTGCTCCGTGGCGAGATAGGACTCCGACGCGGTCGCGGCCTGCGCGTCCACGGCCGACCACACCATCGTGGCGCACCGCATGAGCACCGCGAGCCGCTCGGGCTCCCGGCTCGCCGCGCTCTCCATCAGCGCGTCCCACACCAGATAGCCGGCGGCACGGTAGGCGTGTACCAGGAGTTCGAGAGGCAGCCCCTGCTGGGCCCGCCGTCGGCCCGCCTCCTCGGCGTGCTCCAGATCGCGGCGCGGTGAGTCCCGCGGCGCGGAGATCGCCTTGATGCCGATGCGCATCGCGGTCTCCGCCTCCCGCCACTGCTGGTCGTACGGCAGCACCTGTCCGTAGACGGGCGAGTACTCGGTGAGCTGCCTGAGGTGCTCGTCGACGAGCTCGGGCAGCCGTTCCAGCAGAGTCGCACACGACTCCGCGAGCAGTTTCCAGTCACGACCGGTCCGCGGTCTGCGCCCTCCCATGGCCGGAGGATCCCACCCGGACACGGGGTCGCACAGGCCCCTGACACGCAGTGTTGTGCGCATGCACAACGGGTGGGCGCCACCGGTGGGCTTCCGCCGCGTATCGGCCGCAGCCCGTGGACGGGGGTGTCCGCCGGTGCTGAGGTGAGCGCCACACCGAGCGAGGACAAGGGAGATGCCATGGGCGGTTCCGCTCTGCTCGTGCGGGAACTGTCGGTCGGATACGGCCCCGTACGCGCACTGCGTCATGTGTCGTTGGAGGTGCCCGAGGGAACCGTGGTGACGGTCCTCGGCGGCAACGGCGCGGGCAAGTCGACGCTGCTGCGGGCCGTGTGCCGGACCCTCTCCTTCCACGGGGGAGCGGTCACCGGCGGCACGGTCACGCTGGGCGGACGACCGCTCGACCGGCTGCCGCCGGACCGGGTGGTGGCCGCCGGGGTGTCCCAAGTCCCGGAAGGGCGACGGGTGTTCAGCCGGATGACGGTCGCGGACAATCTGCGCGCCGGAGCGCTCGGCGGTACCGGCGGCCGCGTCGACCGGGCGCGCGCCCTGCGGCGCGTGCACGAACTGTTCCCCGTCCTCGCCGACCGCGCCCGGCAACGGGCGGGGCTGCTGTCCGGCGGGGAACAGCAGATGCTCGCGGTCGGCCGGGCGCTCATGGGCGCCCCCAAGGTGCTGCTGCTCGACGAACCCTCGCTCGGGCTCGCCCCGTTGATGGCCGCGCGGATCGCCGACACCGTGCGGGAGATCAACGAACAGGGCACCTCCGTCCTGCTCGTCGAACAGAACGCCGCCCTCGCCCTGCGGCTCGCGTCCAGCGCCTACGTCCTGGAGGTCGGCGAGGTGACCCTGTCCGGCCCCGCGGACGAACTGGCCGCCTCCGACGAGGTGCGCCGCCGCTATCTCGGAGTGGTCGACGAGGACGCGGCGGCCGACGGGGCTTCCGCTCGCGGCGCCCTCCCGTCCCTGTCCCGCTGGAAGGGGTGATCCACCGTGGCGGAACACGACAGCACGCCGACTCCCGCGCCGGGCAAGGCGAGCACGACCGACGGGGCTGTTGTGGCCGACGGGGCCGCCGTGGCCGACCGGGCGACCGAGCCCTCCGGCATTCCCTCGCTCGACGTCAGGGACGTGACGGTCCGGTTCGCGGGGCTGACCGCGCTCGACGGGGTGAGCTTCACCGTGCGACCGGGCACCGTGCACGCCCTCATCGGGCCCAACGGGGCGGGAAAGTCAACCTGCTTCAACGTCCTGTCCGGTGTCTGCCGGCCCGCCGCCGGAAGCGTCCGCCTCGGAGAGCACGAACTCACCGGCCTGCCGCCGCACCGAATCGCCGGACTGGGCGTGGCCCGCATCTTCCAGAACCTCGCCCTGCCCCCGCACGCCACCGTCGAGGACTGCCTGCTCCTCGGCCGGCACCGGCTGACCCGCGCCGGCTTCCTCGCCGCCGGGCTGCGGCTGCCCTCGGCGGCCCGCGAGGACCGGCGGCACCGCGAACGCGTCCGCGAGATCGCCGAGTTCGTGGGCCTGGAGGGACAGCTCGACCGGCCCGCCGGTTCGCTCCCGTACGGACAGCAGAAGCTCGCCGAACTCGCCAGGGCCCTGTGCATGGAACCCCGGGTCCTGCTGCTGGACGAACCCGTCGCGGGCATGACCGCCGACGAACGCCGCCGTACCGCCGCGGTCGTCGCCGGAGTCCGCGACAGCCTCGGCATCTCGATCGTGCTGGTGGAACACGACATGGGGGTGGTGATGCGGCTCGCGGACGCGGTGACCGTACTGGACTTCGGGCGCCGTATCGCCGACGGCGCCCCCCAGGACGTACAGAACGACCCGGCGGTGGTACGCGCCTATCTGGGCGAGCGCGCCGACCCAGAGGAGACCGCTTCATGAGCACCTTCGCCGAACTCCTGCTCAACGGACTGTCGTTGGGCTCCGTCTACGCCCTCATCGCGCTCGGCTTCGTCGTCATCTTCCGGGCCACCGAGGTCGTCAACTTCGCGCACGCCTCCCTGCTGCTCGCGGGCGGCTACGTCACCGCGACCCTGCACGACGACATCGGCTTCTGGCCCGCGCTGCTCGCCGGGGTCGCGGGCGCCGCGCTGGTCGGGGCAGCCGTGGAGTTCCTGGTGATCCGCCGCTACCGGGGCACCGACCAGAGCGTCCTCGCCATCGTCACCATCGGCGTCGACATCCTGCTCACCACCGAACTGACCCGCCGGATCGGCACGGACGTCCTCGTGATGGGCGACCCCTGGGGCAACGCAGTCCTCACCGTCGGGCCGGTCTCCATCGCGCACACCCGCATCGCGGCGTTCGTCACCGCGTCCCTGCTCATCACCGTCTTCCTGCTGGCCTTCCGCTACACGTCCTGGGGCGTGGCGATGCGCGCCGCCGCCGAGAGCCCGGAGACCGCCGCCCTGATGGGAGTCCGGCTCGGCCGGGTGTCGCTGGGGGCCTGGGCGGTGGCGGGCGGCCTCGCGGCCGTCGCCGCGCTGTTCCTGACCGTCTTCCCGACCCCGGGCCTCGAACGCGCCACCTCGCTGGCCGCGCTCAAGGCGTTCCCCGCGGCGATCCTCGGCGGCCTCGACTCGACGACCGGCGCGCTGGTCGGCGGCCTCGTCGTCGGGGTCACCGAATCCATGGCCACCGGGTACCAGAGCGACCTCACCTTCCTCGGGCGCGGCCTCGGCGATCTCGCGCCGTACGTCGTCATGGTCGCGATCCTGCTCATCCGGCCCGCCGGGCTGTTCGGCACGAAGGAGCTCGCCCGTGTCTGAGGTCCTCACCCGCGACGAGACGGGCAGCGCACCCCGGCCCGCCGGCCACCGCACGGCCCGGCTGCCCGGAGCGCGGGCCGCGATCGGGGCCGCAGGCGCCGTCCTGCTGCTCGCGCTGCCCTTCTACGTCGACCGTTTCTGGCTCCAGGCCGGGCTGTTCGCCATGGCCGCCGCGATCGGCGCGATCGGCCTCAACCTCCTCACCGGCGCGACCGGGCAGCTCTCCATGGGGCACGCGTTCTTCCTCGCGGTCGGCGCCTACGGCTACTGCGTGTTCGCCGCCGACGGAGGCGACGGGCTCACCGGCCTGGGACTGCCGACCTGGCTCGCGGCCGTGCTCGCCGTGGCCGTCTCCGGGATCGCCGGGGGCCTGTTCAGCCCGATGGCGGGACGACTGCGCGGCGCCTACCTCGGCATCGCCACGCTCGCCCTGATCTTCATCGGACAGCACGTCCTGTTCAACGCCCGGGATCTGACGGGCGGCTTCAACGGGCGTGACGTACCGCCGCTCAGCCTGTTCGGCATCGCCTTCGACGACCGTGAGCTCGTCGTCGCCGACGTGCCGTTCGGCTCGGCCGAGAAGCTCTGGTACGTCGGCCTGCTGCTGCTCCTCGGCTGCGGGATCTTCGCCCGCGGGGTGCTGCGCGGCCGCCCCGGCCGGGCGATGAACGCGATCCGCGACCACCGGATCGCGGCCGGGGTGATCGGCGTGCCCGTCGCCCGGTACCGCGCCGCCGTCTTCGTCCTGTCCTCGATGTACGCGGGCCTGGCCGGGGTGCTGCTCGCCCTGGTCTTCCAGCGCACCGTGCCCGACTACTTCGGGATCACGCTCTCGCTCGACTACCTCGCCATGATCGTCATCGGCGGGCTCGGCTCGGTCGCCGGGGCGGTCGCCGGGGCCGCGTTCGTCTCGCTGCTGCCGCAGCTGCTGACCCGGTACAGCGACACCCTGCCCCTGGTCTCCGACCCGGGCACGGGCGGTATCGCGCCCGGCGAGGCGGCCCGGTACCTGTACGGCGCCGCCGTCGTGGCGGTGGTGCTCTTTCTTCCGGGCGGCCTGGTCAGGGTGGCCGCCCGGCTTCGCGTCACGCCCCGTCCCGGGGCCACTCCAGGGGAGGAACGATGAGAACGACACACACCGCGCGGCTGGCCGCCGGGGCGCTGGCCGCCCTGCTCGTGCTGGCCGGATGCAGTTCCAAGGCCAAGGGCGGCGGCGGTGACAAGCCGGCGGCAGGCGGGGTGAAGACCGGCCAGGGGATCTCCGGGAAGACGATCGGCCTCGGAGTGCTCACCGACATGAGCGGTGTCTACGCGACGCTCGGCAAGAGCGTCACCCAGGCCCAGCAGCTGTATGTGAAGCAGATCAACGCCGCGGGCGGCGTCTGCGGCTACAAGCTGGCGCTGACGGTCCGCGACCACGGGTACGAGCCGCAGAAGGCCGTCTCCGGCTACACGGAGCTGGCCCCGAAGGTGCTGGGCTTCACCCAGTTCATCGGTTCGCCCTTCGTCGCGGCCGTCAAACAGCGCATCGACGGCCAGGACAAGGGCCTGGTCCTGCCGCAGGCCTGGTCGGCCACCCTGCTGGGCAGCCCGTACATCCGGCCCATCGGCTCCACGTACGACATCGAGACGATCAACGCGATCGACTTCCTGATGAAGGAGAAGGGCCTCAAGAAGGGCGACAGCATCGGCCATGTCTACTTCGAGGGTGACTACGGCGAGAACGCCCTGACCGGCTCCCGGTACATGGCGAAGCAGTCGGGGCTCAAGGTCGTCGAGCAGAAGATCAAGCCGACGGACAACGACATGACCGCCCAGGTCGTCGCCCTGAAGAAGGCGGGCGTGAAGGCCATCGTGATCAGCGCGGGGCCCCGGCAGGCTGCCTCGCTCGTCGGGGTCGCGGCGGCGGTCAAGTTCGATGTGCCGGTCATCGGCAACAACTCGGCGTTCGCCCCGCAGCTCCTCGCCACCGCGGCGGCCCCGGCCCTGGAGGCGAACTACTACGTGGCCAACCCCTCGCTGCCGATCGGGGCGGACACCCCGAAGGCGAAGAAGCTGGTCGCGGACTACCGGGCCGCCTATCCGAAGGACTCCCTGGACAACGGCGTGGTGGCGGGCTGGACGGCCGCGTCGGCGTTCGGCGAGGCGCTGAAGAAGGCCTGCGCGGCCAAGGACCTCACCCGCGAGGGCGTCGACAAGGCCCTGCTGACCATCGACGCGTTCGACCCGGGGTTCGGCATTCCGCAGAACTTCACCGACCCGAAGTCGGCCTCGTCGAAGGAGAGCGTCATCCTGCGGCCCGACAAGAGCGCCGTGGGCGGGATGAAGGTCGTCCGTGAGGCCGAGGCCTCGTCCGTCGCCCAGGGGTACACGCCCGCCCTCTGACGTCCCCGCTCCCGCGCGCGGCGCGATGGGCACGCTCGGTGGCGCCGATGGCTCCGCCCCGCACACCGCACACGCGAAGGGCCCCGAACCGTGTGGTTCGGGGCCCTTCGCGGCGTACGGGGTGCTACGGGAGCTGCGCGGCTCGTGCCTCACGGCGGTTGCCCCGGAAGTTGTTCACCCGGCGGGCCGTGGCGAACAGCGGGATCACCGCGCCCATGACCAGCTGCAGCGCGCAGCCGGTCTGGAGGAGCAGCTGGCCGCCGGGGGCGTCGAACGCCCACGCCGCCAGGAGACCCATCGAGAGCACGATCCAGGAGAGCATCGCGACCGCGAGGCGGCCGCGCGGCTTGGGGTACTCGACCCGGCTCACCATCAGCCAGGCGGTGCCCATGATCGCCATGAGCGTGGCGACGAAGGGCAGCTCGAGCAGGATGATGGAGACCACGGTCAGGGCGCCGAAGGGGCTCGGCATGCCCTGGAACGTGCCGTCCTTCACCGTGACGCAGGAGAATCTCGCGAGCCTCAGCACCACGGCCAGGAGCACGACGATCGCTCCGACCGCCGCCACCTTCTGGTACGCGTCGTCCGCGACCATCCCGTACACGAGCACGAAGTACGCCGGTGCGAGACCGAAGCTGATCAGGTCGGACAGGTTGTCCAGCTCGGCGCCCATGGGGGAGGAGCGCAGCTTGCGGGCCACCAGGCCGTCGAACAGGTCGAAGATCGCCGCGCACAGCATGAGGATCACGGCCGTGGCCGCGGAGTGACGGGCCATGCCCGACTCGTCGCTGCCCGTGAGGTGCGGGATCAGGATCCCGGTGGTGGTGAAGTACACCGCCATGAAGCCGCACGTGGCGTTGCCGAGGGTGAGCGTGTCCGCTATCGAGAGGCGGAGCGAGAGGGGCATCTCCTCCTCGTCGTCCGCCTCGTCGGCCTCCGGCACCCAGCCGGCCTGTGTCTCGGGATCAATCACGGTCAATTCGAGTCACCCCAGCCACGGTCTTCTGACCGACCTCCACGTCGACCTCGACACCCTCGGGGAGGTAGATGTCGACGCGCGAGCCGAAGCGGATCAGGCCGATCCGGTCACCCTGCTCGACCTTCGTGCCCTGAGGGATGTAGGGCACGATGCGACGGGCGACCGCGCCGGCGATCTGGATCATCTCGATGTCACCGAGCTCGGTGTCGAAGTGCCAGACGACGCGCTCGTTGTTCTCGCTCTCCTTGTTGAAGGCCGGAACGAACCCGCCGGGGATGTGCTCGACCGACGTCACCGTGCCGGAGAGCGGCGCGCGGTTGACGTGGACGTTGAGCGGGCTCATGAAGATCGCGACGCGGGTGCGTCCGTCCTTCCACGGCATGATGCTCTGCACCACACCGTCGGCGGGCGAGATGACACGGCCCTGCGTGATCTCACGCTCGGGGTCGCGGAAGAACCACAGCATCCCGGCCGCGAGCGCGGTGACGGGTACGGCCACGGCCTTGGCCGCGCCGGAACGGCGCGAACGGGCCAGGCTGATTGCTGCGGTGGCAACGGTCGGGAGAAGCCACGGCGATGCTCCGCGCGCGAGGCGGACCCGGCCGCGAGGTGCAGAGGTTTGGCTGTGGGGCATGGATGACCTTCGTAGCGGATGATGCCGCGCTCGAACGGGGGACGGCGGCTTTCACGCGATCGTACCGGTCGCAGACCGCAACTGGGCAAGCCAAGATGCGGAGTCGACGGCCGAAGAGTGCTGACGGGGTGTGATCTTCTTCGCGAAGAAAACACCCCGAACCCGGACATCTAGCCCTGGAGTCGATACTCTTCGAGCAGTCGGCGCCCGATGATCATTTTCTGGATCTCGGCGGTACCTTCGCCGATCAGCAGCATCGGTGCCTCACGGTAGAGGCGTTCGATCTCGTACTCCTTGGAGAAGCCGTAGCCGCCGTGGATCCGGAACGCATCTTCCACTACCTCTTTGCAGTACTCGGAGGCGAGGTACTTCGCCATCCCTGCTTCGAGGTCGTTTCGTTCACCGGAGTCCTTTTTGCGAGCCGCGTTCACCATCATTGCATGGGCGGCCTCGACCTTGGTAGCCATTTCGGCCAGCTTGAACTGGATCGCCTGGTGCTGGGCGATGGCCTTGCCGAAAGTGTGACGTTGCTGGGCGTATGAGACGCCGAGCTCGAATGCGCGCTGCGCGACACCGCAGCCACGGGCCGCGACATTGACGCGGCCGACCTCGACTCCGTCCATCATTTGGTAAAACCCTCGGCCGGTGGTGCCGCCGAGTACGCGATCGGCCGGAATGCGCAGTCCGTCCATGATGAGCTCGGTGGTGTCGACCCCCTTGTAGCCCATCTTGTCGATCTTCCCGGGAATGGTGAGGCCGGGGCGGACCTCTCCGAAGCCGGGCTCCTTCTCCACCAGGAAGGTCGTCATCGACTTGTGGGGCGCCGTGCCCTCGGGGTGTCCTTCGTCACTCCGGACCAGAACGGCCACCAGATTCGAGGATCCGCCGTTCGTCAGCCACATCTTCTGGCCGTTGAGGACGTACTCCTCGCCGTCCTTCACCGCCTTCGATGTGATCGCCGACACATCGGAACCGAGCGCCGGCTCCGACATCGAGAAGGCGCCACGCGTCTCGCCGAGCGCCATGCGGGGCAGGAAGTGGTCCTTCTGCTCCTGCGTGCCGTGCTGCTTGATCATGTACGCCACGATGAAGTGGGTGTTGATGATGCCGGAGACCGACATCCAGCCACGGGCGATCTCCTCGACGCACAGCGCGTACGTCAGGAGGGACTCGCCGAGACCGCCGTACTCCTCGGGGATCATCAGCCCGAAGAGGCCGAGCTCCTTGAGACCGTCGACGATCGCTTGCGGATACTCGTCTCGGTGCTCCAGCTCGGTCGCGACCGGGATGATCTCCTTGTCCACGAAGTCGCGGACGGTGGAGAGGATCTCCTGCTGGACGTCGGTCAGACCGGCGGTCTGGGCGAGTCGTGCCATGACTACTTCTCCGTCTTCTTTTCCGCGGGTGCGGTGAGTTCGGGCCGGCCGGGCTGCTCGCCGCCGCGCTCCTTGATGTACGTCTCGGTGGGGACCATCACCTTGCGGCGGAACACGCAGACCAGCGTGCCGTCCTGCTTGTAGCCCTTGGTCTCGACGTAGACGATCCCGCGGTCCGACTTGGACCGGGAGGGCGTCTTGTCGAGGACCGTGGTCTCGCCGTAGATCGTGTCGCCGTGGAAGGTCGGCGCCACGTGCTTCAGCGACTCGACCTCCAGGTTGGCGATCGCCTTGCCCGAGACGTCCGGCACGGACATGCCGAGGAGCAGCGAGTAGATGTAGTTCCCGACGACGACGTTCTTGCCGAAATCGGTCGTCTTCTCCGCATAGTTGCTGTCCATGTGGAGCGGGTGGTGGTTCATGGTCAGCAGGCAGAAGAGGTGGTCGTCGTACTCCGTGACCGTCTTGCCGGGCCAGTGCTTGTAGACCGCCCCGACCTCGAACTCCTCGTAGGTGCGTCCGAACTGCATGGTGCTCAGGCCTCCGGGGCTTCGAACGTGGTCGTGCGCTGCATGCCGGCGGCCCGGCCCTTGCCCGAGATGACCAGCGCCATCTTGCGGCTGGCCTCGTCGATCATCTCGTCGCCGAGCATCGCGGAGCCCTTCTTGCCGCCGGCCTCGGACGTGTAGTAGTCGTACGCGTCCAGGATCAGCTCGGCGTGGTCGAAGTCCTCCTGAGAGGGGGAGAAGATCTCGTTGGAGGCCTCCACCTGACCCGGGTGGAGCACCCACTTGCCGTCGAAGCCGAGGGCGGCGGCGCGCTGGGCGACCGCGCGGTAGCCGTCGATGTTGCGGATCTGCAGGTAGGGACCGTCGATCGCCTGGAGGTTGTTGGCGCGCGCGGCCATCAGGATCTTCATCAGGATGTAGTGGTAGGCGTCCGCCGGGTAGCCGGGCGGCTGCTCGCCGACGACCAGCGACTTCATGTTGATCGACGCCATGAAGTCGGCCGGGCCGAAGATGATCGTCTCCACGCGCTGCGAGGCGGTGGCGATCTCGTTGACGTTGTTCAGGCCCTGGGCGTTCTCGATCTGCGCCTCGATGCCGATCTTGCCGACCTCGAAGCCCATCGTCTTCTCGATCTGCGTCAGCAGCAGGTCGAGGGCGACGACCTGCTCGGCCGTCTGGACCTTCGGCAGCATGATGCAGTCGAGGTTCTGCCCCGCGCCCTCGACGACCGTGACGACATCGCGGTACGTCCACTCGGTGGTCCAGTCGTTGACGCGCACGACCCGCGTCTTGCCGGTCCAGTCGCCCTCGTTGAGGAACTTGACGATGGTGTGCCGGGCGTCGGGCTTGGCCAGCGGCGCGCACGCGTCCTCCAGGTCGAGGAAGACCTGGTCCGCGGGGAGCCCCTGGGCCTTCTCCAGGAAACGCGGGTTGCTGCCCGGTACGGCCAGACAGGAGCGCCGCGGACGAAGGCGGTTGACCTGGGGAACAGGGCTGGTCATGCGGGGACCTCCAGGGGGTCGAGCTTGTTCGCTTTCCGGATCTCGTCGACGATACGGCCGATGATTCCGGTGATGTCGAAGTCCTTCGGTGTGAAGACCGCGGCCACTCCCGCGGCCCGCAGCTGTTCGGCGTCGGCGTTCGGGATGATCCCGCCCGCGATCACCGGAATGTCGCCCGCGCCGGCCGTGCGCATCTTCTCCAGCACGTCCGGCACCAGCTGGGCGTGCGAGCCGGACAGGATGGACAGGCCGACGGCGTGCACGTCCTCGGCCACGGCCGCGTCCACGATCTGCTCCGGGGTGAGCCGGATGCCCTGGTAGACGACCTCGAACCCGGCGTCGCGGGCCCGCACGGCGATCTGCTCGGCGCCGTTGGAGTGCCCGTCAAGGCCCGGCTTGCCCACCAGGAACCGGAGGTTGCCGGCGCCGAGGTCCTTGGCGGTCAGCTCCACCTTGCGGCGCACCAGCGCGAGCGCCGTGCCCTCCTCGGCGGTGACCGCGACGGGCGCCGACGAGACACCGGTCGGGGCGCGGAACTCGCCGAACACCTCGCGCAGCGCCCCGGCCCATTCGCCGGTCGTGACACCGGCGCGGGCGCACTCCAGGGTGGCCTCCATGAGGTTGGCGGTGCCCTTCGCGGCCTCCTTCAGCCGCTCCAGCGCCTTGCACGGGCGCGGGTGGTTGAAGGGCGGCTGGTAGCGCGTGTCGCGCCAGTTCTGCAGTGCGGAGATCACCCGGGCCTCGACCGCGGGGTCGACCGTCTGGATCGCCGCGTCGAGGTCGGCCGTGAGCGGGTTCGGCTCGGTCGACTCGTAGATGTTGACGCCGACGATCTTGTCGGTGCCGCCCTCTATCCGGGCCCGGCGCTCGGCGTGCGAGGAGACGAGCTGCGACTTCAGATAGCCGGACTCGACGGCGGCCATCGCCCCGCCCATCTCCTCGATCCGGTCGATCTCGGCCAGCGACTCCTCGACGAGGGCCGCCACCTTGGCCTCGATGACGTGCGAGCCCTCGAAGATGTCCTCGTACTCCAGCAGGTCGCTCTCGTGCGCCAGCACCTGCTGGATGCGCAGCGACCACTGCTGGTCCCATGGGCGGGGCAGGCCCAACGCCTCGTTCCAGGCGGGCAGTTGGACGGCACGTGCGCGGGCGTCCTTGGAGAGGGTGACGGCCAGCATCTCCAGCACGATGCGCTGGACGTTGTTCTCCGGCTGCGCCTCGGTCAGGCCGAGGGAGTTGACCTGGACCCCGTACCTGAAACGCCGCTGCTTGGGGTTCTCGATGCCGTACCGCTCGCGCGTGATCTCGTCCCAGATCCGCCCGAACGCCCGCATCTTGCACATCTCCTCGATGAAGCGGACGCCCGCGTTCACGAAGAAGGAGATACGGGCCACGACCTCGCCCCTGCGGTCCTCGGCGATCTGCCCGGACGCGAACACCGCGTCCAGGACGGCGATCGCGGTGGACATCGCGTACGCGATCTCCTGGACCGGTGTGGCGCCCGCCTCCTGCAGGTGGTAGCTGCAGATGTTGATCGGGTTCCACTTGGGGATGTGGTTGACCGTGTACGTGATCATGTCCGTCGTGAGACGGAGGGAGGGCACCGGCGGGAAGACGTGCGTCCCCCGCGACAGGTACTCCTTCACGATGTCGTTCTGGGTCGTCCCCTGGAGCTGGGTGATGTCGGCGCCCTGTTCCTCGGCGACGACCTGATAGAGCGCCAGCATCCACATGGCGGTGGCGTTGATGGTCATCGAGGTGTTCATCTGCTCCAGGGGGATGTCCTGGAACAGCCGCCGCATGTCACCGAGGTGCGAGACCGGCACGCCGACCCGGCCGACCTCGCCGCGGGCGAGGATGTGGTCGGGGTCGTAGCCGGTCTGCGTCGGCAGGTCGAAGGCCACGGAGAGCCCCGTCTGCCCCTTGGCGAGGTTGCGCCGGTACAACTCGTTGGACGCCTCGGCGGTGGAGTGGCCGGCATACGTGCGCATGAGCCACGGCCGGTCCTTCACCCTCTCCGCCTGGGCGGTCTGACGCTCTGTCATGGGTGGACCTCAGACGTTCCGGAAGCGGTTGATGGCGTCGATGTGCTGGGCGCGCTTCTCCTCGTCGCGCACGCCCAGGCCCTCCTGGGGTGCCAGCGCGAGCACGCCGACCTTGCCCTGGTGGAGGTTGCGGTGCACGTCGTAGGCGGCCTGCCCGGTCTCCTCCAGGGAGTAGACCTTGGAGAGCGTGGGGTGGATCTTGCCCTTGGCCACGAGGCGGTTGGCCTCCCAGGCCTCGCGGTAGTTCGCGAAGTGCGAGCCGATGATCCGCTTCAGCGACATCCACAGGTAGCGGTTGTCGTACTCGTGGTTGTAGCCCGAGGTCGAGGCACACGTGACGATGGTGCCGCCCTTGCGGGTGACGTACACCGAGGCGCCGAAGGTCTCGCGGCCCGGGTGCTCGAAGACGATGTCCACGTCCTCGCCGCCGGTGAGCTCGCGGATGCGCTTGCCGAAGCGCTTCCACTCCTTGGGGTCCTGGTTGTGCTCGTCCTTCCAGAACCTGTAGTCCTCGGCGTTGCGGTCGATGATCGCCTCGGCGCCCATCTTCCGGCAGATCTCCGCCTTCTGGTCACTGGAGACGACACAGATGGGGTTGGCGCCGCCGGCGAGCGCGAACTGCGTGGCGTACGAGCCGAGTCCGCCGCTCGCGCCCCAGATGAGCACGTTGTCGCCCTGCTTCATGCCGGCGCCGTTGCGGGAGACCAGCTGCCGGTAGGCGGTGGAGTTCACCAGTCCGGGAGCCGCGGCCTCCTCCCAGCTCAGGTGGTCCGGCTTGGGCATGAGCTGGTTGGACTTGACGAGCGCGATCTCGGCGAGGCCGCCGAAGTTGGTCTCGAAGCCCCAGATGCGCTGCTCGGGGTCGAGCATCGTGTCGTTGTGGCCGTCGGAGGACTCCAGCTCGACGGACAGGCAGTGCGCGACGACCTCGTCGCCGGGCTTCCAGGAGTTGACTCCCGGGCCGGTGCGCAGGACGACGCCCGCGAGGTCCGAGCCGATGATGTGGTAAGGCAGGTCGTGGCGCTTGCTGAGCTCGCTGAGGCGCCCGTAGCGCTCCAGGAAGCCGAAGGTCGACACCGGCTCGAAGATCGACGTCCAGACCGAGTTGTAGTTCACGGAGGACGCCATCACGGCGACCAGGGCCTCGCCCGGTCCGAGCTCCGGCACCGGCACGTCGTCCAGGTGGATCGACTTGCGGGGGTCCTTGTCGCGGCTGCTGAGCCCGTCGAACATCTCCGTCTCGTCCTTGTGCACGGTGATCGCGCGGTAGGACTCGGGGAGCGGAAGTGCGGCGAAGTCGGCGGACGTGGCGGTCCGCGACTGAATCGCGTCCAGGATTTCCTTCACGGTGTTGCCTCCGGCGATACGCGTTCTGAGGGGGAACGCTGAGGGTTACGTCGGTGCTACTGCTGAGGGGTTTGCCGTCGGTTCGGCGGAGGTGGTGCTGTGGCAGCGCTGTGGTTGGCGCAGGAGGTTGCCTGTGACGCAGGCGTCCGGGCGCGCAGGCCATGGGGCTTGCGGGGACAGCCGGCGTACGAATGGTCTCTGCACGCCGGCCGCCCGGACTCCTTCAACGTATGGCACGCCGTGTCACGTGGCAAGGCACGGAGTGCCATAAGTTGCGCTCAGATGAAATCTTTACGTAACACGTGAGCGATGATCGATCAGATCGGTCCGCAAAACACTCAAACCGGGGCACAAAAAACGCCGGACGCGCTCGAAGTGAGCGTGTCCGGCGCGTGGTCGGAGAAGTGGGCCGTCCATGGACGGCGGGGCGCTACGACCGTTCCTTGAGTGCCTGCTCGATGGTGCGCATGACCTGGTCCAGCGGAGCGTCCACGCGGGCCACGGTCACCAGCACGTCCCCCTCCGTGAAGGACGACGCCGGCGCCGGTCGCGGCGCGGTCTCCCGTCCCGCGCCGATTCCGGTACCGAAGGTCTTGCGGACGATGGCGAACGCGTGGTCCAGCTGCGTCTCCACGTCACCCTGGCCGCCGGCCCGCAGCCAGCGCCGCAGGACGTGGTTGTGGGCCGTCACCACGGCCGACGCGGCGACCTCGGCGAGCAGCGGATCGTCGTTGGCGTCGTCGTCGTGCGCGTGCTCGTCGAAGTGGCCCAGCAGGTAGCGGGTGAAGAGGCGCTCGTAGCGGGCCACCGAGGCGATCTCGGCCTCGCGCAGTGTCGGTACCTCGCGCGTCAGCTTGTAGCGCGAGACCGAGATCTCCGGCTGGGCCGCGTACATCTTCATGACTTCCTTGATGCCGCGGCACACGGTGTCGAGCGGATGCTCGTGCGCGGGCGCCGCGTTGAGCACCGCCTCGGCCCGGATCAGGGTGTCGTCGTGATCGGGGAAGATCGCCTCTTCCTTGGAGCGGAAGTGGCGGAAGAAGGTGCGGCGGGCCACCCCGGCCTGGGCCGCGATCTCGTCGACGGTGGTCGCCTCGTACCCCTTGGCCGCGAACAGCTCCATGGCCGCGGCCGCCAGCTCGCGGCGCATCTTGAGGCGTTGGGCCGCCGCGCGGCTGCCCGCGGCGCTCTCCGGCGCGTCGGGCGTGGCTGGTGTACGTGAGGACCTGGCGGGCTGGGACATGCCCCGAACGTACTGCATGTGCGCGGGAGAGCGCGCATGTCCGGGGATCCCCCCGCCCAGGAGGGGCGGGGGGTGTCCGGCGGGGCCCAGCAGGCCGCCCCAGTCGGCGTCGTCGGTGAGCCGGTCGCCCGGACGCTCAGCGGCGGGCATATTCGCGGAAGCCGCGGCCCGTCTTGCGGCCGAGGCAGCCCGCGGCCACCAGGTGCTCCAGGAGCGGCGCGGGGGCGAGTCCCGGGTCGCGGAACTCGCGGTGCAGGACCTTCTCGATGGCCAGCGAGACATCGAGCCCGACCACGTCGAGCAGTTCGAAGGGCCCCATCGGGTAGCCGCCGCCCAGCTTCATCGCCGCGTCGATGTCGTCGAGCGAGGCGTAGTGCTCCTGCACCATCTTGATCGCGTTGTTCAGGTACGGGAAGAGCAGCGCGTTCACGATGAAGCCGGCCCGGTCACCGCAGTCCACCGGGTGCTTGCGGATCTTCGCGCAGACCTCGCGCACGGTGGCGTGCACGTCGTCCGCGGTCAGCACGGTCCGCACGACCTCGACGAGCTTCATCGCCGGGGCCGGGTTGAAGAAGTGCATGCCGATCACGTCCTGCGGGCGCGAGGTGGCGCGGGCGCAGGCGACGACGGGCAGCGAGGAGGTGGTGGTGGCGAGGATCGCGCCGGGCTTGCAGACCTTGTCGAACGTGCCGAACAGCTGCTGCTTGATCTCCAGGTCCTCGGCGACCGCCTCCAGGGCCAGATCGACCTCGGCGAAGTCGTCGTAACTGCCGGTCGGCGTGATCAGCTCCAGGGTCCGCGCCGCCGCCTCGGCCGTCATCCGGCCCTTGTCGACGGAACGGGCCAGCGACTTGCCGATGCGGGCCTTCGCGGTCTGCGCCTTCTCCTCGGTACGGGCCGCGAGGACGACCTCGTACCCGGCCTTCGCGAAGACCTCCGCGATACCGGAGGCCATCGTGCCGGAGCCGGCGACCCCGACCGAGCGGATCGTACGGCCCGGTGCCAGGACGGCGCCGTCCAGCGGCGTCAGCGCGTCCCGCACGACGGCGTCGCTGCCCGGGGCGTCGTACGAGTAGAAGCCGCGGCCGGACTTGCGCCCGGTCAGGCCCGCCTCGCTGAGCTGCTTGAGGATGGGAGCGGGGGCGTGCAGCCGGTCGTGCGACTCGGAGTACATCGCTTCCAGGACGGTCCGCGCGGTGTCCACGCCGATCAGGTCGAGCAGCGCGAGCGGGCCCATGGGCAGCCCGCAGCCGAGCTTCATCGCCGCGTCGATGTCCTCGCGGGAGGCGTACTTCGCCTCGTACATCGCGGCCGCCTGGTTGAGGTAGCCGAACAGCAGCCCGTCGGCGACGAAACCGGGGCGGTCGCCGACCGCGACCGGCTCCTTGCCGAGTTCGAGCGCCAGGTCGGTGACGGCGGCGACGGCCGTCGGCGCGGTCAGCACCGAGGAGACGACCTCGACGAGCTTCATCGCCGGCGCCGGGTTGAAGAAGTGCAGACCGAGCACACGCTCGGGGCGGGCCGAGTCGGCGGCGAGCCGCGTCACGGACAGCGCGTTGGTGCCCGTCGCGAGGATCGTCTCGGGCCGCACGATGGCGTCGAGGGCGCGGAAGACCTGCTGCTTGATGTCGTACGACTCCGGGGTCACCTCGATGACGAGGTCGGCGTCGGCGGCGGCGGCGAGGTCGGTGAAGGTGCGGAAGCGGGCGAGGGCGTCCGTGCGCTCCGCGTCGCTCATGTGCTCGCGGCGAACGGCGCGGGCGGTGGAGGTTTCGAGGGTGGCCACGGCCTGGGAGGCCGCGGCTTCGCTGATGTCGATGCCGATGACGTCACGGCCGGCGCGGGCCAGGACTTCGGCGATGCCGGTGCCCATGGTGCCGAGGCCGATGACGGCGACGGTCTTCAGCGGGGACAGAGGGGTGTCGGACAGGGGAGCGGCCATCGCGGGACTCCTGGAAGAGGTGACGACTGAGGAGCGCACGCGGGTACGCCGACAGGCGCACACCGTGCGGAGGTTGCGGGTGTTTCCGGGCTGACGAGCGCACACGCCCGGTGCCGTCCCGAAGCGCCGACGAACGGGCGCCCACGGGCGGTGAAAGCCGACCGGCCCTGTCCCGGAGCCATGTCGCACTGAGGTACCTGAAGTACCGAACCGACTGCTCTCGCGGCGGCTGCGTCACCAGGCCACCGTGAGGTTAGACGCGAGTGGGTAACTCGCTCTTCTGAGCTTAACTCGCCGGTAACGAGCGCGCCAGTCCCCGACTTTGTGATGTACGTCCCCGCACCTCATGGGCTTGCCTAAGCTCGATCCATGGACGAAGAGTTGCGATCACTCACGGAGCGTTTGCGGACCGAGGCCGGGTCCGGGGCCGTGGCGGCGTTCGAACGTCTTGCGGTGACCGAGGACCCCGAAGTGCTGGCCGCGGCGCTGACCGAGCCCGGACAGCCGCTCTGGGCCCGGGAGTTGGTCGCCTTCCGGCTCGGCACGGCCGGGGACCGGCGGGCCTTCGAGGCGCTCGTCCTGCTCCTCAACCACCGCGATCCGCAGCGCTGCGCGTCCGCCGCGCACGCACTTGCCCGGCTCGGCGACCCGCGCACGGCCCGCGCCGCCGCGGCGCTCGCCACGAACGAGCTGCGGATCGCGTACGCGCTCCAGCCCGTACGGCTGCTGGTCGAACTGCGCGCACCCGAAGCCGTGCCCGCGCTGATCACCACGCTGGAACGCCGGTTGCGCCCGCACGACCCGTACCGCAGGGTCGCCGTCGCCTGCGCGGAAGGCCTGGGCGTCCTGGGCGACCCCCGCGCGCGAGCGGTCCTGAACGAAGCGCTGGCCCATCCGGCGCTCGCGGAGACGGCCGTGCGCGCCCTGACCCGGCTGCCCGGGGAAGAGGTCTAGGCGCGGCCGCCCGTACGTCCGCTCAGTCGAGCCCGGTGCCGGTCAGTACGCGGGCGTACCGGACCTCGGGTATCTCCACTCCGGCCGCCTCGAAGGGCTCCTCGGCGCCGTCGGGGCGGAAACCGGCCCGTTCGTAGAAGCGGCGGGCCCGGACGTTGTCCTTGAGGACCCACAGCAGCATGCGCTCGTGCCCGGCCGCGGCACAGCGGTCCGCGGACTCCCGCAGCAGGGCGCGCCCGACACCCCGGCCCAACAGGTCGGGATGCACGTAGATGGCGTACAACTCGACCTCCCCGGAGCGGACTTCGCCGTCCCGGTGCGGTCCGTGGCAGGCCCAGCCGGCCACGACACCATCGCGCTCCGCGACCAGGTGCACGATGCCGCCGTCGCCCTGTTCGAGGTTGCTGCGGCGGCGCGCCGCGTCCTCGGCGGCGCTGAGCCCGTCCAGGTACGACTGCGGAATCAGGCCCTTGTACGCGCTCTGCCAGCCGCGCACCCGGATCTCGGCCACGCGCGGACAGTCGTCGAGGGTCATCCCGCGAACCCACAGCCCGCTCACGCGCCGACCACGGCGTACGCCTCGACCTCCATCAGGAACTCGGGACGGATCAGCGCGGCGACCTGGACCGCCGAGGCGGCGGGAAGACGGTCCGCGGGTATGTGGGCGGCGCGGGCGGCCCGGATCGCGGGCATGTGTGCCATGTCGGTGACGAAGAAGGTGAGTTTGACGACGTCGTCGAAGGTGGCGTCCGCCGCCGCCAGGCACCGGCGCAGGTTCTCGAACACCTGGCGGGCCTGCGCCTCGGCGTCACCCTCGCCGACGAGATTGCCGTCCTCGTCCAGGGGGAGCTGGCCCGACACCGCGACGAAGCGGCCCGTGCCCGTCACGACGTGGGAGTACGCGGCGGCGGGGGCGAGCCCGTCGGGGGCGGGGATGCGTGTCGGCCTGCTCATGGGTCCATGGTGGACCACGGGTCCGACAACGCCCCCGACGGGCTCGCTCCGGGGGAGGTTCAGCCCCGGTAGCCGAGCAGTCCGTGCAGCGTCGAACCCCGCGACGAGGTGGACGCCGCCTTCATGGTCAGTGGCTTCGGGTCGGGCAGTGTCCTGCACACCGCGTCGGCCTCGCCGCTGCCGTGCGGCACCTTGCCGTCGGTCAGGTAGGCCGCCAGGTACTTGTCCAGGCAGGCGTTGCCGCTCAGCGTGATGCCGTGGTTCCCGCCGCCCTGCTCGACGACCAGGCTGGAGCCGCGCAGCTGGTGATGGACGGTGACGCCCCCCTCGTAGGGAGTGGCCGCGTCGTTCGTCGCCTGGAACAGCAGGGTCGGCGGCAGGCGGCGGTTGGAGATGTCCACAGGCCGGAGCGAGTCCGTGGGCCAGAACGCGCACGGCGCGTTGTACCAGGCGTTGTTCCAGGCCATGAACGGCGCCTTGTCGTACACCGCCCAGTTGTCCTCGCGCCACTGGCGCCAGTCGCGTGGCCAGGAAGCGTCACGGCACTGCACCGACGTATAGACGCTGTAGCCGTTGTCGCCCGAGGCGTCGACGGCGCCGAAGTTGTCGTAGGCCTCGACGAGCGCGTCCGAGTCCTTGCCGTTCACATACGACGCGAACGCCTCGGCGAGGTAGGGCCAGTAGCCGTTGTAGTAGCCGCCCGGGATGAAGGTGTCCTCCAGTTCGGAGGCGCCCACCTTCTCCTGCGCGGGGTTCTTGGCGAGTGCCGCGCGCATCGCGTACCACTTGGCCTCGACCTTGGCCGGGTCGGTGCCGAGTTTGTAGGCCGCGTTGTTCTTGGCGACCCACGCCAGGAACGCCAGATGGCGGTCGTTGAAGGCGTAGTCCTGACTCAGGTTGTCGTCGTACCACACACCGGTGGGGTCGACGATGGAGTCCAGGACCAGTCGGCGGACCCGCTGCGGGTAGAGCTTGGCGTACACGGCGCCCAGGTAGGTGCCGTACGAGTAGCCGAAGTAGTTGATCTTCCTGGCGCCGAGCGCGCCGCGGATCGCGTCCATGTCGCGGACCGCGCTCACCGTGTCCATGTACGGCAGCAGGTTCGCGTACTTCTTGCCGCACGCCTGGGCGAAGGCCTTGGCGCGGCTGAGGTTGGCCTTCTCGATCGCCCGGGTGCTCGGGACGGTGTCGGGACGGACGGGCTTGAAGTGCCCCGGCTTGCAGTCCAGCGCGGGCTTGCTCGCGCCGACGCCGCGTGGGTCGAAACCGATGACGTCGTACTGCGCCGCCACGGCCTTGGGCAGCGTGGAGGCGACGAATCCGGCCAGCGTCAACCCGCTGCCGCCGGGACCGCCAGGGTTGACCAGCAGCGGCCCCTGGTACGTCTTCGCGGTGTGCGGGACGCGCGACAGGGCGAGGGTGATCCGCTCGCTGTAGGGGTTCGTGTGGTCCAGCGGCACCTTGAGAGACGCGCATTGGAGCGTCGGATAGTCACTGGTACCGCACTTTTTCCAGCTGGGCCTCGCGGTCGGGGTGGAGGTGGAGGTGGAGGTGGTGCGCGGTGCGGCAGCGGAGCCGGCGCTCGCGTCGGCGGGGATCGAGGTGATCATCCCGGCCAGCACGGCGGCCGCCCCGCACAGAGCAGCTGCGCGTTTCTTCACAAGGCCTCCCAGGACGGAGGATTTCGAGCCGTGCACGCCACGGCCTTCGCCGTATCGTCCCGGACGGGGGTCCCGGAAGAACGCGTTACGGCAAGACTCGACCCGATTGGATCGCGTGATGCGCTCGGATGCCGTCAGAGCCACTCCCGGCGGCCGTCACGCATGCGACGCCTTCGTAAACGCGTGCGACGGCCCGCTGCGACGGATCGTCGTGACGGCCCGCTGCGACGGATCGTCGTGACGGCTTGTCAGAGCAGCGTCAGCTGAGTCGGTCCGGGGGTGGTGGACGCCGGCGATGCCGTGTGCGCCGGGGGGACCGCGGGCTCGGGGGCGGCGATCCGGCGCGGCGTACCCGCGCGCGCGGGACCGATGCCGTACTCCTGTGCCAGCTCATGGACCTGACGGGTGATCCGGCGCTGGTACCACTTCGGGGCGTAGGCGCCCTCCGCGTACAGCCGCTCGTAGCGCGGTACGAGGTGGGGGTGGTGGCGCTCCAGCCAGGCCATGAACCACTCGCGGGCGCCGGGCCGCAGGTGCAGCACCAGCGGGGTCACCGAGGTCGCCCCCGAGGCCGCGACGGCGCGTACGGTGGCGCGCAGCTGGGAGGGGTGGTCGCCCAGGAAGGGGATCACGGGGGCCATCAGGACCCCGCAGCCGATGCCGTGGTCCGTCAGGACGCGGACGACGTCCAGGCGGCGCTCCGGGGCCGGCGTACCCGGCTCGACGGTGCGCCACAGCTCGTTGTCGGTGAAGCCCACGGAGACCGAGATCCCGACGTCGGTGACCTCGGACGCCTGCCTCAGGAGATCGAGGTCGCGCAGGACGAGCGTGCCCTTCGTCAGGATCGAGAAGGGGTTCGCGTGGTCACGCAGCGCCGCGATGATGCCCGGCATGAGCGCGTACCGGCCCTCCGCGCGCTGGTAGCAGTCGACGTTGGTGCCCATCGCGATGTGCTCGCCGTGCCAGCGGCGCGAGCCGAGCTGGCGGCGCAGCAGCTCCGGGGCGTTGACCTTCACGACGATCTGCGAGTCGAAGTCGAGTCCGGTGTCGAGGTCCAGATAGCTGTGCGTCTTGCGGGCGAAACAGTAGACACACGCGTGCGTGCAGCCCCGATAGGGATTCACCGTCCACTCGAAGGGCATGCGGGACGCCCCCGGCACCCGGTTCACGATCGACCGGGCCCGGACCTCGTGGAACGTGATTCCTCTGAACTCGGGACTGTCGAACGTCCGTGTCGTCACCGCGTCCGCACCGAACAGGGCGGCGTCCCGGGCGGGGCCCCCGGCGGGTTCCGCGGTCAGGTTCTCCCAGCGCATGGTGCCTCCTCGATAGCACTGGACAGAGAATAGAACACATGTTCCCTTGATCGTGCGACCCCGTTTCCCGCGGCCTCCCGTCGGTGCCGCCCACACGCCGCGGGCACCCCGATTTGGGCGGCCGGGGCGCCGGGTGGTTGGCTGACCGCACACCCCCGAGGAACCAATTGCTGGAGGAAGTGCCATGGCGCAGGTCGAAGCGACGACGGAGCGGGTCATCGCGGCGGACGCGGAGGCGGTGTTCGACGCCCTGGCCGACTACAGCGGCACGCGCCCGAAGCTGCTGCCCGAGCACTTCAGCGAGTACGAGGTGCGCGAGGGCGGCGACGGCGAGGGCACCCTCGTCCACTGGAAGCTCCAGGCCACCAGCAAGCGCGTCCGTGACTGCCTGCTGGAGGTGAGCGAGCCCACCGACGGCGAGCTCGTCGAGAAGGACCGCAACTCCTCCATGGTCACCACCTGGCGGGTCACCCCGGCCGGCGAGGGCAGGTCGCGCGTCGTGGTCACCAGCGTGTGGAACGGCGCGGGCGGCATCGGCGGCTTCTTCGAGAGGACCTTCGCGCCCAAGGGACTCGGCCGCATCTACGACGCCCTGCTCGCCAACCTCGCGACGCAGACCGAGAAGTAGACCCGGAGGCCCGGAACCTCGGAGGCCCGGAACCTCGGACAGGTGACTACCGGGGGCCGAGGTGCGGCCCCCGGGCGGCGACTTGGCGGGCGCGCCCGCCAAAAGGCCGTGTCCGAGGGCGTGTTGTGCCCTCACCGGTTCGGGTGGATCTCCCTCTCGCGCGACGGTACGCCGTAACTCGTCACGCTAGGCCCGTTCGGGGTACGCCGCCGGGATCCCGATCTGTGGCACGGTGCAGCACCCCGACGGCACCGCCGTGGCGCGCGCCGCGCTCACCCTCATCGACATCGGGGGACAGCAGATCGGACGGGGCGTCAGCCTTCCGTCCGGCCGCGCTACCGGTGAGCGTCCAGGCGGCCCGGGACCCTCATGCGGACAAACGTCACCGACACTCACCCATGCACGCCCGAACACCCTCACGCGCAGTCAAAGGGCAGCAGTTGCCAACCCTCACCACCGGCCCTGACGGAACGTTCCGGTTCATCGATCTGTCGTCCGGCGAGTACACCGTCATCGCGGCGGGCTATCCGCCGGTGGCCACCGTGCTCCAGGCCGCCGGTGGCGGCCGGACGGAACGGGACCTGCAACTCGGGCACGAGGACTGACCCAAGGTCACGCGCGATCACGGGTATGCGGTCCGGGTCGGCGGGCTGGGTGCGCGATGCGGGTACCCGGGCCGGGCCCACGGGCCGGGCGGACCGGAACAACAGGCGTCCCGAGGGGGCGTGCCGCGCGCCGGAGCCGCCCCCGCGGAGGTCAATTCCCCTATTGCCACACATCGCGACGGGCCGCCGCCGTACGGTAGTGGAGGCGGCACAGATCTTGCGGAGCCGTGGGGAGAGAGGGCCTGGGCCATGGACCGTGGCAGCGAAGTGGGCGCAGCTCCCAGCCGCGGAGCTGGGAACGGCGCGGTGGAGCACGCCGCCACCGGCCGCGTTCCGCTGGCCGTCGTCGTCGTGGATCGTGACGGGCTCGTCTCCCACTGGAGCAGCGGCGCGCGTCGTATGTTCGGCGCCCCCAGAGAGGAAGCCCTGGGCCGCCACGTCCTGGACCTGCTCCCCGTCTCCGGCGCGCTGCCCGAGGACACGGACGGGGCCCCCTTCGGGAGTTACGCGACGTACGACGGGCTCGGTCCCGGTCTGGAGTCCTCCCTGGACGGGCGGCTCTCCTACCCGGCCGCCGGACGCGCCAGGCTCACCGCCGCGGGTCCCGACCGGATCGACGTCCTGTGGTGGGCCTACCCCCTGGTCGGCCCCGGCAAGGAGCGGCTGCTCGTGCTCGCCGCCGACGCGGACGCGATGCGCCACGAGGACGACGACGTCTCCTTCGAGCGCATCGCGCCCGGCTTCGCGCTGCACACCGACTTCCCGGGCGCCGAGGAGCTCGCCCGCCGACTGCCCGAGATCCTGCCCAGCATGAGCGTCGGCGAGAGCGCCCGCATCGTTTCGCAGGTCCTTGAACTGGGTTATCCCGTACTGGAGTTCAGCCAGAACGACCGCGTGCCCGTCACCCCCGACTGGGGAGTGCCCAGGCGTGAGGAACGCAAGGCGCGCCGCGAGCGGGCGGCACGAGCGGCGGCCTCCGGCGTGCCCGTGACACAGTGCCTCCCGGACGACGAGGGCGAGGACCTCGAGTACGTCGCCGTGCGTGAGCGCCTTGAGTTCCTGAACGAGGTCAGTGGGCGCATCGGAACCTCCCTCGACCTGTCGCGGACCATCCTGGAGGTCAGCCGGGCCGTCGTGCCACGCTTCACGGACGTGGCGGGCACCTATCTGCGCGAGCAGGTCGTCGCCGGTGAGGGCTTTCCCGAAGGCGTGCCCGACACCACGACCATGTGGCACCGGGTAGCCCTGGAGCACACGGACGAACCCGGCCGCTGGGACGACGTCGTACCGGTCGGCGAGGCCATGCCCTTCCCGGCGCACACGCCGTTCTTCCAGTGCATGACCACCGGTGAGCCCGTCCTCGTGCCGCGCATCAGCGAGCAGATGGGGCACATGATCGCCGCGCAGTTCGAGAAGCGCGACATCAGGCCGCTCATCACCCACCGCTCCATGCTGGTCGTACCGCTCAAGGCCCGCAATGTGGTGCTCGGGTTCATGATCCTGCTGCGTCACCCGGAGCGCGTCGAGTTCAACGACATGGACCGGGTCACCGGCGCCGAACTGGCCGCCCGAGCGGGCCTGGTGCTGGACAACGCGCGCATGTACACGTACCAGGAGAGCGTCGCCGAGACCCTCCAGGACAGCATGCTGCCGACCATCGCGCCCCGGATGGCCGGCTGTGACATCGCCACCCGCTACCTGCCGGGAACGCTCCTCGGACGCGTCGGCGGCGACTGGTTCGACTCGGTGAAACTGCCCGGCTCGCGCACCGCCCTGGTCGTCGGAGACGTCATGGGCCACGGCCTCAACTCCGCGGCGATGATGGGCCAGTTGCGCACAGCCGTCCAGACCATGGCCGCGCTCGACCTGCCGCCCGCGCAGCTTCTGCGCAACCTCGACGACCTCGCCCAGCGCCTCGGCGACAACTACCTCGCGACCTGCCTGTACGCCGTCTACGACCCGATCGCCGGAGAGCTGCACATCGCCAACGCGGGCCACATCCCGCCGGTGCTGGTCCGCGCCGGGGACGGCCGCAGTGAGCTGCTCGATCTGCCGACCGGAGCGCCCATCGGGGTCGGCGGAGTGCCGTTCGAGGCGGTCCGCGTGCGGGTGGACCCCGGCGACCGGCTCGTGATGTGCACCGACGGGCTGGTCGAGGTGCGCGGCGAGGACATCGGTGTAGGTCTCGCCACCCTCTGCGAATCCGCCGCCCACCCGGCCGCCTCCATGGACCACGCCTGCGACACCATCATCCGCGCGCTCAACACCCGCGGCGGGCGCAAGGACGATGTCGCCCTGCTGATGGCCCGGCTCAACGGAATCGAGTCGGAGGACGTCGCCGTATGGCGCCTCGCGCCCGATCCGGTCGAGGTCGGCAGGGCGCGCGCCGTGATCCGCGAACAACTGCACGTGTGGGGTCTGTCCGGCCTCGCAGACATCACCGAACTGATGGTCGGCGAGCTCGTCACCAACGTCATTCGGCATGCGCAAAGCCGCCGGATCGAGCTGCGGCTCGTTCGCGGTGACGTCCTGCTGTGCGAGGTGGAGGACGACGACCACACGCTTCCGATACTGGTCAGCGCGGGTCCCGGCGACGAGTTCGGGCGAGGTCTGCGGCTGGTCAGCGCGTTGTCCCGCGAGTGGGGGGCCAGCCGCACGGGCGCGGGCAAGACCGTGTGGTTCGAACTGACGCTTCCGCGAAGCTGAGTCGATCCCCCGAAGCCGACTTCGTCCGGAGAAACCGTCACGCTCGCCCGGCGGACGGTTCGTTTCGGTGCCGCGCACACGTTCCCGTGGTGCGGACCCGCTCCCGTGCCGCGCAACCCGCTCCCGTGGTGCGCACACGTTCCCGTGGTGCGGACCCGCGTCGGTGGTGCGGACCCGCGTCCGTGGCGGCCGATCGGCGGGCGGCGGACTCGGCGTGTGAAGGCGTACGGGGTTCGAATGAGCGGTGAAGGAACGCGCCGTCCGCTTGTCGCCGCACGCCGGGCGCGATAGACCGATCGGGCCCGTCGGGTCCCGGCGGGCGCGGTCGCGACCCCGGGAGCGGGTATGAGCGTGAGCAGTCGGTACAGAGGGGCCTGGGAGGGCTTCTGGCGCGAGGCCCCCGGCGAACAGGGCGGGGTCTTCTGGGACGCCGCGCCGGCGCTCACGGCCGCGGTCCACCTCGCCCTCTTCGAGCCGCGCTTGACGGCACCCGACCTGCCCCTCGTGGACGTCGGCTGCGGCAACGGCACCCAGACCCGCTTCCTGGCCGACCGTTTCCCGCAGGTCGTCGGTACCGATCTCGCGCCGGCGGCGCTCGACCACGCCCGCACCGCCGACCCGGCGGGCCGGGCCCGGTACCGGCTGCTCGACGCGGCCGACAGGACCGAGGCCGAGGCGCTGCACACGGAGCTCGGCGACGCCAACGTCTATATGCGGGGCGTGTTCCACCAGGCCGAGCCGGACGACAGGCAGCCGCTGGCGGACGGGCTGGCCACGCTGCTGGGGGAGCGGGGCATGGTCTTCCTGGTCGAGCTCGCGGAGGCCGCGGGGCCGCTCCTGCGGGGGCTGGCCCAGAGCCCGGACGGCCCTCCGGCCAAGCTGGCCCCGGTCTTCCGGCACGGCATCGCCCCGGGCGAGGTCGCGGACGCGGCTGTCCCCGAGTACCTGCGCCGGGCGGGCCTCATGGTCCTCGCGAGCGGTGAGCTTCCGCTCGTCACGACCGAGCACACGTCCGACGGCACCCCCATAGAACTCCCTTCGCGGTGGCTGGTGGCCGGACGCTCCGGGTGACATCAGTGGTCTGGACCGGTGAGAGTTGTCCACAGGCTCTGCCGGGCCCAGGCCGAAGCGCGTACGGTTTCGGGCATGAAGATCCTCATCAGCGCCGACATGGAAGGCGCCACGGGTGTGACCTGGCCGGCCGACGTGCTGCCGGGGACTCCCCAGTGGGAGCGGTGCCGCGCGCTGTTCACCTCGGACGTGAACGCGGCGGTGCTCGGCTTCTTCGACGGCGGCGCCGACGAGGTGCTGATCAACGAAGCTCATTGGACCATGCGGAACCTGCTGCTGGAGAGGCTCGACGAGAGAGCGGAGATGCTCACCGGGCGGCACAAGTCGCTGTCCATGGTCGAGGGTGTGCAGCACGACGACGTGGACGGCGTCGCGTTCGTCGGCTACCACGCGGGTGCGGGCATGGAGGGCGTCCTCGCGCACACCTATCTGGCGAACTCCATCACGGGCGTGTGGGTCAACGACACAAGGGCCAGCGAAGGGCTGCTCAACGCCCATGTCGTCGCGGAGTACGGCGTGCCGGTGGTGCTGGTGACCGGCGACGACGTGGCGTGCGAGGACGCCCTGGGGTACGCGCCGGAGGCGCTGAAGGTCGCGGTGAAGGACCATGTCTCGCGGTACGCGGCCGTGTGCCGCACACCGGCCAGGACCGCCGCGGACATCCGGGCCGCGGCCAAGGAGGCGGCGGCGCTGGCGGTGCGGCACGATCCGGTCGTCGGCGGCCCGTTCACCATCGCCCTGGAGTTCGACGCCGAGCACCTGGCGATGGCCGCCACCGTGGTGCCGGGAGTCGGCCGTGTCGGCGAGCGCAAGATCGCGTACACCAGCGGCACGATGTACGAGGGGATTCGGACCTTCAAGGCGGTCACCACGATCGTCTCGGCCGCGGTGGAGGAGCAGTATGGCTGACGCACTGGCACTCGAAGAGGTCGTCCGGTTCACCTCCGACCTCATCAGGATCGACACGACCAACCGGGGCGGCGGAGACTGCCAGGAGCGCCCGGCCGCCGAGTACGCCGCCGCGCGACTGGCCGAAGCGGGCCTCGAACCCACCCTTCTGGAGCGCACGAAGGGCCGGACGAACGTCGTCGCCCGGCTGGAGGGCACCGACCCGTCCGCCGCCGCACTGCTCGTCCACGGTCATCTGGACGTGGTGCCCGCCCAGGCCGAGGAGTGGAGCGTCGACCCGTTCTCCGGAGAGATCCGCGACGGCGTCGTCTGGGGACGCGGCGCGGTCGACATGAAGAACATGGACGCGATGATCCTCGCCGTCGTCCGGTCCTGGGCGCGCGAGGGCGTACGGCCCCGGCGCGACGTGGTCATCGCCTTCACCGCCGACGAGGAGGCGAGCGCCGAGGACGGCTCGGGCTTCCTCGCCGACGAGCACCCCGGACTCTTCGAGGGCTGCACCGAGGGCATCAGCGAGTCGGGGGCGTTCACCTTCCACGACGGCAGTGGCCGGCAGTTGTATCCGATCGCCGCGGGCGAGCGCGGCACCGGCTGGCTCAAGCTCACCGCGCGGGGACGGGCGGGCCACGGCTCCAAGGTGAACCGGAGCAACGCGGTGACCCGCCTCGCCGGCGCGATCACCCGTATCGGCGCCCACGAGTGGCCGCTGCGCATCACCCCGACCGTGCGGGCCGCCCTGACCGAACTCGCCGCCCTGTACGGCGTGGACGGGGGCCTGGACGACGTGGACGCCCTGCTGCGCAAGCTCGGCCCGGCCGCCGCGCTCGTCGAGCCGACCGTCCGCAACAGCGCCAACCCGACCGTGCTGAGCGCCGGTTACAAGATCAACGTGATTCCGGGGGAGGCCGTCGCGTACGTGGACGGCAGATATCTGCCCGGCGGCGAGGACGAGTTCCGTTCGACACTGGACCGGCTCACCGGGCCCGACGTGGAGTGGGAGTTCCATCACCACGAGGTGGCCCTCCAGGCGCCGCTGGACACGCCGACGTACGCGAGGATGCGAGCGGCCGTCGAGGAGTTCGCACCGGAGGGCCATGTCGTGCCGTACTGCATGTCGGGCGGCACGGACGCCAAGCAGTTCTCCCGCCTCGGCATCACCGGCTACGGCTTCGCGCCGCTGAAGCTCCCGGAGGGCTTCGACTACCAGGCACTGTTCCACGGAGTCGACGAGCGCGTCCCGGTCGGGGCGCTCCACTTCGGCGTCCGCGTTCTCGACCGCTTTCTGCGTACGGCCTAGGGGGACGAGATGCAGACCACGCCATACGGTTCATGGCCCTCGCCGATCGACGCGACGCTCGCCGCCGCGCACGACGGGCATCCCGAGTTCGTCGGCTTCGTCGGCGACGAGGCATGGTGGACCGAGCCCCGGCCGGCCGAGGACGGGCGGCGCACCCTGGTCCGGCGGAGGGCGGACGGCACCGAGGAGCCGGTGCTCCCGGCCCCCTGGAACGTGCGCAGTCGCGTCATGGAGTACGGCGGCAACCCCTGGGCGGGGGCCATGCGCCCCGAGGGCCCGCTGGTCGTCTTCGTCAACTTCGCCGACCAGCGCCTCTACCGCTGCGAACCCGGCGGGGAACCGCTCCCGTTGACCCCCCTCTCACCGGTGGGAGGCGGACTGCGCTGGGTGGACCCGCAGCTACGGGTGGAGCGCGCCGAAGTGTGGTGTGTCATGGAGGAGTTCACCGGGGACGGACCCACCGACCTGCGCCGGGCCGTCGTCGCGGTGCCGCTGGACGGATCGGCGGCGTACGACCGGGACGCCGTGCGGGAGCTGTCCGACGGACGGCACCGGTTCGTCACCGGGCCCCGTCTCTCGCCCGACGGCCGGCAGGTGGCCTGGATCGCCTGGGACCACCCCCGGATGCCGTGGGACGGCACCGAGGTGATCCTCGCGGACGTCACCGAGGACGGCACACTGTCCACCCCGCGCCCCGTCGCGGGGGGCCCGGAGGAGTCCGTCGCGCAGGCCGACTGGGCGGCCGACGGCACGCTGCTCTACGTCAGCGACCGCAGCGGCTGGTGGAACCTCCACCGTCTCGGCGCGGACGGCGAGGCGATCGCGGTCTGCCCGCGCGAGGAGGAGTTCGGCGGTCCCCTCTGGAGGGTCGGACAGCGCTGGTTCGCGCCTCTGGACACCGGCCTGGTCGCCGTCGTCCACGGCCGGGGTGCCACCGCGCTCGGGATTCTGGACGTCGAGACCGGCGAGCTCGTCGACACGGCCGGCCCCTGGACCGAGTTCGCGTCGACGCTCGCCGCGTACGGCAGCAGGGTCGTGGGCGTCGGAGCCAGTCCCCGCAGCGCACACGAGGTCGTCGAACTGGACGCCAGTACCGGGCGGGCCCGGGTGATCGGCGCCGCGCACGACGACCCGGTCGACCCCGCGTACTACCCGGAACCCCGGATCCGCACCTTCACCGGCCCCGCCGGACGCGAGGTGCACGCGCACATCTACCCGCCGCACCACCCCGGCCACGTAGGCCTCGGCGACGAACTCCCGCCGTACGTCGTATGGGTCCACGGCGGGCCCACCAGCCGGTCGCCGCTCGTTCTCGACCTGGAGATCGCCTACTTCACCTCACGCGGAATCGGCGTGGCCGAGGTCAATTACGGCGGATCGACCGGCTACGGACGGGAGTACCGCAACCTGCTGCGCGAACAGTGGGGAATCGTCGACGTCGAGGACTGCGCGGCGGTCGCGCTCGCACTCGCCGAAGAGGGCACAGCCGACCGGCGGCGGCTCGCGATCCGCGGCGGCAGCGCGGGCGGCTGGACCGCCGCCGCCTCACTGGCCACCACCGACGTCTACGCCTGCGGCACGATCCTCTATCCCGTCATCGATCTCACCGAATGGGCCTCGGGCGAGACCCACGACTTCGAGTCGCAGTACCTGGAATCGCTGGTCGGTCCGATCGCCGAGGTACCGGGCCGGTACGCGGAGCGGTCGCCGTCCACGCACGCCGACCGGATCACCGCGCCCTTCCTGCTGCTCCAAGGACTTGACGACGCCGTCTGCCCGCCCGTGCAGTGCGAACGTTTCCTGGCCCGTATCGAGGAGCGGGGCCGCCGTGTCCCGCACGCCTACATCGCCTTCGAGGGGGAGGGGCACGGCTTCCGGCGCGCCGAGACGATGGTGTGCGCCCTGGAGTCCGAACTCTCCCTGTACGCCCAGGTCCTCGCACTGGACCCGCCCGGCATCCCCACGCTGGAGCTGTCCAAGTGAGGCCGCCGCCCGCCGGGGAGCGGACCGGGCGGAGTCCTTCGAGAGACCCGGCGCGACACGACCGCGGCCGGACGAACCATCAGGAACTGGAGCAGCACGAGTGACCCGAACGACCGCACCGATCACCGCCCTGACCCGCCCCTCACGGCTCGCCGCCGGGGCCAGGGTCGCGGTCGTCGCGCCCAGCGGACCCGTCCCCGAGGAGCGACTGGAGGCCGGCCTCGACATCCTCCGCGGCTGGGACCTCGACCCGGTGGTGGCCCCTCATGTCCTGGACCGGCACGCCGAGTTCGGCTACCTGGCGGGGACGGACGCGGACCGGGCCGCCGATTTCCAGGCGGCCTGGTGCGACCCGGACGTGGCCGCGGTGCTGTGCGCCCGAGGCGGTTACGGCGCGCAGCGCATGACCGACCTGCTCGACTGGGACGCCCTCCGGGCCGCGGGCCCCAAGATCCTCCTCGGCTTCAGCGACATCACCGCACTGCACGAGGCGTTCGCCGTGCGGGTGGGGCTCGCCACCCTGCACGGGCCGATGGTCGCATCCGTCGACTTCCTGAAGAGCGCCCGCACGCAGGAGCATCTGCGGGCGACCCTCTTCGAACCCGAGTCGGTACGGACCATCGCCTCCGGCGAAGCCGTCCCGCTCGTGCCAGGGAAGGCCCGCGGTGTCACCCTCGGCGGCTGCGCGAGTCTGCTGGCCGCTGAAGTCGGCACACCGCACGCCCGCGCCTTTGCCCGGGGCGGGCTGCTCCTGATCGAGGACATCGGCGAGGAGGCCTACCGGCTGGACCGGATCCTGACCCAACTGCTGCGCACCGGCTGGCTCGACGGGGTGACCGGGATCGCGCTCGGCTCATGGGTGGACTGCGGACCGTACGACGGACTGCGCGCGGTGTTCGCCGACCGGCTCGGCAGGCTCGGCGTTCCGGTCGTCGAGAACTTCGGGTTCGGGCACGCCGAGGGGGCTCTGACGATGCCGTTCGGCGTCCGCGCCGAACTCGACGCGGACGCGGGCACACTGACACTGGACGAGCCGGCGCTGCTCTGACGGAACGGGCGCCTCCCATTGAGGGTCGCGCCCCCTTCGCGATCCTTCGCGCCCCTTCGCGGCCGTGAGCCGTCCACGGTCGTGCCTCGCTCACGGTCGTGCCTCGCTCGCCGTCATGTCGGGCACGCGCCCGCCTCGGCCACGGTTCGTCGCGGCCCCGGTCACGACGGTCACCGGGGCGACGGGGTCACGGGGACGCGGGGGCGCGGGGTCACCCCGGAGGATGCTCCCGCCGCGCGTACCGGCGTCTTCTGGATCATGCTGAGCCCATGAGCCGGAAGACCTCGAAGAACGCCGGTACGAGCGGCGGCAAGGGCACCCGCGAAGGGCCGATGACGCCGGCCAGGGTCGCCGTCCTCGTCCTGGCCGTCCTCGCCCTGGTCTTCATCTTCGAGAACACCCGCAGCACCAGGATCCGGCTGCTCATCCCCGAGGTGATCATGCCGCTCTGGGTGGCGCTGCTCGCCACGGCGGTGATCGGCGCGGTGTGCGGCGCGTACGCCGCGAGACGCAGACGCTGAAGATCCTGCTCGCGTAAGGTGACGGGATGCCTCAGATCGTCGGCTGCCTCGCCGAGGGCCCCCGCGTGGGCCTACGGCAGTTCACCCTCGAGGACGGTGCGGAGTTCACCGCGCGGGCCAGGGAGAGCAAGAGCCTCCACCAGCCGTGGCTCTTCCCGCCCTGCAGCGTCGACGCCTACGCCGTCTACGCGGGGCGGCTCATCGAGGACCCGACCAAGGCCGGGTTCCTCGTCTGTGAACGGGACGGCGGAGGGATCGCCGGTTTCATCAACATCAACAACATCGTCGAGGGCGGGTTCCTCTGCGGAGCCCTCGGCTACGGCGCCTTCGCGCACGCCGCCGGGCGCGGGCTGATGGCCGAGGGACTCGGCCTCGTCGTGCGGTACGCCTTCGGCGAGATGGGACTGCACCGGCTGGAGATCAACGTGCAGCCGGGCAACGCGGCGTCGATCGCACTCGCCCGGAGCTGCGGCTTCCGCCTCGAAGGCTTCTCGCCGGCCTTCATCCACATCGACGGCGCCTGGCGGGACCACGAGCGGTGGGCGATCACATCGGAGATGGTCGAACCCCGCTGACGGCCGCCCGTGGACGGGTGCGGGTGAGCGCCGCTGAGGCGGGAGCGCTCCTCGCGGACCCGGCGGCCGGCGCCTTTGCGGAATCCTGACCCGATTCTGACGAGCGGACACCCTGGTCAGCAGGCCGATGAGCATGTTCCATGGTCATCGTGACGACGATCCGACGTGACGTACTGACCCTCCCGGCGGCGGAATTGGGCCCGGGCAACCCGCTGCCGCCCCTGCGGACCCTCGACGAGATGCACACCATCGACGACCGCGACCGCGTCGGCCTGCCGGGCGACATGGCCCGGCAGATCGGGTACGAGCCGCTGCGCAGCTTGCTGCCGGAGCGGATACGGGACGGCTATGAGCGAGAACGGCCGCTCCGCGAACTCGACACGATCGTGATCGAGAACGACCGGCTGCGCGCCACCGTGCTGCCCGGGTACGGGGGCCGCATCGTCTCGCTCTTCCACAAGCCCACCGAAACGGAACTGCTCTACACCAACCCGGTGCTCCAGCCGGCCTGCTTCGCCCTCAACGGCGCCTGGTTCTCCGGCGGCATCGAATGGAACATCGGCGCCACCGGGCACACCACCCTGTCGTGCTCACCCGTCCACGCCGCCCGCGTTCCCGCCCCCGACGGCGGCGAGATGCTGCGCCTGTGGGAGTGGGAACGACTGCGCGACCTCCCCTTCCAGGTCGACCTGTGGCTGCCGGACGGCTCCGACTTCCTGTACGTCGGCGTCCGCGTCCGCAATCCTCACGAGAAGCCCGCCCCGCTGTACTGGTGGTCCAACATCGCGGTCCCCGAGGAGCGCCGGGTGCTCGCCCCGGCCGAGGAGGCCTATCACTTCGGCTACGAGCGCCGGCTCCGCCGGGTGCCCGTGCCGACGTACGACGGGATCGACCGTACGTACCCGCTCAACAGCACCTTCCCCGCCGACTACTTCTACGAGGTGCCCGACGGGCGGCGCCGCTGGATCGCCGCGGTCGACGACGCGGGCGCGGGGCTGGTCCAGACGTCCACCGGTGCCCTGCGCGGGCGCAAGCTGTTCGTCTGGGGCTCGGGGCCCGGCGGGCGCCGCTGGCAGGAATGGCTCACCGAGCCGGGGACCGGCGGGTACTGCGAGATCCAGGCCGGACTCGCCCGCACCCAACTCGAACACGTACGGCTCGAAGCCGAGAGCGATGTCTCCTGGCTGGAGGCGTACGGTCCGTTGTCCGTGAGCGCGGAGACGGCGCTCGGGGCGGACTGGGAGGCCGCGCGGGCGGACGTCGAGGGCAGGCTGGACAGCGTCCTCTCCCGGGACACCGTCGACGCCGCGTACGCCGCCTGGCTGCCGCACGCCGACACGGATCCCGGCGAGATCCTCGCCGCCGGATCCGGCTGGGGAGCACTCGAAGTGCTGCGCGCCGCCCACAAGTTGCCCGGTACGCCCTTCGACGAGAGCACGCTGGGCGAGGATCAGGCGCCGTGGCGGGAGCTGCTGCGCTCCGGCGCGTTCCCGGAGCCCCGGCGGGTCGGGCCGCCCGGTGAGACGCTGGTGGCCTCGCACTGGCGCGACATGCTGGAGACGGCACCCGCGGCGCCGATCGCCGAGTACCACCTCGGAGTCGCCCAGTGGCATGCCGGTGACTTCGCCCAGGCCGTGCGGAGTTGGGAGCGTGCACTCGAACTCGCCCCGTCTCTCTGGCCGTTGCTCCGCTGCCTCGCCGTCGCCGACCAGGAGGCCGGCAACCACGAGCGCGCCGCCGACCGTTACGCCGAAGCCTTCGAGGACCTGTGCCGGGAGCGCCGCGACGACGGGGAACGGTGGACCGCGGCGACCGCCGCGCTCGGCCGGGAGGCCATCGAGGCGCTGCTGACGGCTCGTCGCCCGGCGGACGCGCGTGCCGTGTGGGAACGGCTGCGCCCGGCGACCCGGGACCGTGGCCGGTTCCGCCTCGTCGAGGCCGAACTGCTGCTCGCCGAAGGCCGCCGTGAGGACGCACGGGCGATCTTCGACGCGGGCTTCGAGGTCGCCGACCTGCGGGAGGGCGCGGAGACGATCGACCGGCTGTGGTCCCGGCTGAGCGACGAGCCGCTGCCGACGCGCTACGACTTCCGCATGCGGCCGGCGTCCACGCACTGAACCTGCCGCGCTCACGACCTCGGGTGTCCCACCGCACCGTGCGGCGGGACACCCGACGTCCGTCGTGTGTCAGGTCCGGCGCGTCCGCGTCTCAGCCCCGGCGGTCCGCGTACTCGTACACCGACCCGTCCGGATGCACGGCGATGAGGTTGCGGCCCCCGGGTGTCTCCACCGGGCCCGCGACGACGCGGGCGCCGAGGTCGGTGAGGACCCGGCCGGTCTCCTCCACGTCCTTGACGGCGATGGTCGCCGCGACCTTGCGCAGGACGTCGAGTTCGGACTCGGGCCCGCTCATCAGCAGAAAGCAGCCGATCGCGGCGACCGACACGCCCCCGCGCTCGAAGCGGAGCGCCCGGCCGCCCGCGAGCCGTTCGTAGAAGGGGACCGCAGTCTCCAGGTCGTCGACGCAGACGCGCAGCGTGGCTCCCAGAATCTCCATGAGGACGAGCCTAGTTGGGGGCGACGGCAGCGGGAGATCCTTTCGGCCGAACCCCGAACCCCGAACCCCGAACCCCGAACCCCGAACCCCGAACCCCGAACCCCGAACCCCGAACCCCGAACCCCGAACCCCGAACCCCGAACCGCGGACCCCGAACCGCGGACCCCGATCGCCGCTGGTGCCGGCTCGCGAAAAGTCGGGGGTGCCCAGGTTTGGGCGCGTCGGTCGGGGGGACGCGGAAAGCCCCGTACGACGAGCGATTCCGTCAGAGGAGCACCGTGAGTCGACCCCGCATTCTGATCGTCGGCGCCGGCTTCGCCGGGTACCGGACGGCCCGTGTCCTGTCACGGCTGGTCCGGCACAAGGCCGACATCACTCTGCTGAACCCGACCGACTACTTCCTGTACCTGCCGCTGCTGCCGCAGGTCGCCGCCGGTGTGCTGGAGCCACGCCGCGTCACCGTCTCGCTCCCCGGCACGCTGCCCCACGTACGTCTCGTGCTCGGTGAGGCGCGGTCCGAGGGGACCGACCTCGACGCGCGCACCGTGCGCTACAGGGGCCCGGAGGGCGACAGCGGCACACTGACGTACGACCGTCTCGTCCTCGCCGTCGGCAGCGTGAACAAACTGCTGCCCGTACCCGGTGTCGCCGAGCACGCGCACGGCTTCCGAGGGCTGCCCGAAGCGCTGTATCTACGGGACCACGTGATCCGGCAGATCGAGCTCGGCGCCGCGTCGGACGACCCGAAGAGCCGCTCGGCGCGCCGCACCTTCGTGGTCGTCGGCGCCGGATACACGGGGACCGAAGTCGCCGCCCAGGGAAAGCTGTTCACCGACGCGCTGGTGCGCAGCCGGCCCCTGCGTGAAGGGGCGCCACCACGCTGGCTGCTGCTCGACGTCGCCCCCCGCGTGCTGCCCGAACTGGGCGAGAGGCTCTCGCGCACCGCCGACCGTGTACTGCGCCGGCGTGGTGTCGAGGTGCGCACCAAGACGTCCGTCGAGGAGGCGACTTCCGATGGAGTCCGGCTCAGCGACGGGGAGTTCGTCGACACCCGGACGCTGGTGTGGTGTGTCGGAGTACGGCCCGATCCGCTGGTCGGGGGACTGGGGCGGCCCCTTGAGCGGGGGCGGCTCCTCGTCGATCCCCATCTTCAAGTGCCGAGCCATCCAGAGGTGTTCGCCTGCGGAGACGCGGCAGCGGTGCCCGACCTGGAGCGGCCCGGCCAGTACACGCCGATGACGGCCCAGCACGCCTGGCGCCAGGGGAGGATCGCCGGCCGCAATGTCGCCGCATCGCTCGGAATCGGCGAGCGCCGCGCCTACCGTCATCGCGACCTGGGCTTCACCGTCGACCTCGGGGGCGTCAAGGCCGCGGCCGACCCGCTGAACATCCCTCTCTCGGGGCCGGCGGCCGCGGCGGTCACTCGCGGCTACCACCTCGCCGCCATGCCCGCGAACCGGGCCCGTGTCGCGGCCGACTGGCTTCTGGACGCCGTACTGCCGCGCCAGACCGTGCAGTTGGGCCTGGTCCGCTCGTGGTCGGTGCCGCTCGACACGGCCTCGCCCGAGTCGGCGCGGGTGGCGGGAGCGCCCGCCGCAGAGGGGGCGTGTGAAGCACCCGCATCGCCTGAGCCCGTTCAGGGGGCCGTGAGCCGCTCGGAAGGAGCGTCATGAACACCCGCCAACTCATCGATCTGGCACAGCAGTTGCGTGTCGACAGCGTTCGCGCCGCCGATGCCGCGGGATCCGGGCATCCGACGTCCTCGATGTCCGCCGCCGACCTGATGGCGGTCCTGCTCGCCAACCACCTGCGCTACGACTTCGAACGTCCTCAGCACCCCGGCAACGACCGTTTCCTCCTCTCCAAGGGCCACGCCTCACCGCTGCTGTACTCCGCGTACAAGGCGGCCGGTGCCGTGAGCGAGGCCGAGCTGCTCACCTTCCGCAAGGCGGGCAGCCGGCTCGAAGGACACCCGACGCCCCGGCGGCTGCCCTGGGTCGAGACCGCCACGGGATCGCTCGGCCAGGGACTGCCCGTCGGTGTAGGTGTCGCGCTCGCCGGCAAACGGCTCGACCGCACCGGATACCGCGTCTGGGTGCTGTGCGGTGACAGTGAACTCGCCGAGGGCTCCGTGTGGGAGGCCGCCGAGCACGCCGGGTACGAGCACCTCGACAACCTCACCGTGATCGTCGACGTCAACCGCCTGGGCCAGCGCGGGCCGACCCGGCACGGGCACGACCTGGACGCCTACGCGCGCCGGTTCCGGGCTTTCGGCTGGCACGCCGTCGAGACCGACGGCCACGACGTGGAGGCGGTCGACCGCGCCTTCGCCGAAGCGGAGTCGACCGGCGGCCGGCCCACCGTGATCCTCGCCCGCACCCTCAAGGGCAAGGGCGTGGCGTCGGTCCAGGACCGCGAGGGACTGCACGGCAAACCGCTGCCGGACGCCGGTCAGGCGATCGCCGAACTCGGCGGTGTGCACGACCGGCGGGTGGACGTCCGGCAGCCCCCCGCCGCACGGACCGTGCACGCCGTACGGTCCGGACACCTCGACCTGCCGCGGTACGAAACCGGTGACGAGATCGCCACCCGGGACGCCTTCGGACAGGCGCTCGCCGCGCTCGGCGCCGCCCGCGGCGACATCGTCGCCCTGGACGGCGAGGTCGGCGACTCGACGCGCACGGAGTTCTTCGCCAAGGAACACCCCGACCGCTTCTTCGAGTGCTACATCGCCGAGCAGCAACTGGTCGCCACCGCGGTCGGCATGGCCGCGCGGGGCCGGGTGCCGTACGCCTCGACGTTCGCGGCCTTCCTCACCCGCGCCCACGACTTCGTCCGGATGGCCTCCATCAGCGGCTCCGGCATCAACCTCGTAGGCTCGCACGCCGGAGTCTCCATCGGCCGGGACGGGCCCTCCCAGATGGGCCTGGAGGACCTGGCGATGTTCCGGGCCGTGTACGGCTCGACCGTGTTGTACCCGTGCGACGCCAACCAGACCGCGAAGCTCGTCGCCACGATGGCGGACCTGGAGGGAATCCGCTATCTGCGCACCTCACGCGGTGCGAGCCCCGTCGTCTACAGCGCCACCGAGGAGTTCCCGGTCGGCGGCAGCAAGGTGCTGCGCGCCTCCGCCGGGGACCGGCTGACGCTCGTCGCCGCCGGCGTCACCGTCCATGAGGCGCTGGCCGCCGCGGAGATCCTCGACCGCGCGGGGATCCAGGTCCGGGTGATCGACCTCTACTCGGTGAAGCCCGTGGACCGCGCGACCCTGCGCGAGGCCGCCGAGGAGACCGGCTGCCTGGTCACGGTCGAGGACCACCGGGCGGAGGGCGGCATCGGGGACGCGGTGCTCGATGCCTTCACCGACGGCCGTCCCGTACCCCGCCTGGTGCGCCTCGCCGTCCGTGACATGCCGGGCTCCGCGAGCCCCGCCGAGCAGTTGCACGCAGCGGGCATCGACGCCGAGTCGATCGCGGCGGCGGCCCGGCTGCTGGTGGAGACGGCCGTGGTGCGCTGACCGGAGACCGGAGGGCACCATGGTCAGTACGCCGACGGTGCGGACCGGCTCTCCCGCCCGGCGGACGGGGCGAGCCCGGCACGCAAGCTCCGCCGACCTGCTGACGGAGGCCGGGGCGAGTGGATACGCGGGAGGAGACCTGTGAGCGCTCTGCGCTATGTCTACGCGATCTGCCGCCCCTTCGAGGCGGCACTGTCGGCCGAGCTGGCCGGGGTCGCGGGTGTCCCGCCCAAACTGCTGCGGCACGGCGGCCTGATCGCCGTGGTGGGTTCGGTCCCGGAGCGGGAATTCGACGCCGAGCCGCTGCGTCGCAGGCTGGAGGACGTCCAGTGGCTGGAGGCGACGGCTCGCGCCCATCAGGGCGTCATCGACGCGCTCACCGCCGTCACCAGTCCGCTGCCGCTCCGGCTGGCCACCGTGCTCCGGGACGACAGCGGCGTACGCGTGATGATGGAGGAACGCAGGGAGGATTTCCTGCGGACCCTCGACCGGTTCGACGGGCGGGTGGAATGGGACGTGAAGGTGCACGTTCCCCGGACCTCCGCGCATTCCGGGAAAATCGTGGAACGCGCGGATGAATTCACCCGGCGATTGCACGGCACTCTCTCCCGGTGTGCCGAGGAAACCCTGCTGCGCACCCCGCGGAGTCCGGCGCCTTCCGAAGAGGCGGACGCCGAGGTACTCGATGCCGCCTATCTCGTGCCGCGCGCGGAATCGGAGGAATTCGTGGAGCGGGTGAACGGAAGCGCGCGCGACGAGCCGGGTTTGCGGGTGGAGCTCACGGGGCCGTGGGCGGCGTACTCCTTCACGGGTTCCACGGGCCTCACCGGATTCGCCGGCCTTACGGGCTTTGCGCGGAACACGGGGAACGTGAGCGACACGGGGAACGCGCGGAACGCGGGGAACGCGAGCGGCACGGGGAATACGGGGAAAACGACGGATTCGGGGCGCGCGACGTGACCGTACCGCTCACCGGGTGAGCGGACGAACTGCGGCCCGGGGTCCAGAACCGTTCTGGACCTCGGGCCGTCAAGAATCTCTTCTCCTCGGAGAGGAAGGCCTACCACCTGTACCAGCGGCCCCTGCCTCCGGAGGCGCTCGTGCCTCGGACCAGGAATCCGAGCAGCCACAGGACGATGACCACCAGCGCTATCCACCAGAGAATTTTCAGTGCGAAACCCGCACCGAAGAGAACCAGCGCGAGCAACAGGACCAGCAGGATAGGAACCATAGTTTTTGACCTCCTGCTTTCCGTGTTTCCCGATATCGCGGGATCAGGCTTCCTTTCGGCAGAGAATTTCCCCGTGCAGTACGGAGAACCAGCCGTCCGCCTGCCGCCCCCATTGCCGCCAGGCGTCCGACACCGCACGCAGCCGCTCCGTGGTCGCGTGGCCCCCTTCCCTCGCGCGGTCCGCGTACGCCGATGCCAGCGTGCGGTCCGCCCACAGGCCGCTCCACCACTCCCGCTCGTCCTCGGTGGCGAAGGTCCAGGTGCTCGACGTGGCGGTGATGTCCCGGATCCCGGCGGCCAGTGCCCACGATTTGAGACGCCGGCCCGCGTCGGGCTCGCCCCCGTTGGCGCGGGCGACCCGCAGATAGAGGTCCTGCCAGTCGTCCATGCCCGGCACCGCCGGGTACCAGGTCATGGCCGAGTAGTCCGAATCGCGGACCGCGATGAAGCCGCCGGGCCTGGTGACCCGGTGCATCTCGCGCAGCGCCCGCACCGGATCGCCCACGTGCTGGAGCACCTGGTGGGCGTGGACCACGCAGAACGTGTCGTCCGGATACTCCAGCGCGTGGACGTCGGCGACCGCGAAGTCGACGTTGCGCAGGCCGCGTTCGGCCGCCGTCCGGCTGGCCTGGTCCAGGATGCCGGGCGCGTGGTCGACGCCGGTGACATGGCCGTCCGGCACCCGTTCCGCCAGGTCGGCGGTGATCGTGCCCGGACCGCAGCCGATGTCGAGGATCTTCATGTGCGGCTTCAGCGAGTCGAGCAGGTACCCCGCCGAGTTGGCTGCTGTGCGCCAGGTGTGCGAGCGCAGCACCGACTCGTGGTGGCCGTGGGTGTAGACGGCGGTCTCCTGCGGCTTCGACATGACCGTTCCCCTTCTCGTCGTACGGGGCCTCGCCGGGCGTGCGCGCACTCCCCGAGGCGATGACATCACCGTACGCGCGCATGTCGAATTATGAGACTGGCGTCTTGCCATGTGGACTGCGTTGGAGGGGTGTTGTGCCGAGCGGCGTCCCGGCGGGGCCGGGACGCCGGTGCCCGAGCGCGTGCGTGGACGGGGCCGGACCGGGCCTTCGTGGACGTGCGTCAGCGCGCGGGGCGGTAGACGGTCAGAGCCTCGGGGCTCTTGCTCAGTGTCACCTCACCGCCGACCTCGGTGACTTCACCGTCGTAGGCGAGGAGCGTGCCAGGCGCGACACCCTCGACGCGCAGCCGGCGCACCCGTACGGCCGCGTGGGCGGGGGAGCGAGTGAGGGGGCCCGCGAAGGCGGCGGCCAGCAGACGCAGCGCGGGATGGCGCCCGCCGTGCACGACCCGGACGTCGAGGCGCCCGTCCGCGAGATCGAAGCGGCGGGCGGGCGCCAGGCCCATCCGGTGATAGGTGCCGTTGCCGGCGAACAGGAGCCACAACGGGTGGGTGCGGCCGCCGAGTTCGGCCCGCAGCGGGTGGTGGTCGGCGCGCAGCACGCGCAGGGCGCCCAGCACACCGGCAGGCCAGCTGCCGATCACCCCGGACCAGTTCTCCCGCTCGCGCACCAGCTCCGGATAGATGCCCAGGCTGCAGGTGTTGAGGAAGATGCCCTCCCTGCCGCCGGACGCGAACCGGCCCACGTCCACCTGGACGGCCTCGCCCTCCTGGAGCGCGTGCACCAGGTCGCGTTCGCCCTCCACGCCGAGGTCGTGGGCGAAGTGGTTGAGCGTGCCGCCCGGCAGGACGGCGAGGGGGATGCCGTGGCGCAGGGCTACCTCGGCCGCGGCGTTCACCGTGCCGTCGCCGCCGCACACGCCCAGCACCCGGGCGCGGGTGGCAGCCTTCTCCAACTCCTCCTGTATGTCGGAGGGTTCGCACTCCACGATCTCCGCGCGCGGCAGCGCGCCGGCCAGCGCGCCGACCCGCTCCGAGCTGCCCGAGCCCGTGTTGGCCACCATGACCAGGCCCTCGCCCTCGGCCAGCGCGGGCGCGCCGGTGCGCGGCCGGCCGGGCGGGGTCACCTGGTCCCGGGTGGGCACCAGCCCGCGCACGGCGTACGCGGCGCCGACGCCGAGGGCCGCACCGGCCAGGACATCGCTCGGGAAGTGGACGCCGGTGTAGACGCGGGACAGCGCGACCGCCGCGGCGAGCGGTGCGACGGCCGCGCCCCAGCCACGGGACTCCAGCGCCACCCCGGTCGCGAAGGCGGCGGCGGAGGCCGCGTGCCCCGACGGGAAAGAGGTGGTGATCGGCTGCCGCTTCAGCTGCCGCACTGCGGGGACCGGGTCCAGGACGGGACGGGTGCGGCGCACCGAGCGCTTGCCGACCGTGTTGATGGTGGCGGAGGCGAGGGCGAGCGAGGCGACACCCCGCGCGGCGGCCCGGCGGGCCCGCGGAGTACGGCTCGCCGCCACGGCGGCGGCCGTCGCGAACCACAGGACGCCGTGGTTCGCGCCGCGGCTCAGCCTCGGCAGCACGGGGTCGCCGCCCGGCCAGTGCCGCGCGGCGACCGCCTCGAAGAGCCGGCAGTCCACTGCGAGGAGACGGTCCCGAAGGGCGTGGCGGCCCGGTACGAGGGCGGTGAGGTCGACATCCGGGGTCGTGGTCATGCGGGTCCGTCTACCCCGGATCAGGCGGTTCCCGCCCCCGCGCCGGGCCCTCCGCCCGATACGCGTTTGCCCCGCACCCCCGCTCCCCGGAGAATGCCTGCCCATGGGACATCTCGAAGCCGCACACCTTGAGTACTACCTTCCCGACGGGAGGGCGCTGCTCGGCGATGTGTCGTTTCGGGTGGGCGAAGGGGCCGTCGTCGCCCTGGTCGGGCCCAACGGCGCCGGGAAGACGACGCTGCTGCGGCTGATCTCGGGGGAGCTCAAGCCCCACGGGGGGACCGTCAACGTGAGCGGCGGGCTCGGTGTGATGCGCCAGTTCGTGGGCTCCGTACGCGACGAGACGACCGTGCGCGAGCTGCTCGTCTCGGTGGCCCCGCCGCGGATCCGTGAGGCGGCGAAGGCCGTGGACGCCGCCGAGCACGCGATGATGACCGTGGACGACGAGGCGGCGCAGCTGCGCTACGCGCAGGCGCTGTCCGACTGGGCCGAGGTCCGCGGATACGAGTCCGAGACCCTCTGGGACATCTGCACGACGGCCGCACTCGGCGTCCCCTACGAGAAGGCGCAGTGGCGGCTGGTCCGGACCCTGTCCGGGGGCGAGCAGAAGCGCCTGGTCCTGGAGGCGCTGCTGCGCGGCACCGACGAGGTGCTGCTGCTCGACGAGCCGGACAACTATCTCGACGTGCCCGGCAAGCGCTGGCTGGAGGAGCGGCTCAAGGAGACCCGCAAGACCGTGCTCTTCGTCTCCCACGACCGCGAGCTCCTCTCCCGCGCCGCCCAGAAGATCATCAGTGTCGAGCCCAGCCCGGCCGGGGCGGACGCCTGGGTGCACGGCGGCGGTTTCGCGACGTACCACGAGGCCAGGCGGGAGCGGTTCGCGCGCTTCGAGGAACTGCGCAGGCGCTGGGACGAGAAGCACGCGCAGCTCAAGAAGCTGGTCCTGAACCTGCGTCAGGCGGCCTCCATCAGCCATGAGTTGGCCTCCCGCTACGCTGCGGCGCAGACCCGGCTGCGCAAGTTCGAGGAGGCCGGACCGCCGCCGGAGCCGCCACGCGAGCAGGACATCAAGATGCGGCTGCACGGCGGGCGGACCGGAGTACGGGCCGTGACCTGCAAGGGACTTGAGCTCACCGGCCTGATGAAACCCTTCGACCTGGAGATCTACTACGGCGAGCGCGTCGCCGTCCTCGGCTCCAACGGCTCGGGAAAGTCCCACTTCCTGCGGCTGCTCGCGGGCGGCGAAGTCGCGCACACCGGCGAGTGGAAGCTCGGCGCGCGCGTGGTGGCCGGCCACTTCGCGCAGACGCACGCCCACCCGGAACTGGAGGGCCGCACACTCCTCGACATCCTGTGGGCCGAGCACTCGCAGGACCGCGGAGCCGCGATGTCCCGGTTGCGCCGCTACGAGCTGACCGCGCAGGCGGAGCAGCGCTTCGAGAAGCTGTCGGGCGGCCAGCAGGCGCGTTTCCAGATCCTGCTCCTGGAACTGGAGGGCTCGACGGCCCTGCTCCTTGACGAGCCGACCGACAACCTCGACCTGGAGTCCGCGGAGGCACTTCAGGAGGGCCTGGAGGCGTACGAGGGGACGGTCCTGTCCGTCACCCACGACCGCTGGTTCGCCCGCTCCTTCGACCGCTACCTGGTCTTCGGCTCGGACGGCCGCGTACGGGAGACGCAGGAGCCGGTCTGGGACGAGCGCCGCGTGGAGCGGGCCCGGTAGGCGGTGGGACCGGCGGGACCCGTGGGACCGGTGGTCTTCGCGGGGGAGCCCCGTGGAGTGCCGGAAGCCCGGCACCTCCCGGGGAGGCCCGGCACCCCGGATGTTCGTAGAGTGGAGGGAGTAGGTCTCGATCCATGGCTCCCTCCCGGACGCCGTTCGGGGCAGTGTCTGCCCGGGGCGGTGTCCGGACCGCACCGACGGCCACGACGAGCGGGGTAGCACCATGACCGGAGTCGACCCGGACCGGCTGGACGACCAGCAGCTGATGAAAGAGCTGGAGGCCATCCACCGCACCCGTCACGACACGCTGCTGCACGGTTCGAACGACGCGCTGCACACCCACAACGTGCGCATGGCCCAGCTGGAGGGCGAGTACCTGCGCCGCCACCCGCGCCGGCCCGTCTCGGCGGGCCGTACCCGTGACGGCGCCCGGGAGCGTGGACCCGCGGGGGTGCCGCCGGCATGACCGACCCGAACCCGATCCTGACCCGGCAGGCGGAGGCCATGGAGCTCTTCGGCCGCCGTGTCCACGCGATCCGCGACGACCAGTGGGACGCCCCCACACCGTGCACCTCCTGGAGCGTGCGCGACCTCGTCGGCCACCTCGTCTCCGAGCAGGCGTGGGTGCCCGCGCTGGTCCGGGACGGAGCCACCGTCGACTCGGTCGGCGACAGCCTGGACGGCGACCTGCTCGGTCCGGACCCGGTCGCCGCCTGGGACACCGTGGCCGACGCCTCCCGCACCGTGTTCGCCGAACCCGGAGCGCTCGACCGCACTGTTCATCTCTCGTTCGGGGACATGCAGGCGGGCGACTACTGTGCGCAACTGGTCACCGACCTGACGGTCCACACGTGGGACCTGTCCCGCGCCATCGGCGCCGACGAACGACTTCCCGAGGACCTGCTGTCCTTCGCGGTCCGGGAGGTCACCCCGCACGCGGCGGAACTGGAGAAGAGCGGACTCTTCGCGGCCCCGGAGGAGCCACCGCCCGGCGCGGACGTACAGACGAGACTGCTCTGCCTGGTCGGGCGCCGGCCCTGATCGCGTTCGCGCACCCGCTGTGAGCACGTCGTCGTGATCGGTGACGCCGGGCGGTGATGCCGCGGTCACACAGGGCCCCGAGGAGACGGGCGGCCCGGCTCGGGAGATACTGGGAGAGTGTTTGTCCCGCATGCCGCGGGGCAGACGCTGTCGCAGTGCTTCGGACAGGAGGCACGTCCGTGGGAGCGGTCATCCGCGCCATGGGTGTACTCGTCGTCCGGCGTACGGGTGCGTTCCCACGATGACTGTCCATTACACGGCACCATCAAGGGAGTTGCGACGCATCATGCGAACTCGAGCGAGCGCGACGCACCATCCGCACGACGACGCCCCCGACACCGCGGAGGCATTCCGCAGGCTCGCCATGCTCCCCCCGGGTGAGCAGCGCGACACTCTCCGCGCGGAGATCGTCGAGTCCTGGCTGCCGATGGCCGAACGGCTCGCGGGACGCTTCCGCAGCCGCGGCGAGAGCTACGAGGATCTGCGCCAGGTCGCGGCACTCGGTCTGGTCAAGGCCGTCGACCGTTACGACCCCGATCTCGGCAACGCCTTCGAGAGCTACGCGGTGCCGACGATCACCGGCGAGATCAAGCGCCACTTCCGTGACCACATGTGGACCCTGCACGTGCCGCGCCGGGTCCAGGACCTTCGCAACCGGGTCAGGTTCGCCAGCCAGGACCTGTCGCAGATCATCTCGGGCCGCCGGCCCACCGTCGCCGAGATCGCCGAGCACGCCCGGATGAGCGAGGAGGACGTCCTGACGGGCCTGGAGGCGCTGGAGAGCTTCACCGCGCTCTCCCTGGACGCCGAACTGCCGGGCAGCGAGGACGGCTACTCCCTCAGCGACGCCCTCGGTTCGCCCGACCCGGCGCTCGACACCGTCATCGACCGCGAGGCCGTCAAACCGCGGCTCCAGGCCCTGCCCGAGCGTGAACGCGCCATCCTCTACATGCGGTTCTTCAGCGACATGACCCAGAGCCGGATCGCCGACGAACTGGGCATCTCCCAGATGCACGTCTCCCGCCTCATCAGCCGCTGCTGCACCCAGTTGCGCGACCAGATCATGCGCGACGCGGCCTGAGTCCGTCGTCGGCCCGTCGCCCGGCGGAAGCCCGGGGAGCGGTCGGTTCAAGCCGGCCATGCCAGCCTCAGGGCGATGTGACGGGACATCAGATCCATCGCCTGTGCCTCCGCCATCGAGAAGGCGGGCCGGCTTCCGCTCCTGAACAGTGTCAACACCCCACGTACGGAACCGGATGCGCCGGGCAGCGGCACACACAGCAGGGACGTCACGTCGGCGCGGACGAGGACCGGGGCGCCCGAGGCGTCGCGGCCGAAGGACTCCGGATCCTCGGGACGCACCTGAAGAGCCGTGGACCCGCCGCGTACCGCCTCGGCGACGAGGGGACACGCGGCGGGATCCTGCGCGGCCACGGCCGCCACCTCCTCGCCGCATCCGGACGGGCCGAGGACGGCCGTACGCGACAGCCGTCCGTCCCCGGCGTCGGCCACCACCCAGTCCGCGAACCGCCCGTGCAGCACTTCGGCCGCCCGGGCCAGCACCGACGGACGGTCCCCGTCCGGACTGCCGAGCAGTGCCGTGGTCATGGCGTCCACCAGGTCCATCAGCGCCGCGTGCCGGGTCGTCGCGGACAGGCTCGGCACCGCCCGCCCCGGCGCACCTGGCCCCGAGGCACCCGGAGAATGCGAGGAGCCCGTGGAATACGGGGCACCCGGGGAACGCGAAGGGTTCCCCTCGTCCACCGGCTGGAGCACCACGAGTACGGCGGTCCGCGGCTCCCCGCTGGGCCGCAGCGCGGCGAGCGTCGCCCGCACGGGCGCCGACGGCTCCTGCTGGAGACGCACGGTGAGCCCGCGGTCGCCCTCGCCGCGGGCCACCGCCGCCGCCTGCGAGCGGAACGCGGCCCGGTCCGCGTGCGCGAGGAACCCGGTCAGCGGCCGACCGGTGGCGTAACCGGCCCGGACGCCGGTGAACGAGGTCGCCGCGAAGTTCATCCGGCGCACCACGCTCTCTCGGTCGACCAGCACGACCGGCACCGGCACCCGCTGGAACAGCGCCTTCAGGAGCTGTTGCTCCTGGCGGTCCACGGAACCGATGCCGGAGGGACCGGTCGCGGACAGCCGTTGGAAGGCCGGCCACAACTGCTCCGCCACATGGTCGAGTTCGAAGATGGCCGCGTCGAGGACCGTGGGCATCTCCTGGGCGGGTACGGAACGCGCCGCCTTCAACTCCGAGACGCGGCGCACGAAATCCGCGAGTTCTTCACCGAATTCGTCCGTCTGCGCCATGCGATGAACGTAACCCGGCCGAGGCGTGGCGCGGGGGACGGGGGCGGAACCCGCAGGACTTGTCCGGCGCAGGTGAGGGCGCTTGGTTCCGGCCTGGGCGAGAGCGGTCGTTTTCGGCGCGGTTGAGCGGGAAGGCGGAAGGAGAGGAGGAGCGAGCCATGCCGGAATCCGATCAACTCGGCCGTCTGGGACCGGAATCACCTGAGTCCGCCCTTCCCGGGAGGAGGCTCTCGGAACTCGCCGAACAGGCCACGCGCTGTGTCACGGACTGCTGCGGCGCCAGCAGCATGGTGTCCGGCGGCGGCTCGGAACGGCCGGCCGCGGTGACCCACCCCGACCTCGCGGGACTCGTCTCGGTACAACTGCGCTCCGGCGACGGGCCGATCCCGGCCGCTCTGGAACGCGGCCAACCCGTCGACTCGGCGGACCTGCTGGTCGAGGAGCGCTGGCCCGACTACCGGGCCGTGGCCCTCGACGCGGGTGTGCGCTCCAGCGTGACCATCCCCTTTCGCCGCTCCGGGCTGACCGTCACCCTCAGCCTCTACAGCTTCCGGCCCGGCGCCCTCGAAGGCGCCCCGCACGGCGCCGCCCGCGCGCTCGGCGACCACACCGCGACCGGCCTGGTCCGCGACCGCTCCTACCGCGCCGCACTCACCGAGCTCGACCAGCTGGGAACCGCGCTGCGCTCCCGGCCCGTCGTGGACCAGGCCTGCGGCATGCTGATGCACGTCCTGGGCTGCGACGCGGACCGGGCCTTCGCGGTCCTGCGCCGCATCTCCCAGGGCACCAACCGCAAACTGTCCGACGTCGCCGCGGCCGTCGTGGACAAGCGGGGACGTGGACTGGAGCTGGGGACGGAGAAGGAACCGGACTCCCAGACCGGGGTACGGGTGACGGGGCACGGGTGACGGGTGACGGGCGCCGGGTGCCCCCGTGACGGGCGGTGGGTGGCGCACGGGCGCGGCAGTGGGCGTCGTACGGCTGCGGGGCGGCCGTCGTGAGGGCGGCGGCGCCGGACGCCGTACGGGGTGAGGGCAGGACCGGCGGTGGGTCTTGCAGGGGGCGCGTCGGATGCCGTACACGGAGCCGGTCGCCCCTCGCCGCGATGTCACCCGCTCGGGCCCCTGTTTCCCGCGAATGGTGCCCGGCCGTTCGCGCCCGGCGGGACGGCGGGCTCTGATGGGCCCGAGGGACACGACGGCCGTGGCTCTCGGACCGCAGCCCCGCCGAAGGAGCCCCGCTCATGCGCCGTACCGCCCGTGTCCTGTACGCCACCGCCCTGGCCGGCGCCGCCCTGGGCGCCGCCGCGTCGGGTGCGTCCGCGGATCCGGCCGCGGAGGTCAGCCCGGGCTCCGTCGAACCCGGCGGCACCGTCACCATCAGGGTCACCTGCGACGCGATCGGGGGGAGCCCGCCCGACTTCATCGACGCCAGCTCCCAGGGTTTCCAGGAGGGCAAGGTCCAGCTGCACCGCGTCGAGGGCGCCGACCCGAACGCCGGCGGCGCCGCCTCCTACAGCGGCACGGCCCTCATCTCGTCCGGCGGGTCCGGCGAGTCCGACGCGGTTCCCGGCACGGCCGCGGACCCCGCCGCGGCCGGGTCCGGCGCGGGGCGCGGCTCCGCCGGGGTGAGTTCCGGCCCGATGGGTCCAGGCGCGTCAGGCGCTTCCGACGCGAAGAATCCCGACGCCGCGAGCACGGAGGCCGTGGACCCCGCCCCCGGGGGCGCGAACACCGTCGCGCCCGATGCCCTCGCGCCCGCCCCCGTCGCCGGCGACCCTGTGGTCCCCGATCCGCTGACCCCCGGCGCCGTGGGTGCGGAGTCCGCCGGTCCGGACACCGTGGGCCCGGATGACCTGGGCCCGGACACGGTGGGTCCCGACACGGTGGGTCCGGACTCGGTGGGTCCGGACTCGGTGGGTCCGGACTCGGTGGGTCCCGATACCGCGGCTCCCGGTACCGCGGTTCCCGACACGGTGGGCCCCGACAAGGCGGGCCCGGACGCCGGGGGCGCCGACGGCCCGTGGAACGTGGACGGGGTCTGTCCCGCGCCGCCCGGCGGTCAGGGGAAACAGTGGACCGCCTCGTACTCCGTGGCCCGGGGCGGCACGGCGACGCACGGACCCGACGACGGGACCGGCTCCGGCACCGGCGCGGGCATGGGTACCGGCGCCGGTGGGCGTCCGCCCACCGTCCAGCGCGGTGTACAGGCCGGTGAGGGCGGCGTGTTCACCGACTCCGTGCCGGCCCTGATCACCGGCAGCGTGCTGATCGCCGGGGCCGTGGGCGCGGCCGCGTACCGGCTGCACCGGCTGCGCAGGCGGCGGGCGGCACGGTGACGGTCGACGGCACGCCGGCTGACGATGTGACGGGCACGCTCCCGACAGCGTTTCCCAGAGCATTCCCGAGAGCACTCCGGATGGCACTCCCGAGTGAATTTCCTGGCGAACCTCCGGGCGAACCCCCGGGCGAACTCACAAGGGGACGCAGGGGACGGCATGCCTCTGCGTGCTGAGCGGCCCACGGCGCGGGTCGGCGAGCCGCGCGAGGTGAGCTGCGGGAGGGGGCGAAGACACCCGGAACCGTATGGACGAGCAGGCTCCGGGACAGGGAACGGCGGCACCCACGGTGCGGAGGCAGGTATGCGGCGGACGGCGCCGGAAGGCCACGGACCGGTCCGGTACGGGCCGCCGCTGCCCGATCAGGGCCTGCCCGTACTGCCGGAACTCCGCTCCGTGCTGGCCGCGGCCGCGGACCGCTCCGACGCCGAGCTCTTCGGCGGCGGCCCCGCGCTCCTCGACGCCGCGCGCGGCTACTGGACCCGGCGCGGACTGGCAGCCGCACCCGACCGGGTGGTGGCCGCGCCCGGAGCCCCCGCACTGCTGCTGGCGCTGACCGCGGCACTCGGCGGCGACGTCCTCGCGCCCCGCCCGTGCGCCGCGTGGTGGGCGCCGCAGGCACGCCTGCTGGGCAGCTCCGTGTTCCACGTGGCGACGCCCGCGGAGTGCGGTGGCCTCCCCGATCCGTACGCTCTCCTGGAGACCGTCCGCCGAGTCCGAGCGGAGGGCGGCGACCCGCGTCTGCTCCTGCTGTCCGTGGCCGACGACCCGACCGCCACCGTCGCACCGCCCGAGGTGGTGCACGAGACCGTGGAGGCCGCGGCGGGCGAGGGACTGCACATCGTCAGCGACGAGACCTGGCGCGACACCCTGCACCGGCCGCACGACACCGTACTGCTCAGCCCCGCCGAGATGCTCCCCGACGACGTCACCGTGATCTCCGACCTCGCGGGCGCCTTCCTGCCGCAGGGCTGGCCGGCCGCCGTCGCCCGCTTCCCCGACAACGACGGAGGCACGCTGCTGCGTTCCCGCGTCCTCGACGTGCTCACCGTGCTCGGCGCGCGCGTCGCCGAACCGGTCGCGGCGGCGGCCGCGTACGCGCTCGGCGAGCCCGCCGCGGTCACCGAACGGCTCACCGCCGCCGTACGCCTGCACGCGAGCGTGGCCGACGCCGCGCGGCGCGCGGTGGACGCCGCGGGCGCCGTCGTGCGCCCACCGCAGGCCGGCCGGCACCTGTATGTCGACCTCGGCCCGCTCCGCTCCGCCCTCGGCGCGCACGGCGTCGGCGACGCGCAGGACCTGGAGGACTACCTCTCCACCCGGCTCGGCATGCCCGCGCCGGGCGGACACCGCTTCGGCGACGACCTCGCCGCGCTCCGGGTCCGCCTCGGCACCGGGCCGCTGCTCGGCTCCACGGACGAAGAACGGGAGGAATCCCTCAGCTCCCCCTCGCCACTGGAACTGCCGCATGTACGCGACGCGTTGACCCGGTTGAGGTCGGCCTTCGACGATCTCCGCGACGACGCTCAGCGATGGGAGTCTCCTCGATGACGCAGCAGTCCGAGTCGACCACGAGCACGACGACGAAGGACACAGACGATCCCCCTGCGGCGGGTGCGGGCGGCCTGGGAGCGGGCGGGTCTGGCCCGCGAGAACCTGTGGGATCTGGCGGTGGGAGGCTCCCGGGTACTGGAGTGACAGGCCTTCCTGGAGGGGAAGGCGACGGCCCTACGAGCGTGTCCTGCCGCGGAACCTGCGCCACATGCTCGGCGCCGCGCTGATCGCGACCGTCAGCGCCACCGCCGCGACCACGCCCTGCCAGGGCTCGGGGAACAGCGAGCCCCCGAGGATCCCGATGATCTGGTAGGTGGCCGCCCACGCGAGACAGGCCGGGATGTCTCCGCGGGCGAACACACGCAGCGGCATCTTCGCCATCAGGCAGGCCAGCATCACCGGGATGCGGCCCGCCGGCACCAGGCGGGACAGGACGAGGACGGCGATGCCGTGGTCGGCGAGCTTTCGCTGCGCCTGGGCGAGCCGGTCCTCGGGCGCGCGCACCCGGATCGCCTCCAGCCAGCGCGATCCGTTCCTGGAACCCATGCCGCGCCGGCCGAGCCAGTAGAGCGACATGTCACCGAGGAATGCGGCGACCGAGGACACCAGGAACACCATCAGCAGCGCGAAGGGCGACGTCTGGTGGAAGGCCACCACCGCCGCCGAACTCACCAGCGCACCGGTCGGCACCACCGGCACCAGCGCGCCGATCAGCACCAGCAGGAACAGGGACGGATAGCCGAGCGCCTGCTGGGTGGACTCCGGCGGCACGGCCGGGGCCGCGGCGGACAGGAACGTCACGGGAGCGGCGCCTCCGACCGACAGGAGAAGAGAGAGAACCACCGCCCCCACGGCGGATGGGGCAATCACCGGGCGGCCTGCGGACGCACGCTCTCGCCCTGCCCCAGCAGGTGCACCGCGACCTGGGGCGCACGCTCGGCGGCCAGGCGCAAGAACTCCTCACCCGGCGCATGGAATTCATGGGGGCGCACGGCATCCATTCCGATGGGCCAGAACGTGCCGTAGTGCACCGGCACAGCGCTGCGCGGACGCAACGCGGCGAGCGCCTCGGCGGCACGCCCCGCGTCGAGATGTCCCTCCCCGAGATACGGACCCCAGCCGCCCACCGGCAACAGCGCCACGTCGACCGGTCCGACCTCCTCGGCCATGGAGGCGAACAGCCCCGTGTCCCCGGCGAAGTACGTCCGCGCCTCGCCCTCGACCACGTACCCCAGGGCGGGGGAGCGATGCGGTCCGATCGGCAGCCGCCGTCCGTCGTGCCGCGCGGGAACCGTGCGTACGACCAGGTCACCGACCCGGGTGCGGTCACCGGGCGCGACCTCCGTGAGCCGCAGATGGTCCAGCCTGCGCAGCCCCGGCACCGAGCGCCGGGCACCCCGGGGCACGAGCAGCCGAGTACCCGGAGCCAGTCGTGCCAGCGACGGCAGATGCAGATGGTCGGCGTGCAGATGGGAGACGAGCGCGACGTCGGCGACCGCCGCCGGGGGAGGGGGCGGCGCCCCGCGCCTGCGCCGCAGGTGCGCGAGCCGGCGCGCGAAGAGGGGATCGGTGAGCACGCGTGTCCCGGAGTCCTCCAGCGTGCAGGTGGCGTGCCCCCACCAGGTGATCTCCACCGGCACCTCTTTGCCTCCTTCGCACGACTCCCCCCGAGCCTACGGGCAGGAGTAGGGTCTGCGGCGAAACCCGGAGGTGAGGGGGACGCCATGAGAGACGCACGCGCTGCCTCCGGCACGCACGCCCGCAAGCGCTCGCACGAGTGGAGCGGCCCGGCGTCGCGGCCGCCGTCGCTTCGCGTCACGGCGATCGCGAGCCTGACACCTCTGGAGGAGCTCGACGCGGACCCCTTCCTCGTCGACTCCCGCAGCCAGCACGCGATGTGCGCCCGCTGGGCCGCCGAGCACGGCTATGTCGTCACCCGGGAACTTCTCGTACGCGGTCTGCGCCCCGACCACCGCGGTCTGTGGGCGGACGTCGAGGCGGGCCTCGTGGATCTGTTCGTCGCGCCCAGCCGCCGGGTGCTCGAACGGGCACTGGCCTCGGTCGAGGAGTTCACCGCCGAGTGCGTGCGCCGCGGCGTACGCGTCGAGACGGTGGGCACCGCCGAACCGTCGTACGACGCCCAGATGAAGGCCCGCGTCCACCGCCGCCTGTCGATGCCGACGGCCGGATACGACGGCCGTTGATCTCACCGCCGGGCAAGGTTCCGGAGGACTTCCCGCGGTTTTTGGGGACTTGTGGGGATCTCCGGCCGTTGTGACAGGGTGGGAGCAGGCCGCGCGGACCGGGCGGGCCGGGACGTGAGGTGGACTGGGCGTGGACGCAGGACGTTGGCGGCGCTTCGTCAGCGCGGCGGGGCGGAGTATCACGGTGTGGGCCGTGTCCACGCTCACCATGCTCGTCCTCGCCGGAGCGCTGCCCGATTTCCGTCTGCAGTCGGACAGCGGGGACAGCGCGACCCGGATCGCCGTCACCGCGGCGGTCGGCGCGGGCGTCTTCGGCCTTCTGTCCTCGCTGGTGTGGCCCCTGCTCGTGCGGGCCCTGCTGCTCGTCCCCGCCCTGGTGCTCGGTCTTCTCGTCTTCTTCCTGAACGGCTCGCTGCTGCTGATCGCCCTGCGGCTCAGCCCCTCCGGGCACGGTGAGGCGGCCCCCGAGACCGCCGTGGTCGTGGCCGCCGTGATGTCCGCGGTCGCCTCGGCCACCGGCGCCGCCCTCGCCGTACGGGACGACGACGCGTACCGCCGCCGGCTCTACCGCCTCGCGGACCGCCGCCGTCGGCGCTCCGCCGGGCACCCCGGTCCCTCGACGCACGGTGCGGTCTTCCTCCAGCTCGACGGGGTCGGGCACGACGTACTGACGGAGGCGGTCGGCAAGGGACTGATGCCGACCGCGGCCCGATGGCTGGACGGTAACCGTCCCACTCACAGGCTCACCCCGTGGCGTACCGACTGGTCCAGCCAGACCGGCGCCAGCCAACTGGGCATCCTGCACGGCACCAACCACGACGTCCCGGCCTTCCGGTGGTACGAGAAGGACACCCAGGAGGTCATGGTCTGCAACCGTCCGACCGGCGCCGCGGAACTGCAGCGCCGGGCCGTCGCGCACACCGGCGACGAAGGCCTGCTGGCCGTCGGCGGCGCGAGCCGCGGCAACCTCTTCAGCGGCGGCGCCGACGAGCTCGCCCTCGTGCTGTCCGTGGCCGCGCGCAGGGGACGGGACAACCGCTCGCGGGCGGGCTACTTCGCGTACTTCTCCGACCCGGCCAACGCCGTCCGAACGGCGATGTCGTTCGTCGCCGAAGTCTTCAGGGAGACGGGTCAGTCCACCCGGGCCCGGCTCGAACAGAGACGGCCCCGGGTCAAGCGCGGCGGGCTGTACCCCTTCGTCCGCGCGTTCGCGACCGTCGTCGAGCGGGACGTCGTCGTCGCCGCGGTGATCGGCGACATGCTCGCCGGGCGCAACGCGGTCTACGCGGACCTGGTGGCGTACGACGAAGTGGCACACCACTCCGGGCCGCGGAGCCGGGACGCCGAGAAGATCCTGGAGCGGCTCGACCGGTCGCTCGCGCTGATCGAGAAGGTCGCCGAGCACGCCCCGCGGCCGTACCGGATCGTCGTGCTCTCCGACCACGGCCAGAGCCCCGGGGAGACCTTCCTGACACGCTACGGCCTCAGCCTCGGCAATCTCGTCCGGGCCGGCTGCGGGCTGCCCGTGCCCCGCAGGGCTCGGCGGACCCACAGCGGTGCCGAGGCGCGGACCGCCGTACGGGCCGCGCTGCGCAGGCCGGTCGAGGAGCGTGACGAGCGGCGCGGGACGTCGGGGCGCCGCTCGGAGCCCCTGGTCCTGGCCTCCGGCAACCTCGGTCTCGTCTCCTTCCCCGACGTGCCGCACCGGATGAGCCGGGAGGAGATCGACCGCCGCCACCCCGCGCTGCTGTCCACGCTCGCCAACCACCCCGGCGTCGGCTTCCTCCTGGTCCGCAGCGAGGAGCACGGCGGCCTCGTGCTCGGCGCGCACGGCGTCGAGGTGCCGGTGGACCTCCTCGACGACGAACGCCCCGGCCCACTGGCCGACTTCGGCCCCGGTGCCGCCGACGCCGTGCGACGCACGCACTCCTTCCCGCACGCCGCCGACATCATGGTCAACTCCTCGTACGACCCCGCCGGGGGCGAAGTCCTCGCCTTCGAGGAGCAGATCGGCTCGCACGGCGGGCTCGGCGGCGCCCAGGGGCGGCCCTTCCTGCTCTCCCCCGTCGCCCTGTCCGCGCCGGTCGGCGTCGACACCGGACTCGTCCGCGCGGAGGCCGACTTCGCCGGCGTCGACACCGAACTCGTGGGAGCGGAGCGGGTGCACGACGTGCTGCGACGCTGGCTGCGCGAGTGCGACGGCCCCCAGGTCCCGCTCCCGGCCCACCCGGACGAGCGCGCCGCCTGACGGCCCACCAGGTTTCAGCGAGGCGGCGCGGGGCGAGTGCCCACGGTGCCGGAACCGTGTCAGTGATGCGGCCAGAACCCCGACCGGACCCTGCCGAACTCGTTCATCACCTGGAACGTGGGCGCGAAGCCGGGGCTGTGGGACACATCGCTCATGAAGACCGCGCTGCCCAGCGTCCCGGCGAGCGTCATGAACTTGCGCAGCGTGACCTGGTCGTCGCGGAACTCCTTCGCCGGGAGGTGGCTGTGCGCGTCCTCCAGAGCCTTCAGATGCCGCGTCAGCCGGTCCTTCGCCGCCACTTTGTCGTGGTCGTACAGGTCGTCCAGCGCGTAGAAGGTGACCTCGCTGGTCCACAGGCCCACCGCGTGCACCGTCACCGTCTCCTCCGACAGCGTGAGCGCCTGCGACAGATCGATCTCGTGCCGGCGGCTCTCGCGGGCCACGGTGTCCACGTACTGCACGACCGCTGTCCCCAGCCCCGTCAGCTCACGGCCCGGCGGCACCCTGACCTCCAGGACCACCCAGTACGTCTCCTCGAAGGCCAGGTCGGGAGCGAAGATCCGGACGCCCTTCTCGTCGTCGATGATGTCGGGCAGCGCCTTGGTGCCGTAGTCGTCACGGGCCCGGGCGGCTGCCTGTCCTGCCTCACGGAGTACGGCGGCGCGCGCCCTGCGGTCGGTGACCAGGTCGTGGCCGTACAGGTGCCGGATCTCGACCCCGGGATCGATGTCGAGCTTGAGCTGGATGTCGATGGCGGCCAGGTGGTCGCGCCTGCTCAGGTCCCCGAGGAGGTCCGCGCCGATCTGTTCCGGCCGGGTCACGAAGGTCGAGTGGCCGCCGGCCAGTCCCGCGAGGGCGGCCAGCTCGGGCATCCGGGCATCGGAGCCGAAACCGAAGCAGGACAGGGTGAGGTCGCCGCGCAGCTTGGCCGCGATGTTCGTACGGATCCTGATCCAGTCCCGTTCGCCGGACGTCGGGTCGCCGTCGGAGAAGAGATACAGGCAGTTGACGGTTCGCCCGCTCACCGAGTGGCGGCTGATCTCGTCGATCCCGTACTGCACTCCGAGGTTGATGTCGGTTCCGCCGCCGGCGGTCAGCGCGGACACCACGTTCGTGAAGCGCTCGGGGGTCAGGTCCCGCTTGGCGACCGCCGGCAGGACGGTGCGCACACTGTGGTCGAAGGTGATGATGCCCAGGCAGTCGGCGGGACGCAGCGCACGGTAGATCGTCTGCAGGGCGGCCTTCACGGTGTCGAGCTTCTCGCCCGTCATCGAGACGCTGGTGTCCACGGCGAAGACGAAGTTCACGGGCAGCGACTCGGTGGTGGGAGCGTCCTCGGGACGGGCTTCGCCCGCCTTGAGCGTGATCTCCACGAAGTGGGTGGTCGCCTCGCTCGCCTTGAACTCACCGGGAACGGCGGCGAGTCCATGACTCACGGCGACGGCCTCTCCGGCCCGGGGACCGGGCACCTGATCGGTGCGGGCCGCCACGAAGTCGTCGAACCTGATCTGATCCTGCCCGATGATGACGCCCTGCTCGATCAGATCCTTCACTCCGAGCACGGACCGCGTGCCGAAGGCGTTGTTGCGGCGGATGAAGAGGCCGTCGTGGGGGAGGGGACGGCCGGTGTCGCGGGGGGTGTGGAAGGGGCTGCGCGGGGGTGGGGAGGAGGAGAAGCGGCCGACGGACAGCGCGCTGTCGGTCTGGAAGGCACGGCCGTGGTACTCCTGAGCGTGCGACAGGAAATCCAGTACGTCCGGGTCGTCCTCGCCACCTGCCCGCCCGAACGCCGCGCAGGCGTCATCGCCAATGGCCGCAACCCGGTCGGCTGAGTCGTACACCGCGGGCCCGGGCGGGGTTGTGGACCTGGACAGCCGGTTGGCCGACGCGCCGGGGCCCGAGCTCCGGGTCGCAGCGGGCTCCTCCGGAGACCCCGGCCGTCGCCCCGGATGGATCACCCGTCCCTGACGCAGCCATCGCCACAGCAGACCGTCCGGGGTGCCGGGATCCGGGGCGGTGACGTCGGGGTGGACGACGGCGGTCACCGTGCCCGCCGGCCCGAGCGGTGACAGGGAGGTGAGCCGGTGACCGTTGAACGACGCGAAGCGATCACTTCCGAATACCCCCACATCGCGCAGGCCGAGGCGGGCGGCGAAGGCCCGGCACTCGATCTCGCGCCGCCGGCGGCGGAGGTAGTGCGGTCCGAAGCGCGTGGCGGGAGCGATCAGGTCGACCACCAGTAACGCCACCGGGCCCGAGAGCGGTGGTGCCGCCGGTGGTGACTGCGGGTCGCCCACGGCTTCGGGGTCGCACAGACGCAGTACGGCGCCGACCCGCAGCAAGTTCCAGAGTGTGGTGCCGGGCTCAGGCCACCGCGTGCCCGGCCTCTCACCTGGATGGACCACGAGCACCGCGTCGGGGTCCCGCGCGAGCAGCGCGTCCGCCTCCTCCTCGGTCCGTGCGACCGGCTCCCGTGGTGCCAGCCCCAGCGCGGCGGCCTGCCGCCGCGCCTCGGCCGCCGCCCGTTCCCCGGCGCCGTCCCTGCCGTCTCCGGTCGTGGGCGGTCCCACGTAGAGGACGGCTCCTCGCGGGGTCACCGGGGTCTTCTTGTCACCGCGCATGTTCACTCTCCGTCGTACGGGTGGGGAGCGGGCACCGGGCCTCCAGCTCGGTGAGGGTGCGCACTCCACCGTCGAACATTCCCTCGGCCCGCAACCGGCGCAGCCAGGCGTCGAGTTCGCGGTCGAGTCCCGTGCTCTCCTCGGTCAGCCGCGCGGCCCGGTCGCGCTCCGCCTGGTCGTTTCCCAGCAGCAGGAGCATGATCTTCAGTGCCAGGCTGTGCGGATTTCGGGCGTCGAGCTTGAGCGCCTCCTCGACATAGCCGGAGGCGACCCGGATGTTCGAGCGGGCCAGCGCGATCCGCGCCTTCCAGTACCAGAACTCCTCCGAGTCCCGGTCCGCGGGTGAGGCCTCCAGCGCCCGTTCCGCCTGCTCCGGTTCCTTGCGCGTCACATGCCTGAGCACCGCGACGAGCGACCGCTCCGCCTCGGTGACCCCGGCGTCCCGTCGGCGGGACCGCGATCCGGTGGTCACCCTGGCCGCGATGAACAGCACGGCCAGCAGGAACAGCAGGATCATTCCCACGAGCACCACGAACTGCTGGATGCCCTTGCTCTCCGCGAGCGTCGCGAAGATCCCGAGGATCGCGACGGCGAAGGCGAGCACGATCACGGCGCCGAAGAGCGCCGTCGCCTGGGCCGAGGTGAGGGTTCGGAACATCCTGGTGCGGATGATGTCGCGTACGAAGTCCCGGTAGAGCAGATACAGGACGCCGAGTGCGACTCCGCCGAATCCCGCGATTCCCCCAAGGACTTGGAAGAGTTCGACCATGTCATGGACTGTAGGGCCTTGTCGTAACTCCCGTCAGGGGAATCACAGCGACGACCCGGCGGATCGCCGCCCCGTCCGGCGGGTACGGCGGCCCCGGGTGTGATCGGATGGGGGCACGGACCCCGGCAACGGGACCACACCCGAAAGGAATCATCGTGGCAACCACGCGCACCGCACACACCGTGTGGGAAGGCAACCTGCTCGAGGGCAACGGCGTCGTCACCTTCGACTCCTCCGGCATCGGCCAGCAGCCGGTGACGTGGGCGTCTCGGGCCCAGGACGCGAACGGCAGGACCAGCCCCGAGGAGCTGATCGCGGCCGCCCACTCCAGCTGCTTCTCCATGGCGCTGTCGCACGCCCTCGCGGGCGCTGGCACCCCGCCCACCAAGCTCCTCACCAACGCCGACGTCACCTTCCAGCCCGGCGAGGGCATCACCGGCATCCACCTCACGGTGGAGGGCACGGTGCCGGGCCTCGACAACGACGGCTTCGTCGCGGCGGCCGAGGACGCCAAGAAGAACTGCCCGGTCAGCCAGGCCCTGACCGGTACGACCATCACCCTGTCGGCGAAGCTCGCCTGACGTTCGTACGCCGATGCCGCGTCCTCCCCGTGGGGGCGCGGCATCGGCGTGTCCGCCCCCGCCCGGCCGTCCGCGCCATTGACAAGCGGTATCGCGCGTCTTGTGCTTGAGGGCGGGCAGAGCCCTGGCGGAAGGGGACGGACATGGCACGCGCGGTCGGAATCGATCTCGGTACGACGAACTCGGTGGTGGCCGTACTGGAAGGGGGTGAGGCGACGGTCGTCGCCAATGCCGAGGGCGCGCGCACCACGCCCTCGGTGGTGGCCTTCGCCAAGAACGGCGAGGTGCTGGTCGGCGAGGTCGCCAAACGCCAGGCCGTGACGAACGTGGAGCGCACCGCGCGGTCCGTGAAACGGTACATGGGCGATGTGACCTGGCGTTTTCCCGAGACGGGCAGCATCGACGGCACCCGCTACCGCGCGCAGGAACTGTCCGCGCGAGTGCTGCAGAAACTGAAACGGGACGCCGAGGCCTATCTCGGCGAGGACGTCACGGACGCCGTGATCACCGTGCCCGCCTACTTCGACGACGCGCAGCGCCAGGCCACCAAGGAGGCGGGCGAGATCGCGGGCCTGAAGGTCTTACGGATCATCAACGAGCCGACGGCCGCCGCCCTGGCGTACGGGCTGGACCGGGGCGAGGAGCAGACCGTCCTCGTCTTCGACCTGGGCGGCGGCACCTTCGACGTCTCGCTCCTGGAGATCGGCGACGGTGTCATCGAGGTCAAGGCGACCAACGGCGACACCCGGCTCGGCGGCGACGACTGGGACCAGCGGATCCTCGAGCACCTCGCGCAGCGCTTCAAGGCCGCGCACGGCATCGATCTGGGACGCGACAAGATGGCGCTGCAACGGCTGCGTGAGGGTGCCGAGAAGGCCAAGATCGAGCTGTCCTCGGCCACCGAGACCAACGTCAACCTGCCCTACATCACCGCCACCGCCGAAGGCCCGCTGCACCTGGACGAGAAGCTGACGCGTGCCCAGTTCCAGGAGCTGACGGCCGATCTGCTCGATCGCTGCAAGACCCCCTTCCATCTGGCGGTCAAGGACGCCGGTGTGAAGCTGTCCGCCGTCGATCACGTCATCCTGGTCGGCGGGTCGACCCGGATGCCCGCCGTCACCGACCTGGTGAAGGAACTCACCGGCAAGGACCCCCACAAGGGCGTCAACCCGGACGAGGTCGTGGCCGTCGGCGCGGGACTCCAGGCCGGTGTGATCCGGGGGGAGGTGAAGGACGTGCTGCTTCTCGACGTGACCCCGCTGTCCCTCGGCATCGAGACCAAGGGCGGCATCATGACCACGCTCATCGAGCGCAACACCACGATTCCGACGCGGCGTTCGGAGATCTTCACGACGGCCGCCGACAACCAGCCCTCGGTCGGCATCCAGGTCTACCAGGGCGAGCGCGAGATCGCCGCGTACAACAAGAAGCTCGGGGTCTTCGACCTCACCGGTCTGCCGCCCGCGCCGCGCGGCGTTCCGCAGATCGAGGTCGCCTTCGACATCGACGCCAACGGGATCATGCACGTCTCGGCGAAGGACCTGGCCACCGGGCGCGAGCAGAAGATGACCGTGACCGGCGGCTCGGCGCTGCCCAGGAACGACATCGACCGCCTGGTGCGCGAGGCCGAGCAGTACGCCGAGGAGGACCGGCGTCGCCGGGAGGCGGCCGAGACCCGCAACCACGGCGAGCAACTCGTCTACCAGACGGAGAAGTTCGTCCGCGAGAACGACGAGCGTGTCCCCGCCGAGACGCAGACCGAGGTCGCCTCGGCCGCCGCCGAACTGAAACAGCTCCTGGAGGACTCCTCCGCCGACACCGCCGCCCTGCGCGGCGCCATCGAGAAACTGGCCACCGTCAGCCAGCAGATGGGCCAGGCCATGTACGCCCGGGCCCAGCAGCAGACACCCCCGGAGGACCAGCCGCCCACCGGGCACGCCCCGGGCGAGGACGAGGGCGTGGTGGACGCGGAGATCGTGGACGAGGACCGGGACGGGAACACGAAGGACGGTGCGGCCTGAGCCGGCCGGTGTGATGGGCCGGTGGTCGGTCGGACTCGGACAGGTTCGTCGCCCCGGACACGATCGCCGCCGCCCGGACGAACAGTACGTGTGCGCGGTCGCGGCGGGCCGCGCTCCGGCACCGGGGTCGCTCAGTCCTGCCCGGTGACCCCGTTGACCCCGGTGACCCGGGGTCCACCCGGACCGCTCAGTGCTTGCGTCCGACCCCGGCGTACAAGGGCGCGACGCCTTCCCTCGCGGCCACCACGTCCTCCCTCTCCGGGCGCCAGTCGAAGACCGGGACGACTCCGGGGTCGACGAGTTCCAGACCGTCGAAGAACCTGGAGAACTCGTCCCGGGCGCGCGGGAAGAAGGGGGTGCCGCTGCGACGGAACAGCTCGGAGGCCTTCGCGACGCCCTCAGGGCTGATGTCGGCGGTGACCTGCGACAGGACGAGGTGGCTGCCGGGGGCGAGAGCGTCGACGTACTGTTCGAGCAGGCCGTAGACGTCGTCACCGCCGGTGTCGGCGTCCAGGTAGTGGGTGAGTGCGACCATCGACAGCGCGACGGGCTGCTTGAGGTCCAGGCACTCGCCCGCCAGCCGCAGGATGGTTTCGGGGTCGCGGACATCGGCGTGCACGTAATCGGTGCTGCCCTCGGGGGAGCCGTGCAACAGCGCCTCGGCGTGCCGCAGCACGATCGGATCGTTGTCCGCGTACACGACCCTGGCGTCCGGGGCGACCTGCTGGGCCACCTGGTGGAGGTTGGGCTGGGTGGGGATGCCCGTACCGACGTCCAGGAACTGTCGGATGCCGGCCTGCGCGGCGGTGCGTGTCGCGCGGTGCATGAAGCGGCGGTTGGCCCGTGCCCCGCGCACGGCGGTCGAGTCCGTGGCGAGGATCTTGCGGGCCAGCTCCTCGTCCACCGGGTAGTTGTCCTTGCCGCCCAGCCACCAGTCGTAGACACGGGCCGGATGGGGCCGGCTGGTGTCGATCCTGGTGGGTGCGGCTTCGCTTCCGGTCATGCGTCTGCTCCTCGGTCGGCTTCGGGGTGTCCGTGTGCTGCGATCGTCTTCGAGTGGGTGTACGGCCCGGCCGACGTGCCCGGTGGCGACGGCCCGGCCGGCGTGCTCAGTAGCGCTCGCGGCACTCCCGTAGGAGCTCCTTGGTGCGCTGGGCGGAGGCGGAGTGGGCCGACATGTGGTCCAGCACCTCCAGGTGCAGTGCCACCTCCTCGCGTGCGTCGAGGTAGAGGGCGCCGGTCACGTACTCGCTGTAGACGATGTCCGGCAGCTCCTGCTCGGCGAAGCGGAACAGCGCGAAGGAGGTGTACGTCCCCGGGTGCGGGCCGGCCGCGAACTCCGCGACCTGGAGCGTGATGTGATCGAGCGCGACCCATTCCAGCAGCCGGTCCATCTGGTCGCGCATGACCTCACCCCGGATGCTCACCGGACGCAGCAACGCCGTCTCGTCCATGATCACCCAGAGGTGGGGCGGGTTCTCGCGGGTGAGCAGCGCCTGGCGCTTCATGCGCAGCGACACATGCCGGTCGATGGCCTCGGGACCCGTCTGTCCGACCGTCCCGGCCTCCAGCACGGCCCGCGCGTACTCCTCCGTCTGCAACAGCCCCGGCACGAAGTGCGGTTCGTACGAGCGGATCAGTTCGGCCGCGCCCTCCAGGCTGACGTGCATGCTGAACCAGTCAGGCAGAACGTCGTGGTACCGCTGCCACCAGCCCGGTTCGTTCGCCTCCTCGGCGAGAGCCACGAAGACGTCCGCCTCGTCGTCGGCCACCCCGTACGTCGTCAACAGCACTTGTACATAAGGGATCTTGAGAGAGACCTCGGCCATCTCCATCCGCCGCACGGTCGCCGGGGCGACCCGCAGTACACGCGCCGCCTCCTCCCGCTTCAGGCCCGCGGCCTCACGCAGCTCCTGCAGCCGTCGCCCCAGAACCACCTGCCCGACGGTGGGTGCTGGTCGTCGCTCACTCACGCCCGCCTCCCCACGGCCGAAGTATGCGTGCAGTGTGCCATGTCTGTGCAGAACCATCAGAGATTGACTTCAACACGACTGAATCCAGGGCGATTTGAGAGAGGAAACACCTGATGCGCACGGCGCCCGCGGCCGGATCGCGGCGGGGCGGTCAGTGACCGACCGTCACGGACGCAGTGAATGTAGGTACTTGGCAGTCGCCGGGTCCGCGGGGAGGAGTGTCTCGATGGCCAGCTCGGCGACCGTCACGTCCATCGGGGTGTTGAACGTCGAGATGGACGAGATGAACGACAGGACCCGGCCCTCGTGTTCGATCCGCAGGGGGAGCGCGAAGTGGGGGGCCGGGCCGGGCGCCTCGTCGTCCTCGGCCGCGTCCCGGTCCGGGACCGGATAGGCCGCCACCTCCTCGTACAGCGCGCGCAGCGGCGGCGACCGCCGCAGCGCGATCTGCCGGTTCATCTGGGCGAGCAGATGGTCACGCCAGCCGCGCAGATTGCGGATGCGCGGCGCCAGACCCTCCGGGTGCAGGGTCAGCCGAATCGCGTTCAGCGGCGGCACGAGGAGCCGCTCCGGGACGCCCTCCAGCAGCATGGCGATGCCACGGTTCGCGGCGAGAACGTCGTACATCGCGTCGACCACCAGCGCCGGATACGGCTCGTAGCCCTGGATCAGCCGCTCCACGCCCTCGCGCAGCGCGTCCATCGAGGGGTCGTCGAGCGGGGTCTCCGGATAGTGCGGGGCGTAACCGGCCGCGAGCAGCAGCGCGTTGCGCTCGCGCACCGGCACGTCGAGGTGTTCGGCGAGCCGCAGCACCATCTCCTCGCTGGGGCGGGAGCGGCCCGTCTCGACGAAACTGATGTGACGGGCCGAGGAGCCCGCCCGCAGCGCCAGCTCCAGCTGACTCACCCGCCGCTCCTCCCGCCAGCCGCGCAGCAGCGGTCCGACACCCTTCTCGGCGGGGGAACTTGAGACGGCGGCGGGACCGGACGGGACAATGCGCATACGAGGACCGTAGTCGAGGAGCGGCACGTGAACGACCTGTGGAGCCTGTCCTGGGAGGCGGAGGCCCTCCACAGGTTCGTCCCGCACGGCCGACGACACCGCACGAACCTGTCCGCCGCCGGGGCCCGCCACCGATGAGCCGCCCGGCGCCGCCGCGGATGGGCTCCGGGGCCCGCCGTCGATGAGCCGCCCGGCCCGCCACCGATGGGCCCCCGGGTCTCGCGGTCGACGAGTGCCGGGGACGGGTTGCCGGCCGGCCCCGGGGCCGGGTCGAAGGCGAGTTCCCGGGGCCGGGCCGCTGACGCGACAACCGGGCCGGCCGTCGGTGAGCCGCGCCGCTCGCGCCCTGCCAGCCTGCCGGGTGCGGTTGTGGCACGCTGCTGGCCAAGGGATTCACCGCGTACCACCGTGTACCTGCCGTGCGACCCCGCACGTCTCACCCGCCGGACGAAGGGATCCGATCCATGGCCGTCGAAGCGCTGGCACAGAAGGAGATCGAGGAGCGGCTGGCGGAGTTGCCCGGCTGGTCGCTGGAGGGCGACCGGCTCGCCCGTACCTACCGGCTCGGCTCGCACTTCGCCGCGACCGCGATGGTCGTGCACATCGCCCAGGTGCAGGAGGAGCTCGACCACCACTCCGACCTCACCCTCGGCTACAACACGATCACCCTCACCGTGAACACGCACAGCGTAGGCGGCGCCGTCACCGCGCTCGACTTCGATCTCGTCCGCAGGGTGGAGGCACTGGCGCCGGGCCACGGCGCAAACTGACCTCTGTGCTGGACTACGACAAGGAAGCGGACCGGTACGACGCGACGCGGGGCGGCGAGCCACGGGCCGCCGCGGCCGCCGACGCCGTGCTCGCGCTGGTCCCCGACGACGCCCGCAGCCTGCTCGACCTGGCCTGTGGCACCGGCATCGTGACGCGTCGGCTCGCCGCCAGGCCGGGGCTCAGGGTGACGGGCGCGGACGCGGCGTACGGCATGGCGCGCGGGGCCGCCGCGCGTCTGCCGGGGGCCGTCGTCCTGGCCGACTGTCACCAACTCCCTTTCCCTGGGGGCTCATTCGACGCAGTGTCGGTCATCTGGCTGCTGCAACTGCTGGACGACGCGGGCCCCGTCGTGGCCGAGGCGGCGCGCGTCCTGCGCCCCGGCGGTGTGCTCGTCACCACCGTCGACAAGGCCGCGGCCCATCACGTCGGCAGCGACATAGACGCGTTGGCCGGCCCCTATCGCGACGAACGGGCCGCGGACGGGGCCGAACGCGTCACGGCGTACGCCGCCGAGCACGGCCTGGCCCCGAGCGGTACGACCCGTTTCCGGGGCCACGGCCAGGGCCGGACCCCCCGCCGCGTCGCCCACTTCATCCGGACCGGCGAGCTCTACGCGTCCGGCGGCCTCCAACTCGCGGACCGCATCGAGTCGTTGCCCGACCCGGATGTTCCGCGCCAGGAGCCCGAGTTCACCTTGCGGGCGTACCGCAAGGCCTGAACCCCGGCCCTGCGCCGGGCCGGACGGCGTCAGACGGCCGTCCTCCGGGTGAACTCCATGGTCCAGTTGGTCAGCCAGGTGTTCTCCCCCTCCAGAGAGAACGCCTGCTCCCACCGGGCCGTCGTCTCCGAGGTCCCCGACCACACGAACCGCACCCGCACGTCCTTCCCGTCGTGGGTGTCGTCGCCGTGGAACTCGCCCCGCCCGTCCGGCCCGAACCGCCCGAGCACCGGCGGGAACAGCTTCCCGCTGCGGCTGGAGGACCAGTTCAGCGACCACCGCTCGGTCTCCACGTCGAAGAGCCGCAGTGTCAGCCCGGTCCATCCCTGGCTCGGTACGTCGATCTCGTCGATGTTCGCCGCCCCGCCGAACAGGTTCCAGCAGCGGCTGACGGCCGGGAACTCCTCCCAGTCGCTCTCCGGGTCGAGGAAGTCGGTGCGGCGCCGGTTGAGGACGTCCCAGTCTCCGTGGAGGAAGTCGAAGTCGCGGGGGGCGGCGTTGTCGCGGGCGTCGCTCATGTGCGGTCCCCCGTGGTTCCTTCGGGCAGTGAGTCGGTCACGTAGGCCTCCAGGTCGGGCACTTCGGAGGCGAGCAGATGCCGCACCCAGGCGTCCCGCTCGTGCAGGATCGGCGGCAGCTCCCAGACGCAGCCGATCCACGGGAGGTCCACGGTGACGAAGTGCGCCGGGTCCCGGTCGGGGCAGCCCAGTACCGGCTGGCCCGCGGCGGCGCCCCGGAAGTGCAGGACGTTGTCCCACACCCAGCTGTACGCGTTGAAGTAGGCGCCGTCGTCACCGCCCCGGTGCAGGACGACGAAGGTGGCGGGCGGGGTGCCGTCCGGCTCGGGGAGCAGCCGCGGCAGCATCGCGTACGCCGCCCGCTCGACCTCGGGTTCGATACCGGCCGGGTCCGCGGTGACGTGGTACCGCTTGATCCACCGCCCCGCCACCTCGATGGCTGGCGGCACGGTCAGGAACTTCTCCCTGAAGGGCGCGGGTGGCGGGGAGCCCGGAGAGGCGATGGGCGGCGCGGAGGCCGTGGAAACGGTGGGCGGCGCGGAGGCCGTGGAGGTCCTCGAAGTCATGAGGAGACGCTAGGCCCGCTTCACTGACACCCTGTGTCAGTGAAGTCCAGCCGTCTCATCTCGATCCTGCTGCTGCTCCAGACCCGCGGCAGACTGACCGCCGCCCAGCTCGCCGAGGAACTGGAGGTGTCGGTCCGCACGGTGTACCGGGACGTCGAGGCGCTGAGTTCGGCGGGTGTGCCGCTGTACGGAGACGCGGGGCACGCGGGCGGCTACCGGCTGCTCGACGGCTACCGCACCCGCCTCACCGGCCTCACCACCGGGGAGGCCGAGGCGCTCTTCCTCGCCGGGGTACCCGGACCCGCCGCCGAACTCGGCCTCGGCCCGCTGCTCGCGGCCGCCCAGCTCAAGGTGCGCGCCGCCCTCCCGGCCGAACTGCGCGAGCACGCCGACCGGGTCGGCGGCCGCTTCCACCTGGACGCGCCGGGCTGGTACGCGGACGCCGACGAGACCCCGTACCTCGCCGCCGTCGCCGACGCCGTCTGGAACGGCCGGGGCCTGCGCATCCGCTACCGCCGCTGGCGCGAACCGACCGACGTGGAGCGCCGCCTGGAGCCGTACGGGCTCGTCCTGAAGGCGGGGCGCTGGTACGTCGTCGCCGGCCCGGGGCCGCGCACGTTCCGGGTGGACCAGATCCTCGAACTCGCCTCTTCCGGCGAGGAGTTCGCACGACCCGAAGGATTCGACCTCGCGGCGTACTGGACGGCGTACCAGCGGGACTTCCACGAGCGGCTGCACCGCGCGGAGGCGGTCGTCCGGATCGCGCCGGGAACCCGGCTGGGCGGTCCCGCCGGACTAGCGGTGACGGTCAACGGCCGTACGGAGAAGGACGGCTGGACGCGTGCCACCGTCCCCGTCGAGTCGGAGGACCAGGCCCATGACGACTTCCTGCGGCTCGGGACGGCGATCGAGGTCCTGGAGCCGCCCGGACTGCGCGCCCGCATCTCCGCCACGGTCGCCGAACTGGCCCGCAGATACGCGTAGAGAGCGCTTGCTGCGGAGCGGCAACTCCCGTACGGGCGGCGGCGACTGGGAGGGCAGAAGCAGTCCGTCCTCCCAGGAGGTACCACCGTGCAGCACCCGCAACGGCAGCACCACAGACGCGCGATCGGCTCGGCCCTGGCCGCCGCCGCCCTCATCGCCGCCGGACTCACCGCCCTCGGAGCCGGTCCGGCCCAGGCAGCCACGGCCAGGCAGGTCGAAGCGCTCGACCGGGGTGTCGTCAGTGTCCACACCGACAGCGGTAACCTCGTCAGCTGGCGCTGGCTGGGCACCGACCCGAACGACGTGTCGTTCAACGTCTACCGCGCCGGGACGCTGGTCAACTCCACCCCGATCAGCGGCTCCACGAACTTCTTCCACTCCGGCGCGCCCGCGCAGGCCGACTACACGGTCCGCGCGATCGTGAACGGCGTGGAGCAGGGCGACTCGGTGCACGCCGTCCAGTTCCGTACCGGCTACAAGGACGTTCCCATCACCCCGCCCGCCGGCGGTACCACCCCCGACGGGGTCGCGTACACCTACGAGGCCAACGACGCGTCCGTCGGTGACCTCGACGGCGACGGGCAGCTCGACTTCGTCCTCAAGTGGCAGCCGACGAACGCCAAGGACAACTCCCAGTCCGGCTACACCGGCGACACGATCGTCGACGGCGTCAAGCTCGACGGCACCCGCCTGTGGCGCGTCGACCTGGGCAGGAACATCCGCTCGGGCGCCCACTACACACAGTTCCAGGTGTACGACTACGACGGCGACGGCAAGGCCGAGGTCGCCATGAAGACGGCGGACGGTACGACGGACGGGAAGGGCACGGTGATCGGCAGTTCCTCCGCCGACTACCGGAACTCCAGCGGATACGTCCTGTCCGGGCCCGAGTACCTGACCATGTTCAACGGCCGGACGGGCGCGGCGATGGGCACCGTCGACTACGTCCCGGCGCGCGGCACGGTCTCCTCCTGGGGCGACTCCTACGGCAACCGGGTCGACCGGTTCCTCGCGGGAACGGCCTACTTGGACGGCTCCCGGCCTTCCCTGATCATGGCGCGCGGCTACTACACCCGTACCGTCATCGCGGCCTGGGACTGGCGGGGCGGCGCCTTCACCCGGCGCTGGACCTTCGACACCAACTCCTCGACCAACAGCGGCAGGGGATATGACGGGCAGGGCAACCACCAACTGTCCGTGGCCGATGTCGACGGTGACGGCAAGGACGAGATCGTCTACGGCTCCATGGCCGTGGACGACAACGGCTCCGGGCTGTGGACCACCAAGAACGGTCACGGCGACGCGATGCACGTCGGGGATCTCGACCCGTCCCGCGCGGGACTGGAGGAGTTCAAGGTCGACGAGGACTCCACCAAGCCGTCCTCGTGGATGGCGGACGCGAAGACCGGCGCGATCCTGTGGTCGACGGCCGCCAACGGCGACAACGGCCGGGGCGTGTCCGGCGACGTCTGGGCAGGCAGCGCGGGGGCCGAGTCCTGGTCCTCGCACGCCGACGGCGTCCGCGGTCCGCAGGGCACGGTGGTGGCCACCCGCAAGCCGGGCAGTGTCAACTTCCTGTCCTGGTGGGACGGGGACACCGTCCGCGAACTCCTCGACGACACCCACATCGACAAGTACGGCACGTCCGCCGACACCCGTCTGCTGACCGGCTCGGGCGTCCATTCCGACAACGGCACCAAGGCGACGCCATCCCTGTCCGGCGACATCCTCGGCGACTGGCGCGAGGAGGTCGTCTGGCCGACGACGGACAACACGGCCCTCAGGATCTACTCCACTCCGTACGAGACGACCACGAGGATCACCACCCTCCTCCACGACACCCAGTACCGCACAGCACTGGCCTGGCAGAACACGGCCTACAACCAGCCCCCGCACCCGAGCTTCTTCATCGGCAGCGGCATGGCGACGGCGCCTCGGCCGACGGTGTACACGCCGTGAACCGCGATATTCCTACTCCGAGGTGAACCGGTCAGGCCCCCTTCCGGACGCTCGGGACGGGGGCCTGACTCGTGGTCGTCGCGCCGGGGAGAACCCGGGGAAATCCAATCCGAGCAGTGTGGACCCCGTGTCTACTGGGCGTACCCCTGCTCGTCCATGCACTGCTGGAACGTCTTCTCGTGCATCGTGGCACTGTATGAGTCCGTGAGGGAATCCAGCGTTTCGTCGCCGCTGTCGGAAGAGTCTGGATAGGACTGTTGGGCAACGGTTTGGCAGTGAGCGCGTGCTTCGGCCTCGGTGAGCCGCGTGCTGGCGATGTCGTCCTGAAGGGGGACAACGGCGTTCTGCCCGTCCTTGCCGGCCGGGCCGGTCAGGCCGCGAGGACCGGGCAGTCCTTCCGGACCGGGCAGTCCTGCCGGGCCGGGTGTGCCGCTCTCGGACTTCAGGTCGCCGATCTGCACCTGTTGGACGATGAGTGCCGCCGACTGGGCGGCCAGGACGGCGATGAGGATGCTGCCGGCGACGAGGTTCCGCCGTGGTCTTCGCGGTGCTTCGATTTCGCTGTTCATGCGTCTCTCGGGACCTGGAGTGTGAAGTGCGGGTGGGCTGTCCGCGGCCGACGGCGCCACCGTCAGCTGTACGTCCAGCGCCACCCGCTGGACCGGTACGCGCACGTGATCCTGGTGCCGCCCGCGGTCGTCGTGCTGGCGCCGTGGTCGCTGTTGCGGCAGTACTGGCCGGCCGAGTAGCAGTTGCCCGCGTTGGAGGTGATCGAGCAGGTGCTGACGCTCGTGCCGCTGCCGCTGCCGCTGCCGCTGCCGCTGCCGCCACCGGAGCCGCCGCCGCTGCCGGAGGCGGCTTTTGCGGTGACGGTGACCTTCACCTTGACCGTCTCCGTCGCGGTGACCGTCGGTGCCGGTTTCGGCTTGGCCGTCGCGGTCTCGGTCGCCGTCGCCGTGATCGTGACGGTGGGCGCCGGTCGCACCTTGGCGGCCGCGGCCTTCGTGGTGTTGCTCTTCCGGCCGCTGTCGGCGCCGCTGTTGTCGCTGCTGCCGAGGCCGAGCGCGAAGGCGAAGAAGATCGCGGGCAACACGTACCGCTTCCGCGCCCAACGGGGTCTGGCCGGCTGCGGTGCGGGCTCGGGCGGCACGGGCGGCCGCCCGTATCCGAAGGATGGTGGCGGCTGGTTGTGCGACATGGTCCCCCCAAGGACGGTTCGTGGTGGGGTGACCGTATCGGGGGATGTGAAGAGAATGTGAGTGGCAGGTGAAAGAGTGGCGCAGTTGTGATCATCTCGGGTGGACCGAAGGAGTCGCGGACCGCGCGTCCCTGGCTGTCCTGCCGCGCGCCCGACCGGGAGACCGCGTGTGCCCCGGCCGCTCAGGGGCGCGTGCCTTTCGGGCACGGGCCCCTGAGGACGGCGGGCGGGAAGGTCAACTCACCGCGCAGGTCTGGTCCCCCAGCTTGAAGGACCCGGGTTTCGTGTTCGCCCCCGTCCAGCTCCCCGTGAAGCCGAAGCTCACCGTCGAACCCGGTGCCACGTTCGCGTTCCAGGTCAGGTTCTTCGCCGTGACCGTGGCGCCCGACTGTGTGTGGTCGGCGTTCCAGAGCTGGGTGATCTTCTGGCCGTCCGGGAAGGTCCAGCCCAGTGTCCAGCCGGTCCAGGCGGTGGAGCCGGTGTTGGCCAGTGACACGTCGGCCTGGAAGCCGCCCGACCACTGGTTCGTGATCTTGTACGTCACGGTGCAGGCCCCCGTCGGCGGGGGTGTCGGGTCCGTGCCGCCGCCCCCGCCGCCCCCGGTGTCCGAGCTGTCGCCGTAGACGATCCCGCGCCCGTTCGTCGCGACGTACACCCGCCCGTAGACCCGCGGGTCCCCGGTGATGGCCGCACCGGTCCAACCCCACTGGTGGGCGTCGTCGTTGATACGTGTCCAGGTCGCGCCCCTGTCCGTCGAGCGGAAGATCCCGCGGACGCCCCCGATCTTCGCGCTGGTGTAGAGCGTCTGGTAGGAGGCGCCGGTGGCCGCCTTGCCGAAGCCGATGGTGTCGGCCTGGTCGACGTTCGACAGTTTGGTGAAGGTCGTGCCGCCGTCAGTCGAGTGCCACAGTCCGTACGCGCCGCCGTCGCTCGCGCCGCCCGCGAGCCACACGTCGCCCTTGGTGCCGGGCAGCGCCTTGAAGCGCACGCTGTCCCCGCTCGGCAGACTGCCGGCCGAGGACGCGGTGAAGGTCGCGCCGCCGTCCGAACTGACGTAGAACTTGCCCGACTTGAAGCCGTAGAAGGTCTTCGCGTCGACCCGGTCCGACTCGACGACCGCCCCGGCGGGGATACCGCTCGACGCGGACCACGACGTACCGAACCCGGTGGTGTACTGCACCCCGGTGCCGGCCGGGCTCCACACGAAGCGGCTGCCGTCGGAGGCCGCGGCGACCGTTCCGCCCCCGGTGACTCCCGAAGGGTCGCTGCCCGCGAACCAGTTGGCGCCGTTGTCCGTCGAGAAGCCGATGTGCGGCCCGGAGTCGAGGTTGCCGACGCGGACCACGGTGTTCGGGTTGGACTCGGCGTAGTCGAGGCTGGTCGTGGTGGTGAGGTTCGGCGAGGTGTACATCATCGAGGGGACCTTGGTGAGATCCGTGTGGCGGAAGCCGCCGATGTCACCGAGCGCGCTGAGCAGGGGAGCGCCCGACGGGGGAGAGGCGAGGTCGTTGACGGCCGTCTCCTCCAGGCCCTGGACCATGGGCTTGACGGTGAACTGGCTCCCGGTGTCCCAGTCGGTGAGGTTCTCGGTGCCGTAGATCGTCGCGCCCGTCCCGTACATCATCCGGGCCGAGTCGAACGGGTCGATCTCCAGCCCCTCGGTCATCCAGCCGAGTTTGGGGGTCTGCTCGGGCGGCGAGGGATTCGCTCCGAAGGTCAGCCAGGGCACGGACGAGACGTCCATCGTGTAGCGGTTGGAACGGTTCGGGTACGACGTGTAGTCCCACGCCTTCGTCCAGGTGCCGCCGCTGTCCGTGGACCGGAAGATCTGGGTGTCGGGCCACCAGGAGCTGTACGCCGTCGCCATCACGGTGCCGGGGTGCTGCCGGTCGACGGTCAGCCCGCTGAAGCCGTAGTAGGTGTCGGCCTCCGCCACCGGGCTGATGTTCGTCCAGGTCCCGGTCCGGGTCGCGTACCGCCACAACTGGCCCTTGCCGCCGTCGTACGGGCCGCCCTTGTCGCTGTACGCGAGATAGAGGTAGCCGTTCACCGCGTCGAGAACGCCCTTGTGGGCGAGGTAGCCGGTCGGCTGGCCCGCGACCCTGGACCAGGTCGCACCGCCGTCCGTCGAGCGGTAGACCGCGTTGTCCTTGTCGGCGACCCCCACGTAGATCGTCTGCGTGGCGCTTCCCGAGGTGCCGGTCGACTCATCGAAGGTGACCCAGACGATGCCTTGGTTGTCGGAGGCGTAGCCGCTCGTGTCGGTCGCGTCCTGCACATAGTTTCCGACGTTGGGGAAGCCGGTGACCTGCGACCAACTGGCTCCGGAGTCCGTGGACTTCCACAGGCCCTTGCCGCTGGGCGCGCCGAGGTACAGCACGCTGTTCTTGTTGGGATCGACGGCCAGCCGCTCACCCATGCCGCGTCCGGGCATGTTGCCGCCCAGCTTGAAGGGCAGGTCGGCCTTCTGCCAGCTCGCGCCCCGGTCCGCGGAGCGCAGGACGGCCCCGTCGGTCGGGTCCCAGCTGTTGGTGTACGTGCCGACCGCCGCGTACACCTTGTTCGGGTCGGCGGAGTCGGAGGCCAGGCTGACGACGCCGGAGTGGCCCCACTCGTTCCAGCCGACCGAGTCGAGCAGCGGGGTCCAGCTCTTCGACGCCTGGACCCAGCGGTAGGCGCCGCCGATGTCCGTACGGGCGTAGGCGAGGTTCTTCTCGGAGCGGTTGAAGACGATGCCGGGGACGAAGCCGCCGCCGTCGATACGGGCGTTCTTCCAGGTGTACGTGTCGGCCGCGACGGCTGCCGTGGGGGTGCTCGCGGCCAGTGCGGGCGGGGTGCCGGCCAGCAGTCCGGCGGCGAGGGCGAGTACGGCCGTGAGGATGCGGGTTCTTCGCACGGTGGGGTCCTCTCCGGGAGCGATGGGGGGAAAGAGGGCGGAATGAGCGGGAGTCGGGGATGGAGAGCGTGATGGCCGGGCGGCCCTCAGTGCGGTGAGGGGCCGCCCGGCCGGTGGCCCTGCCGTCAGGGACAGGGCCGCGTACGCGGAGCCACAGCGGGGACTATTCGAGAAGCTCCGCGTACGAACCCATGGCGAGGGCGATGTCCGCCTGCGCCCAGAAGCGGTGGTACGTGAAGGAGGGCGCGGCGCCGCCCGCCAGATAGCTCTGGATCTTCGACCAGGCCGGGTCGTTCTTGTAGAAGGACCGCAGAGAGGCGAAGGTCGAGGACGAGTTGATCGCGTCTCCGTTCGGCATCGTGCCGGTGAAGGTGCTCGGCACGTACACGCTGTCGTCGAAGCGGTTGTAGTCGGCGCGGGTCTCCGGGACGGCTATGCCCAGACCGTCCTGGTAGTTGTTCCACATGCCGTCGAGGAGCGCCTTGGCCGTCGTCTTCGCCTGGGCGTTGCCGGACTTGGCGGCGTAGTACGACAGGGTCTTGGCGTACGCGGCGGCCACGCCGACGTCGTTCGTGTAGTCGGCGACGGTGACGTGAAGTCCGCTGTTGGCGCCGGGACTCGACGCGTTCCAGGTGTCCGGGGCGCCGGACCACTGGAGCGTGGAGGGGATCTGGTAGGTGCCGTCCGGGTTGATCGTGGTCTTGGACAGCGCCCACGCGACCCACTTGTCGAGGACCGCCTTGGCGCTCGCGTTCCCCGTCTGCTGGTAGTACTCGGCGACCCGCTCCATGGACCACGCCTGGAAGCCGAACCACTGGTTGGACGGCGGGTCGTGGTACACCGGCTGCTGGTCGTAGTACATGCCGTAGAAGGTCGGCGTGCCGGCGGGAGGCGTCGCGTAACGGCCTGCCCAGCTGTTGGTGGCGCCGCCCGCGATGGCGCCCTCGTTCGACTGGAGCCAGCGGTAGAACTCCAGTTGCCGGGTCAGCGAGGTGGCCCAGTCCGAGGCGCCGGTCGCGGACTTGGGCTTCAGGTCGGTGTTGGTGCTGAGCGCGTAGGCGGCCAGCGGGTTCTGGTAGCCGCCGTGGGTGTGGCTGGAGCCGATGCGCCAGGCCCAGCCGGCCGAGGTGTCGTTCGCGCCGCCCCAGGCGTAGTACCAGGAGAGCAGATAGTGCGAGGCGTCCTTGCCGGTGCCTGCCGGGCAGGTCGTCGGGCCGACGCAGTTGCCTATTTTCTTGAAGTACTTGTCGTACATGGCGTAGCGCAGGTAGTCGCCCATCTTCGCCGCCTTGCCGACCGTCGTCGAGACGTCGGCGCTCTTGCCCTGTGCCTTCGCCCACACGTCGGCCCAGTAAGCGGCCTGCACCGCACGCGCGTCGGCGTCCGGAGCGTCCGTGTACTTCCACTGCTTCGCGTACGAGGAGTCTCCCGTGAAGAGATCCAAGTACCCGTTCTTTCCGCCGTACTTGAAGGAGTCGCAGGTCGGCTGCGGCACCGTCTCCCACACCGACTCCTGCGCGCCGCGCTGGAAGGTGTTGATGTACGACGGACCGGTCGCGGTCGGACCCGCCTCGCACTTGCCGGGCTCATTGCCGTAGCCGTAGGTGTTGTCCACGTCCTGGAGCCAGTGCATGCCGTACACGTCGTCCGTGCCGTACGCGCTCTTCAGCTCGGCGGCGATCGGGTCGGAGCCGACCGAGACACCGGTGTCGAGCTTGGCCGGATACTCGTTCGGGGTGTCCAGCTCGGGCGCGTAGGTGGCCGGCTTGGAGGCGTTGTAGAAGGAGTTCGTCGGCTGGTCGGCGTGCGTGGGGATCATGTACGTCTCCATGGTCGTCCACGCGGCGTTGAACTTCGACCAGTCGCCGGTGACCTTCCCGTACATCGCCTGCAGCCAGATCAGATAGCTGTACGCCTCCGACGTCGTCTCATGACCCTGGTCCGGCGCCTCGACGATCAGCGTCTCCACCGAGTGATAGGGAATGCCCTCGGGGGAGAAGTAGCCGTTCGCCGGGTTGGTGATCTTGCCGTAGAGGTCCAGGAAGCGCGCGTCGTACGCCTTCGACGCGGCCAGTTCCGTCACCGTCACGGTGGCCTTGGCCTGACCGGTCGCCGAGGCGGTGAAGGTCGCGGCCCCGGTGCCCGAGGCGTCGGCGGTGATCGTCACCGTCTGGGCCGTGTTCCAGTTGGACGGGGTGAAGGTCAGACTCGAACCGCCGGTGACGGACAGTCCGGTGTTGCCGTCCGTACGGGCCACCGCCACGCTCACGTTGGCGCTCGGCTGGGTCGAGAGCTTCACGGTGAAGGTCCCCGACTTGCCCTGCTGGACTCCGAGTTGGGTCGGCGAGGCGACGATGGCGGGCCCCGAGGCGACCGTGATGCCGGCCGGTACGGACTCCGCCGACGCGCCCAGGCTGTCGTACGCCTTCGCGAGGACGGAATGACTGCCCACGGCCAGTCCGGACGCCGACAGCGTGTACGGCGAGCTGGTGTCGGTGCCGAGCAGGGTCGTGTCGTCGTAGAACTCGACCTTGGAGATGGTCGCCCCGTCGGCCGCCGCCGCGGTCGCGGCCAGCGGGACGGCGTCGCCCTGGGTGTAGACGGCGCCCGCCGCGGGGCTGGTCAGCACGGTGATCGGTGGCTGATGCGCGCCGGTGCAGGTGGTGCCGTTGACGGCGTAGGAGGCGGGGGCGGTGTTGGTGCCGCTGTAGGTGAACTGCGCGCCGGTGGTCACGGCGGTCCCGGCGCCGATCGTCCCGTTCCAGGAGGCGTTCTTCACGGTGACCGACTTGCCGGACTGGGACCAGGTGCCGTTCCAGCCGTTGGTGAGCGTCTGGTTGCCGGTGTAGGCGTAGGTCAGGGTCCAGCCGTTGATGGCGTCGGTGCCCCGGTTGGTGATCGTCAGATCCGCGGTGAAACCGGAACCCCAGTCGTTGGTCTTGTAGTCGACGCTGCACTGAACCGTGGCCGCGTGTGCGGGAGTCGTACCGGTCGCCAGCGTCGTGAGCGGGAGGGCGAGTGCCGCCACTACGGCGGTCCAAAGCCGTCTTGAACTGCGACGACGTCTCCATCGAGGGCTCGGATCCATGGTGCTGGTTCCTCCTTGCGGCTCGGAGAAGGGGGGGAGGAGCAACAAGCTTTGAACCAGTGGGAGCGCTCCCATATTGGAGAGAGGGGTGTGAGGGGTCAAGGTGCTTGAAGAGTCGAAATGATTCGATTGATCAACAGTGCAACTCCTCTGTCCAACAACGGAACTTGGCGCTAGCTTCATCGGCACCAGTGGGAGCGGTTCCATCAGTCGGCGCGTCGATCACGGCGCGCCAGAGCTGCAAGGAGTCGCTTCATGCGTCACCCCCCGCGTTTGTCTCTTTTAGTGATCGGCGCCGCGGTCGCCCTTGTGGGCACGGCCGTCGCGCCGGTCGTCACGGCTTCGGGAGCAACTCCCGCGTGCACGGTGGAGTACTCGGTCACCGGCCAGTGGGACACCGGCTTCCAGGGCGCCGTGAAGATCACCAACAACATGGCCGCGCTCAGCGGTTGGAGTCTCGGCTTCGACTTCCCGGGCGGCCAGAAGGTCACCCAGGGCTGGAGCGCCAAGTGGTCCCAGTCCGGTACGACGGTGACCGCGTCCAACGAGAGCTGGAACGGCTCGCTGGCGACCGGCGCGAGCGTCAGCGCCGGGTTCCTCGCCTCCTGGTCGGGAAGCAACGCGGTGCCGACGGCCTTCCGGCTCAACGGCACCACCTGCAATGTGGACGTCCAGCCGACGCCGACGCCCACCCCGACCGACCCGCCGCCGACCGGCGGTGAGCCGCCGAAACTGCACGTCTCGGGCAACAAGCTGGTCGACTCCGCGGGAGCCACCCGCAGGATGCTCGGCGTCAACCGCTCCGGCGGCGAGTTCATGTGCGTCCAGGGCTACGGCTTCTTCGACGGCCCCGTCGACGACGCCTCGGTCAAGGCGATCGCCGACTGGAAGGTCAACACGGTCCGCATCCCGCTGAACGAGGAGTGCTGGCTCGGCCTGTCCAACATCAAACCGGAGTACGCCGGCGCCAACTACATCGCCGCCGTCAAGGACCTGGTGGCCAAGGTCGAGGCGCACGGCATGACCCCGCTCGTCGAACTGCACTGGACGTACGGCCAGTACACCGGCAACTCGGCGGGCTGCTCCGACGTGCACGCCACCTGCCAGAAGCCGATGCCCGACGCGCAGTACACCCCGTCCTTCTGGGCCTCGGTGGCGAGCACCTTCAAGGACGACCCGGCCGTCGCGTTCGACCTGTTCAACGAGCCCTACCCGGACCGCGCGACCTCCACGACCACCCAGGCGTGGACCTGCTGGCGCGACGGCGGCACCTGCCCCGGCATCTCCTACCCGGTCGCCGGAACGCAGAGCCTGGTCGACGCGGTACGCGGCACCGGCGCCAAGAACCTGATCCTGGCCGGCGGTCTCGCGTACTCCAACGACCTGAGCCAGTGGCTGACGTACAAACCGAGTGATCCCACGGGCAATCTCGTCGCCGCGTACCACGTCTACAACTTCAACACCTGCGCGAGCGAGAGCTGCTGGAACTCGACTCTCGCCCCGGTGGCGGCCCAAGTCCCCCTCGTGGCGGGGGAGATCGGGGAGAACACCTGCTCCCACTCCTTCGTCGACACCGTCATGAAGTGGTTCGACGACCGGGGGCTCTCGTACCTCGGCTGGACCTGGAACACCTGGGACTGTTCCTCCGGTCCGTCGCTGATCTCGAACTACGACGGAACTCCGACCTCCTACGGCATCGGGCTGCGCGACCACCTGCGCGCCCTCAACGGATAGGAACCCGCACATGAGCCGCGCAAGAACAGCACTTCTCGGGGCACTCGCCCTGATCGCCGCGGGATCGGGCGCCGCTTCCGCGGTCCCCGCGGACGTCGGCACCAACGCCGTCGCCTCCATTCCCTGCACCGTCGACTACAAGGTGCAGAGCCAGTGGGACACCGGCTTCACCGCCGCCGTCACCGTCACCAACAACGGCGCCGCCAAGTCCAGTTGGTCGGTGAAGTGGGCCTACGCCGGCAACCAGAAGGTCACCAGCTACTGGAACACCAAGCTCACCCAGAGCGGCACCGCCGTCACCGCGAACAATGAGACGTACAACGGGGCGCTGGCCACGGGGAGTTCGGTCAGCTTCGGCTTCAACGGCTCCTACAGCGGCACCAACGCGCTGCCCACCGCCTTCACGCTCGACGGCGTGACCTGCAACGTCGACGACGGCAGCGGCGGCGGGGGAGGCGGAGGCGGCACCGACCCCTCCGGCAAGGTCGACAACCCGTACGCCGGCGCCAAGGTGTACGTGAACCCGGAGTGGTCGGCGAAGGCCGCCGCCGAGACCGGCGGCAGCCGCATCTCCAACCAGCCCACCGGCGTCTGGCTCGACCGGATCGCCGCGATCAACGGCGCGTCCGGCAGCATGGGTCTGCGCGCCCACCTCGACGCGGCGCTCGCCCAGAAGGGCACCGGCGAAGAGGTCGTCCAACTCGTCGTGTACGACCTGCCCGGACGTGACTGCGCCGCCCTCGCCTCCAACGGCGAACTCGGCCCGACGGACATCGACAAGTACAAGACGCAGTTCATCGACCCGATCGCGGCGATCCTCTCCGACAGCAAGTACGCCTCGCTGCGCATCGTCACCACCATCGAGATCGACTCGCTGCCGAACCTCGTCACCAACACCGGCAGCCGTGCCACCGCCACCGCGAACTGCGACACCATGCTCGCCAACGGCAACTACGTGAAGGGCGTCGGCTACGCGCTCGCCAAGCTCGGCGCGATCCCGAACGTCTACAACTACCTCGACGCCGGCCACCACGGATGGCTCGGCTGGGACGACAACTTCGCCCCCGCCGCCACCGTCTTCAAGCAGGCGGCGACCGCCGAGGGCGCGACGGTGAACGACGTCCAGGGCTTCATCACCAACACGGCGAACTACAGCGCCCTCAAGGAGAACAACTTCACCATCAACGACACGGTGAACGGCACCTCGGTGCGCCAGTCCAAGTGGGTCGACTGGAACCGCTATGTCGACGAGCTCTCCTTCGCGCAGGCGTTCCGCACCCAGCTCGTCTCGGTCGGCTTCAACTCCGGTATCGGCATGCTGATCGACACCTCCAGGAACGGCTGGGGCGGCACGGCACGGCCCGCCGGACCCGGCGCGACGACCAGCGTCGACACGTACGTCGACGGAGGGCGCTACGACCGCCGTATCCACATCGGCAACTGGTGCAACCAGTCGGGCGCGGGCCTCGGCGAGCGCCCCAAGGCGGCACCGGCGACCGGCATCGACGCCTATGTCTGGATGAAGCCTCCGGGCGAGTCCGACGGCTCCAGCACGGCGATCGCGAACGACGAGGGCAAGGGCTTCGACCGGATGTGCGACCCGACCTACACGGGCAACGCCCGCAACGGGAACAACCTCTCCGGCGCGCTGCCGAACGCCCCGCTCTCCGGGCACTGGTTCTCCGCCCAGTTCCAGGAGCTCATGAAGAACGCGTACCCGGCCCTGTGACCGGCTGAGCGCGTGCGGTCCGCCAGGGGTCAGCTCCCCTTCCCCAGCCCCTGGCGGATCGCGAACTCCACCGCCGAATAGTCCCCGTCGGCCCGCTCCAGCTCCAAGGGCGCCGCCGGGGACAGCGGCGGCTGCGCCATGAACCGGGGCCGGCTCCCGTGGTGCGGCTGTGCCGCGTGCACCAGGAACGGATGACACAGGTACACGTCGCCGGGCCGGCCGGTGGCGTACGCGACCGGCCGGTGCGCCGACGCCTCGACCAGGCGCGGCGCGATGTCCAGCCCCGACACACCCTCCTCCCCGTACGGCTCCAGGAGCGGTGGCACGTCCAGGTGCGAGCCGACGCGGATGCGGGTCGGCGCGTCCTCGGGGCCCACCTCGGTGAACAGGAACAGCATCAGCAGCGCGCGATCCCGGGACCTGAGATTGGCGTAGTACCAGGTCGCGCCTTCGGGCAGATAGCTTCCCTCGATGTGCCAGCCCGCGTCGTCCGGCTCCTGTTCGTGCGGGAAACGCAGCGGGAAACTGCCCAGCGAGTAGCGCGGCTCCCAACGGCCCTCGCCGAGCAGCAGGTCGAACGCGTCGTGCAGGGCGGGTGAGTTGACGGCGGCGGCGAAGGGGCCCTGGGCCATCCCGGGGATCCAGCGCACGGGCTCGGTCCAGGTGGCGGGATCGTCCGGGGAGCAGCCCGTCTCCTCCCACAGCAGCCGGACGCAGTCCGCGGCGACCCGCGCCGGAAAGGCGCCCTCGATCCGTACGAAGCCGTCCTCGAGGAATCGCTCCAGCATGACGTCGTCCATTCGGCCATGTTCGATGACGGGTCCCCGCGTGCGCATCCGGTTTTCCGGTGGCCCGCCTTTTGCCGTTCGAGCAACACGACTGGCTGTTTCCGGGAGTGGCGGCGCACGCTGTCCTCATCCCGAGAGAGAGGCTTGTGCCATGACGCAGGACCACAACCACGACCACGGCAGCGGTCACGGCCCGGCACACCAGCAGGGCTCGTCGCCGGACCACGGCCACCACCACGGTCCCGCGCGGAACCAGGGGCACGACCACACCCACATGGATTTCGCCCAGATGCTGCCCCTGCTGGTGGCGGAGGCGGAGCTGTTCACCCCGGCGTACACCGAGGCGGCCGAGTGGCTGCGGGAGCGGCGGCCCGATCCGGGGCTGATCGTGGACGCGGGCAGTGGCCCCGGGGTCATCTCCTGTCTGCTCGCTGAGAAGTTCCCGGGCGCGCGGGTCGTCGCCGTGGACGGCGTCGAGCCCCTCCTGGCGGCGGCCCGGGCCCGCGCCGAGCGGCTCGGCGTCGCCGACCGCTTCAGCACGGTCGAGGCCGAACTCTCCGATGGTGTGGGTGACTTGGAGTTCCCCGCGGACCTGTTGTGGGCGAGCAGGTCGCTGCACCATGTCGGCGACCAGCGGGCCGCGCTCGCCGGTTTCGTCCGGAGCCTGGCACCAGGCGGGACCCTCGCACTGCTGGAGGGCGGCCTTCCCACGCGCTTCCTCCCGCGCGACACCGGCATCGGCCGGCCCGGCCTTGAGTCCCGCATCGACGCGGTGCACGACGAGTGGTTCACCCGCATGCGGGCCGAACTGCCCGGTGCGGTGACGGAGACGGAGGACTGGCCCGCCCTGCTCACCGCTGTCGGCCTGCGCCACACGGCGACCCGCACCTTCCTTCTCGACCTCCCCGCCCCGCTCTCGGACGAGGCTCGCGCCTTCGTCGTCACCGTTCTCACCCGTAGGCGGGACGGCCTCGCCGAAGGGCTCGACCCGCAGGACCTCGCCACGCTCGACCGGCTCCTCGACCCGGACGACAAGGCGAGCGTGCACCACCGCCCGGACGCGTTCGTCCTGACGGCGATGACGGTGTACGTGGGGGTCAAGCCGGAGTAGCGGCGAGCGGCGGCCGAGTGACTTCGCCGCGGAACCGGGCGGCCCCGAGGGGTTGCCGACGGTCGTCGGGCACGCGGCCGGGCACGCCCCCTTTCCTGGACGGCTGCGGCGGCCTCCCGCCGGGGCGGCTGCTGCCGGCGGACCAGCTCGCGGACTCGATCGTCCGGGCGGTGGGACGGCCGACGGGCGTCGACGTGCACACGGTCGTCGTCCGCCCCGAGCGGCCGGCCGGCCCGTCCGATCCGGGCCCGGCGGGGCGAAGGGCGTCCCCGCCGGGCAGACGCTCAGTTGTTGGCCAGGAACTGCTTGGCCAGCGAGTCCCCGAGCGACACGGCCGCGCCGTGGCTCTCGATGGGTGACACCTGCGAGTTCTTGAACAGGATGTAGGTCACGCCGGAATCGGTCCCGCCCGTCTCGGGGTCGGGGTCGACGCCGAGCGCGTTCGCCGTGGCGTAGGACGCCTCGCCGATGATCTGCGTCGGTCCGGTGTCACCGACCACCGCGTACTCGACCTTGCCGTTGTATATGACGGCGACCACACCACCGCCCTTGATCCCCGAACTCGTGTACTTCCAGATGCCGCTGGTGCTCGGGACGACGACATAGGGCAGCGAGTCGGCACGCAGCGGCTGGCCGTTGGACTGGTGGAAGGCGGTGTCGTCCTGGAACCAGGGGTCGGTGTTCGCGTTGCACTTGCCGGTGACCTGGCCGTCGCAGTCGACGTCCATGTCGGCCTTCCAGAACACGGCGCCGTTCTTGCCGCAGACGGGGATCGTGGCCGAGGTCTCTTCGTCGGTCTTGTACTTCCCGCTCGATATCTGCGAGCAGGACGTCACCTTGGCGAGGAGGGCGGCCGCGCTGACCGAACCCTCCTGTGCCGAGCGGGGGCCGGCGGTGCCGGAGGCGCTCGCCGGGAGCGCGGCGACGGCGAGCAGCGCCGCGCCGACGGCCGCGGACAGGGTCAGTGTTCGAGTGCGCACTGTGGGGGACCCTTCTGTTAGGAAACTTTCCTTACCGGGTTGCCGTACAAGGTGGCCCTGCTTGCATGACCGCGTCAAGACCTGTCGCCGAGTTGGTCCGGTCCAAGGACGCGAAAAAGCCGCCGGCCCGGATGCGGCGAGCATCCGGGCCGGCGGCAGACCGCGGGCGGGTCGGTCAGCCGATGTCGAAGGTGGCCGGGTCCGGGCCGATGCGGCGGTCCTCGTTCAGGGCCGAGATCGCCGCGATGTCCTCGGCGTCCAGGGAGAAGTCGAAGACATCGATGTTCTCCTTGATCCGGGACGGGGTCACGGACTTCGGGATCACGACGTTGCCCAGCTGGAGGTGCCAGCGCAGCACGATCTGGGCCGGGGTGCGGCCGTGCTTCTGGGCGATGGCGACGATCGCCGGGACCTCCAGGAGGCCCTTGCCCTGGCCCAGTGGAGACCAGGCCTCGGTCGCGATGCCCTGCTCGGCGTGGAACTCGCGGGCCGCGCGCTGCTGGAGGTGCGGGTGCAGCTCGATCTGGTTGACGGCCGGGATGACGGACGTCGCGTCGATCAGCTTCGCCAGGTGCTCCGGGAGGAAGTTCGACGTGCCGATGGCCTTGGCGCGGCCGTCGGCGTAGATCTTCTCGAAGGCCTTGAACGTGTCGACGTACATGCCACGGGACGGCGTCGGCCAGTGGATCAGGTACAGGTCGACATAGTCCAGGCCGAGCTTGTCCAGCGAGGTGTCGAAGGCGCGCAGGGCGGAGTCGTACCCCTGGTCGCTGTTCCAGAGCTTGGTGGTGACGAACAGCTCCTCGCGGGCGATGCCGGAGCCGTTGACGGCCTTGCCGGTGCCCTCTTCGTTGCCGTAGATCGCCGCTGTGTCGATGCTGCGGTACCCGGACTCCAGCGCGGTGGCGACCGCTCGCTCCGCCTCGTCGTCCGGCACCTGCCAGACGCCGAAGCCCAGCTGCGGCATCTCGACGCCGTTGTTCAGGATGATCGGGGGGACCTTGCTCACGAGCTCTCGATCCTTCAGTCGTCGGGTGGTACTCGTATCGTGAACGATCACCGGCCGTGATGTGTTCCTGACCGGGCCTCCGGTCGGACGAATCAGAGATTGGCTGAAATGATCTGATCAATCGTGCCGGAACGCCGACGGTCCTCGTCCTGGGAGCGGGTCGGGCGCCCGCCCGGACTACGTCCGGTAGAGCGCCTCGACCTCCGCCGAGTACGCCTTCTCGATCGCCTTGCGCTTCAGCTTCAGCGACGGCGTCAGCAGGCCCTGTTCCTCGCTGAACTGGTTGGCCAGTATCCGGAACGTACGGATCGACTCGGCCTGCGAGACCAGTGTGTTCGCGGCGACCACCGCGCGCCGCACCTCGGTCTCCAGATCGGGGTCGCGCACCAGATCGCCGGCGGACAGCGGCGGCTTGCCGCGCATCTGGAGCCAGTGCTCGACGGCCTCGGAGTCGAGGGTGACGAGCGCGGCGATGTACGGCCGGTCGTTGCCGACCACTATGCACTGCGCGACCAGCGGATGATCGCGCACCCGCTCCTCCAGCACGCCCGGCGAGACGCTCTTGCCGCCTGAGGTCACCAGGATCTCCTTCTTGCGCCCGGTGATCGTGAGGTAGCCGTCCTCGTCCAGGGAGCCGAGGTCGCCGGTGGCGAGCCAGCCGTCGTGCAGCGTGGCGTCGGTGGCCTTGTCGTTGTTGAGGTAGCCCTGGAACACGTTGCCGCCGTTCAGCCAGATCTCCCCGTCGTCCGCGATGTGCACGGTGGTGCCGGGGATCGCCTGACCGACGGTGCCGAACCGGGTGAGCTCGGGCGGGTTGGCCGTGGCTGCCGCCGTGGACTCGGTGAGCCCGTATCCCTCGTAGATGGTCACGCCCGCGCCCGCGAAGAAGAGTCCGAGCCGCCGGTCCATCGCCGAGCCGCCCGACATCGCGTGCCTGACCCGGCCGCCCATCGCGGCCCGCACCTTGGAGTAGACGAGCTTGTCGAAGACCTGGTGCTGCATGCGCAGGCTCGCCGAGGGGCCCGGACCGATGCCCCAGGCCTTGGACTCGACGGCGTCCGCGTAGCGCACGGCGACGTCGACGGCCTTCTCGAAGGGGCCGGATTTGCCTTCTCTCTCGGCCTTGCGGCGGGCGGCGTTGTAGACCTTCTCGAAGATGTACGGCACGGCCAGGAAGAAGGTGGGCCGGAAGGCGGCGAGGTCCGGCAGCAGCGCGGAGGCGTTCAGCTGGGGCTGGTGCCCGAACTTGACCTTCCCGCGGAACGCGGCGATCTGCACCATCCGCCCGAACACGTGCGCGAGCGGCAGGAACAGCAGGGTGGACGCTTCGTCACCGCGCTTGGAGTGGAAGACGGGTTCCCAGCGTGTGATGACGGTGTCCGCCTCGAACATGAAGTTCGCGTGCGAGATGACACAGCCCTTCGGGCGCCCCGTGGTGCCCGAGGTGTAGATGATCGTCGCGGTCGAATCGGGCGTGACCGCGCGGCGGTGCCGGTGGACCACCTCGTCGTCCAGGTGCGCGCCCGCCTCGTACAGCTCGTGCACCGCGCCCACGTCGAGCTGCCACAGCTTGTGCAGCTGGGGCAGCCTGTCGACGACCGTGGCGACGGTCATCGCGTGGTCCTCGTGCTCCACCATGACCGCCGACACCTGTGCGTCGTGCAGCATCCAGAAGACCTGCTCGGCGGAGGACGTGGGGTAGATGGGCACGACCTGGGCGCCGATCGTCCACAAAGCGAAGTCGAACAGCGTCCACTCGTAGCGGGTGGGGCACATGATGGCGACCCGGTCGCCGAAGCGGATGCCCTGGGAGAGCATGCCCTTGGCGAGCGCCAGGACCTCGTCCCGGAACTCGGCCGAGGTGACGTCGCGCCACTCTCCCTGATCGTCCTTGCGGCCGAGCGCGATGTGGAGCGGGTCTTCCTGGGCATGGTCGAAGACGACGTCGGCCAGGCCGCCCACCGGCGGCGCCGACGCCAACGGGGGGTTGGTGAACTCGCGCAATACCGCTCCTCGTGGCGCTCCGCACAGCGCCGTGAAAGCTACCCCACCATGTGACCGGGCGGGAGGGGCCTCGAACCGCCGACGGGTACGGCGTCCGCACAGGTCAACCACGTAAATGCCCCCACAAGGGGAAGGGTAGGACAGAATTCCTTACGGTTCCGTAGGTTTCGGGTCCGTAATCTCCACGGAATCGCTACGACCCGGGGCCGGATCGCGAGGCCACGGGGAGCGGATTCGGAATATTCGATTCCGCCACCGGTGCGGACGCCCTGGCCCTCGTCGCGATGCCGTCGGACGCCGCCCGTCCCCTCCGTGATCGACGGACGCGTCCTAGCTCCGCTGCCCTCTGTGCAACCGGTCCCCGCCTGCGAGGATCGCTGTCGCGAGCGCGTCCGCGGCCCCCTGGGCGGACGGCCGGCGGTGGCCGTGCAGCAGCACGAAGTCGACCTCGCCGAGCTCCGGGAGCCCCGCTCTCTCCGGTACCCGGACCAGGCCGGGCGGTACGAGGCCCCGTGAGTGGGCCATCACGCCGAGACCCGCGCGGGCCGCCGCGATCAGGCCGTTGAGACTGCCGCTGGTGCAGGCGACGCGCCACGGCCGGCCCTGGCGTTCCAGCGCTTCGAGGGCGAGCGCGCGGGTGATGCCCGGGGGAGGGTAGACGATCAGCGGTACGGGGCGGTCCGGGTCCAGGCGCAGCCGCTGGGCGCCGATCCACACCAGACGGTCGTGCCGGACGAGCTCGCCGCGCGGGTCCTCGGGCCGCCGCTTCGCCAGCACCAGGTCCAGATGCCCGGCGGCGAGCTGTTCGTGGAGGGTGCCGGACAGCTCGACCGTCAGCTCCAGGTCCACCTCGGGATGGTCGGAGCGGAATCCCTCCAGGATCTCCGGCAGCCGGGTCAGCACGAAGTCCTCCGACGCGCCGAAACGCAGCCGGCCGCGCAGCCGTGTCCCGGTGAAGAAGGCCGTCGCCTGCTCCTGCACCTCCAGGATCCGCCGCGCGAACCCGAGCATCGCCTCGCCGTCCTCCGTGAGCTCGACGGAGTGCGTGTCGCGCGAGAAGAACTGCCTCCCGGCGGCGTCCTCCAGTCGGCGCACGTGCTGGCTGACCGTGGACTGGCGCACCCCCAGCCGCCGGGCGGCCTGCGTGAAGCTCAGCGTCTGGGCCACCGCCAGGAACGTACGCAGCTGGGAAGGGTCGTACACACCCCCACGTTATCGCGATACGTGATGACAGTCAGAGCGGTATGACGGATTCCCGATCGCGGCCCGTGAGAGGACGATGGAGAGGGCACGACCCGCCGACGACGATCAGAAGAACCGAACCGAGCAACCGAGCAGTGGAGCACCGTGAAACGCCTGCAGTGGCCGAGCTGGATGCCGGTCGACCCCTACATCCTGCTCCTGCTCGGGACGGTGGGCCTCGCCGCCCTGTTCCCGGCGAGCGGTACGGCCGCGGACGTGGCCTCGGGCGCGTCCACGGCCGCCATCGCCTTCCTCTTCTTCCTGTACGGCGCGCGCCTGTCCACCCGTGAGGCGGTGGACGGACTCAAACACTGGCGGCTGCACGGCACGGTGCTGATCTGCACCTTCGTGGCGTTCCCGCTGCTCGGCCTCGCCGCCCGCGGGCTGGAGCCGGCCTTCCTGACACACGACCTCTACACCGGCCTCCTCTTCCTCACGCTCGTCCCGTCGACCATCCAGTCGTCGATCGCCTTCACCTCGATCGCCCGCGGCAACGTGCCCGCCGCGATCTGCGCGGGCTCCTTCTCGTCGCTCGCCGGCATCGTCGTCACCCCGCTGCTCGCGGCGGTCCTGCTCGGCAACAGCGGCGGCGGGTTCTCCGCCGACTCGCTGGTCAGGATCGTGCTGCAGCTGCTGGTGCCGTTCGTGGCCGGGCAACTGCTGCGCCCCTGGATCGGCGCCTTCACCACCCGCCACAAGAAGGTCCTCGGCTACGTCGACCGCGGCTCGATCCTGCTCGTCGTGTACACCGCGTTCAGCGAGGGCATGGTGCAGGGCATCTGGCACCAGGTCAGCGCCGTCCGGCTGGCGGGACTCCTCGTCGTCGAGGCGCTGCTGCTCGGCGTGATGCTCCTCCTGACCTGGTACGGCGCGAAGGCCCTGCGCTTCGGCCGCGAGGACCGGATCGCCATCCAGTTCGCCGGGTCCAAGAAGTCGCTCGCCTCCGGGCTCCCCATGGCCGGCGTCCTGTTCGGCGCGCACGCCTCGCTCGCCGTGCTCCCGCTGATGCTCTTCCACCAGATGCAGCTCATGGTGTGCGCGGTCATCGCCAAGCGCCGCGCCCGCGACCCCGAGGTGACCGGCGGGTCGGGCGAGGCGGGCGGGTCCGCTTCGAAATGGTCGGCCGGCACCGGGGGGACGACGGGCACGGGCGGAACGGCCGGCGGTGCGGGCGGGTCCGGCGGGTCCGGCGGGTCCCAGGTCTCCCCATCCGCGACGTCACGAATCGCGGTCGGTACGGGGACACGTTCCGGCTGAGACTCGCCGCCGCCGGTGCGGTCGCCGCCGGTCCAGTCGCCGGCGCGGGTCCCGGCGTCGCCGTACCGGAACCCGGCCTTGCTCCGCCGCCCCGCTCGCGCGTCCTCGGGCACGGACGGGGACGCTAGTGTTCCCCGCTCACATGGTCCATGGGGAGCCACAGCACGGTGTCCCGGGTGACCTGCCGGGAGGGCGGCTCCGAGAGCTCGTCGTCGGTCAACCCCCGGTCGTAGACGCGCACATCGTCGATCGCGCCGGTGAAGTACGCCCGGCTGTCCATCCGTTGGCCGATGTGCACCCCGAACGGCGAGTTCCGGCTCGCCGATCCGGGCACGTCCGCCGTGCTGACGGTGGTCCCGTCGATGAACAGCGTGAGCTGCCCCCCGCCACGGCGCAGCGCCAGATGGTGCCACTGGCCGTCGTTGAACGCGCCGGTGGCGCGCACGAACCTGGTGGCCGGGGGCGACGCGCCGTCCCTGGTGGTGACGAGACCGGTGATCCGGTTGGACGCGGGCTCCGCGCGCAGCCACACCTGCGGCTGCGTCGTACCGATCCCGCCCATCCACAGCAGCGGCTGCTCACCGGTGGTGGCCGTGTAGCGGAACCACAGCGAGGCCGTGAAGTCCTTCGTCCCCAGCGTCAGCCGGTCCTGATACGGCAGTCGTACGGCGTCGTCGGTGCCGTCGAACTCCAGCGCGTTCCCCAGGACGCCCGCCGTCCGCCCCGCGCCGCCGAGGACCGCCGCCCGCCGGGTGAACGGAGCGAGGTCGGCCGTCGTCGGGTCCGGGCCCCGGCGCGGCTGGAGCCAGTCCTCGGCGAAGCGGGCGAAGCGGATCTCGTCGCGCGCGTCGACCGCGCCGCCCTCGTACAACAGGCCCACGGTGTCGCCGTCGACGCGCACCAGGTCGGAGTAGCCGGACCAGTCTGTGGTGACGACCGTTCCGCGGTCCACACTGTCCCACGTGCGTCCGCCGTCGTAGGAGGAGCGGATCATCATGGTCCGGCGGCGGTCGGGGTCGCCGGGGCAGGACAGCAGGATCCGGTCCCCGACACGCAGGGTCGAGCCCTGCACCTGGGGCGCGTAGAGGTCCGGGACGTCACGGAAGGAGGAGAGGAAACTGTCGCCGCCGTCCCTGCTGACCGCCTGGGTGCGGTGTCCGAGGTCGGTGCCGTCCTGCTCGCGACCGCTGACCAGGACCGATCCGTCGGTGCGCTCGGAGAGTGTCATCTCGGACGGCTTCTGCCGGAAGGTGCCGTCGTCGGCGATCGGCCAGGAGTCGGTCGCACCGATGTCCCAGTGATCGCCGCCGTCGTCGCTGGTGATGAGCGCGGCGTTGTTGGCGGTGATCCGACCGCCGTTCCAGGTCTCGGTGTTGACGGCGAAGACGAGTCGTCCCGCGTGCCGGCCGCGGGTGAGCTGGATGCCGTGCACCGGACCGGTGGCGTACCAGGAGTTCCAGTTCGCGGGCAGGATCTCGTCGCTCAGGTCGCGCGGCTGCGACCAGCTGAGACCGTCGTCGTCGCTGTACTGGAGATGCGGGGTGCGGTCGCACGGCGTCGAGCAGCTCGCGCTGTCCGTGCGGCCCGTGTTGTAGGTCTCCGCCAACACGATCCGACCGGTCTCACGGTCCACGATCGGGGTGGGATTGCCGTGGGTGTTCCCGCCCCCGTCGTTGACGACCTGGAGCGGGCTCCAGGTGCGCCCGCCGTCACTGGAGCGCTTCACCACGATGTCGATGTCCGCCGCGTCGCCGCAGTTGAGGACGCGTCCCTCGGCGAAGGCGAGGAGCGTGCCCTCGGTCGTCCGGACGACGGACGGGATGCGGAAGCAGGCGTAGCCAGGGTCCTGGGAGGCCTTGAACAGCACCTGCTGCTCGAACTCACCACCCGAAGCGGCCGGTTCGGCCCGAGCCGTTCCCGGGAGCGCGACCAGTGCGGCGATGCTGAGCGCGGCGGTCAGGGCGGCTTCGAGGCGAGCGCGCGAGCGGGATCCCGGCCGGGTGGCCGAGGCGGGTTCCGGGCGGCCGAGCGAGGCGGGTTCCGGGCGAGTGCCGGTGCGACCGCGGGAGCCGGGTCCTGGCCGGAGGGGAAGTACGGATCGCGGACGCCTGGGGGAGTGGCCCCCCGGGCGGGCGGCGAAGGCGGATCTGAGACGGGTGAGGAGGCGTGACGGCATGGTGCGACCTGCCCTTCGTACGGCGGCTGGGCAATCCGGATCCTCCGGACATCCCACGTCCAACGTTCGCGCCGCAGACGCTACTTGGGCCCTCACACACCCCACAAGAAGCATGTACCGGTCGTGTTCACGCCAGATTTCGACCGGTCGGGGCGCGTCCGGACGGCCGCACGGCGAAGAGCAGTTCACGGGCTTGTTGATCCGGATTTCCGGTACGGACGGCCGATGCGGGCTAACGTTCCGTCATGACCGCACCCGAAGCCGAACCCCGCCTCGCTCTCGACCCGACGCGCACCGCCCTTGTGCTCGTCGATCTCATGGAGCGCATCGTGGCGTTGCCCCTGGCGCCATACAAGGGGACCGAAGTCCTCGCCACCGCAGAGGAGTTGGCGACCTCATTCCGGAAGTCGGGCGCGCTCGTCGTGCTGATCCGGGTCGAGCGGTCCGGAGTCCCGGAGCAGCCGCCCGGCAGCGGACTGGTCGCCGGACTTGTCGCGGAGGGTGATCTGGAGATCGTGAAGCGGACCATCGGCGGGTTCCAGGGCACCGGTCTGGACGAACGGCTGCGCGAACACGGCATCTCCACCCTGGTGTTCGGCGGAATCGCCACCAACCTCGGCGTCGAGTCGACCGCGCGCGCCGCCGGGGACCTCGGCTACGACCTGGTCTTCGTGGAGGACGCGATGGCCGCGTTCACCGCCCCCGAGCACGACGCCTCCGTCCGCCTCGACTTCCCGCGCCTCGGCACGGTCGTGACCGCCGACGAGGTGCGTCTCATCGCGGACTGAGCCACCCCGCAGGCGGCTCTCACGCCAGTACGCCGCCTCCGCATGCCATGACGACCGAGCCGGCTGCCGCAGCCCCGCGCGTCGCCGGGGCGCCGTACTCGACGGCCGTGTACGCGCCCCGGAGCCCGGAGCCCGGAGCCCGGAGCCCGGAGCCCGGTGTCCGGGAAGTGCCGGGCCCGCGTCGGACCGGACTCGGCCGGACCCTGCGGCAGCAGCGACTTCCCGGGCGGGGGTTCCGGGCCGAGGCGGGGCCCCCTCCGGCGCAGGGGGCGCTCCCCGCCGTCCGGGGCCCCGCCGCCGTGTCGCGGGGAGCCGGTGTCAGCCCTGGGCGGCCGCGGCCCGCAGGGCGATCCGGTGCTCGCCCGCGTACACGTTCATGTTGGCGCCGCGCAGGAAGCCGACCAGGGTCAGGCCGGTCTCCGCCGCGAGGTCGACGGCCAGGGACGACGGAGCCGAGACCGCCGCCAGCAACGGGACGCCCGCCATCACCGCCTTCTGCGCCAGCTCGAAGGACGCCCGGCCGGAGACCAGCAGGACCGTCCGGGAGAGCGGGAGCGTGCCGTTCTGCAGGGCGCGGCCGACCAGCTTGTCGACCGCGTTGTGCCGGCCCACGTCCTCCCGTACGTCGACCAGCTCGCCGTCCTCGGTGAACAGCGCCGCCGCGTGCAGGCCCCCGGTCCGGTCGAAGACCCGCTGGGCCGCGCGCAGCCGGTCGGGGAGACTCGCGAGCAGGCCGGGTTCCAGCCGCACCGGGGGAGTGGTGCCGCCCGCCGTGTCGTCGATGGTCCAGCGGGCCGTCGTACGGACCGCGTCCAGGCTCGCCTTGCCGCACAGACCGCACGACGACGTCGTGTACACGTTGCGTTCGAGCGTGATGTCGGGGATGACGACACCGGGCGCCGTCCGCACGTCGACGACGTTGTACGAGTTGGAGCCGTCCACCGTGGCCCCCGCGCAGTAGACGATGTTCTGCAGCTCGTCGGCCCGGCCCAGCACCCCCTCGCTCACCAGGAAGCCCGCGGCCAGCGCGAAGTCGTCGCCCGGGGTGCGCATGGTGATCGCCAGAGGCTTGCCGTTGAGGCGGATCTCCAGCGGTTCCTCGGCGACCAGCGTGTCCGGACGGGTGTTCACGGCACCGTCCCGGATGCGGATCACCTTGCGTCGTTCCGTGACTCGTCCCATGGCCTGATCAGTCCCGCTTCCGTACGTGTGGCCGGCCGGATCGGCCCTTCCTGCGGCGGTTGCCGTGCGGGACACCCGGGGGCGTGGTGCGGGAGGTGACCCTTACGTTCTCATTGTCCTGCACCCGGGGAGCGGGCAGCACCGCCCCGGCCCGCGGCCCGCTCCGGTTCACGCCGCCGTCCGCAGCGCGAGCAGATCGGAGATGGCGTGCACCGTACGCAGCGTCGGCACCGGAACCCCGGTGATCTCCGAGAGTTCCACGACTGCGGCGAGCAGTACGTCGAGTTCCAGCGGCTTGCCGCGCTCCAGGTCCTGGAGCGTGGAGGTGCGGTGGTCGCCGACGCGCTCGGCCCCCGCGAGGCGCCGCTCTATGGACACGCCCACCTCGCAGCCGAGGGCCTGAGCGACGGTGAGCGTCTCGGTCATCATGATCTCGATGACCTTGCGCGTCCCGCCGTGCAGGCACATCTGCCGCATCGTGGCGCGGGCCAGCGCGCTGATCGGGTTGAAGGAGATGTTGCCGAGCAGCTTGAGCCAGATGTCGTTGCGCAGGTCCGGTTCGACCGGGCATTTCAGCCCGCCCTCCCGCATCGCGGCGCTGAACGCCCGGCAGCGTGCCGAGACGGACCGGTCCGGTTCCCCGATGGAGAACCGGGTGCCTTCGAGGTGGCGGACGACGCCCGGTCCCTCCAGTTCGGTCGCGGCGTACACGACGCACCCGATGGCCCGCTCAGGCGCCAGCACCGTACTGACGGCGCCGCCCGGGTCCACGCTCTCCACCCGGTGGCCGTCGTGGGGTCCGCCGTGCCGGTGGAAGTACCACCAGGGGATGCCGTTCTGGGCGGCGATCACCGCCGTGGTGTCGTGCAGCAGCGGCTCGATGAGCGGCCCGCACGCCGCGTACGAGTTGGCCTTCAGACCGAGGAAGACGTAGTCGACCGGACCGATGTCGGCCGGGTCGTCGGTGGCGTGGGCGCGTGCGGTGAAGTCCCCGCGCGGGCTGATGACTTGGACGCCGTGCTGCCTCATGGCCGCGAGATGCGGTCCACGGGCGACGAGATGCACGTCGGCGCCGGCGCGGTGCAGGGCGGCGCCGACGTAGGCGCCGATCGCACCGGCGCCGAGAACTGCGACTCTCACTGGGTGGCGCTCCGTTCGGTCGAGGGTACCGAGGAACTTCCGAACTGTGTCGACGAAATATTGTCTACAGGATGGAAGGGGTGCGGGCAAGGGGCGGGGCGACCCGATGCCCGGCCCGTACGACCGGCTCCGTGCCGTCGCCCGGCCGGCGGGGTGACCGTTCGTCGCGTCAGGGATACCGCTCATCGCATACGGTCGACGAGTTCTCGTCGCACCGCTTCACAGCCGCTCGGCCGCTTCCTATCGTCCCGGATCATGAGCCCTCCTGTCGCACCTCCCGGTTGGAGCCGCTGGCTCGTCCCGCCGGCCGCCCTGTCGGTCCATCTCTCCATCGGCCAGGCCTACGCCTGGAGCGTCTTCAAGCCGCCGCTCGAATCCGCGCTCGGTCTGAGCGGAACCCAGAGCGCGCTGCCCTTCCAGCTCGCCATCGTGATGCTCGGCCTGTCGGCGGCGTTCGGCGGCACGCTCGTCGAGCGCAACGGTCCGCGCTGGGCGATGACCGTCGCCCTCGTCTGCTTCTCCTCCGGCTTCCTCATCTCCGCGCTGGGCGCCGCCACCGAGCAGTACTGGCTGATCGTGTTCGGCTACGGCTTCGTCGGCGGGACCGGCCTCGGCATCGGCTACATCTCGCCCGTCTCCACGCTGATCAAGTGGTTCCCGGACCGGCCCGGGATGGCCACCGGCATCGCGATCATGGGTTTCGGCGGCGGTGCGCTGATCGCCTCGCCGTGGTCGGCCCAGATGCTGAAGTCCTTCGGTTCGGACTCCTCGGGGATCGCGCTCGCGTTCCTCGTGCACGGGCTGACGTATGCCGTGTTCATGACCCTCGGTGTGCTGCTTGTACGCGTGCCGCGCGGCGAGAAACCGGCCGTGTCCGGGCCCAGCGCGCTCGACGGGGTCCAGGTCTCCGCGCGGAACGCCGTCCGGACCCCGCAGTTCTGGTGTCTGTGGATCATTCTCTGCATGAACGTGACCGCCGGCATCGGCATCCTGGAGAAGGCCGCCCCGATGATCACGGACTTCTTCGGGGGCACCTCCACGCCGGTGTCCGTCTCGGCGGCCGCCGGATTCGTCGCCCTGCTGTCCGCGGCCAACATGGCGGGCCGCATCGGCTGGTCCTCGACCTCCGACCTGATCGGACGCAAGAACATCTACCGCGTCTACCTCGGGGCCGGCGCCCTGATGTACGCGCTCATCGCCTGGCTCGGGGACTCGTCCAAACCCCTGTTCATCCTGAGCGCGCTGGTGATCCTCTCCTTCTACGGCGGAGGCTTCGCCACGATCCCGGCATATCTGAAGGACCTGTTCGGCACGTACCAGGTCGGCGCCATCCACGGCAGGCTGCTCACCGCCTGGTCCACCGCCGGCGTCCTCGGCCCGCTGATCGTGAACTGGATCGCGGACCACCAGAAGGCGGCGGGCAAGCACGGCTCGTCCCTGTACGAACTGTCGTTCCTGATCATGATCGGGCTGCTCGCCGTCGGTTTCGTCGCGAACGAGTTCGTACGGCCGGTGCACGCCCGCCACCACATCCCCGCACCGAGGGAGGCCACCGATGTCGCACGACAGCAGCCCGAGTCCGCCTGACCGGCGAGCGCTGATCGTCTTCGCCTGGCTGTGGGTGGGCGCGCCCCTGTGCTACGGCCTCTACGAGCTCGTGCAGAAGGCGACGCAACTGTTCTCGGGGTAGGTGTTCGGGCTTCCGAGGGTCTGACAGAAGCCGACAAGCCTGGCGTCGCAATCCTGTGACTTCACCTGCCGTCGTACCCGTGAGTCACGGAACAGACTGGTGGATCCCGCTACCCGAAGCACGAGGGGGACCACTCATGAACGGCTCACGGATCGCCGCCGTCGGCCATTACCAGCCCGCCAAGGTACTCACCAACGAGGACCTGGCGGGCCTGGTCGACACCAGTGACGAGTGGATCAGGAGCCGCGTGGGCATCCGGACCCGCCACATCGCCGGGCCCGACGAGCCCGTCGACGAGCTGGCCGCGCACGCCGCCGCCAAGGCACTGGCCTCGGCCGGTCTGACGCCGGGCGACATCGACCTCGTCCTCGTCGCCACCTCCACGGCCGTCGACCGCTCCCCGAACATGGCCGCCCGGGTCTCCGCCCGTCTCGGCATCCCCTCCCCGGCCGCCATGGACGTCAACGTCGTCTGCGCCGGCTTCACGCACGCGCTCGCCACCGCCGATCACACCGTGCGCGCCGGTGCCGCGACCCGGGCGCTGGTCATCGGCGCCGACAAGATGGGCGACGTGGCGGACTGGACCGACCGCACCACGTGCGTCCTCGTCGGGGACGGTGCGGGGGCCGCCGTCGTCGAGGCCTGCGCCGACGGCGAGGAACCCGGCATCGGACCGGTGCTGTGGGGCTCGGTGCCCGAGATGGGGCACGCGGTACGCATCGAGGGCACCCCCTCGCGGTTCGCGCAGGAGGGGCAGAGCGTCTACCGCTGGGCCACCACGCAGCTCCCGCCGCTCGCCCGCAAGGCCTGCGAGCGGGCCGGGCTCACCCCCGAGGACCTCGCCGGAGTCGTCCTGCACCAGGCCAACCTGCGCATCATCGAACCCCTCGCCCTGAAGATCGGCGCGGTCAACGCCGTCGTCGCGCGGGATGTCGTCGAGTCCGGGAACACCTCCGCCGCGAGCATCCCGCTGGCCTTCTCCAAGCTCGTGGAGCGCGGCGAGATCTCCACCGGTGACCCCGTCCTGCTGTTCGGCTTCGGCGGCAACCTCTCCTACGCGGGACAGGTCGTCCGCTGCCCGTAAGACGGCCGAGCCGCTGGTGGGGCGGCCTGAGCCGCTCGTCCGGTCCTCGCGCCGCCGGGTGTGACAAGCCCGAATCCTGTGCCTGTCGGGCGTTTGTGCGCCGTAGACTGTAGGCGAAAGACAATTGACAATCGACTTTCCTATCGCGGCGACGGCGCTGCCCAGGAGGGACCGTGATGTTGTCGACAGGACTGCCCCAGGGAGCGGTACCCAAGCTGGAGCGGCCCGGACCGCTTCGTGACCGTGTCTACGAGGCGCTGCTCGAACTCATCACCACCCGCGCCCTCCAGCCTGGCCAGCACCTCGTCGAGAGCGAACTCGCCGGGCATCTCGGAGTGTCCCGGCAGCCCGTGCGGGAGGCCCTCCAGCGGCTGAGCACCGAGGGCTGGGTCGATCTGCGGCCCGCCCAGGGCGCGTTCGTGCACGAGCCGACCGAGGAGGAGGCCGACCAGCTCCTCACGGTCCGTACGCTCCTGGAGGCCGAAGCGGCCCGGCTCGCCGCCGCCAACGCGGGCACCGCCGCCGTCACCGCCCTCGAGGACCTGTGCGCACAGGGTGAGCGGGCGGTCGCCGACGACGACGTGGACGGCGCGGTCGCGATGAACGCGCGGCTGCACGCCAAGATCATGGAGCTCGCCGGCAACACGGTTCTCGCCGAGCTCGCCGCCCAGGTCGACCGCCGGGTCCGCTGGTACTACACGCCGGTGGCCCGCCAGCGCGGCCGGCAGTCCTGGATCGAACACCGCGAACTGATAGCCGCGATAGCGGAAGGCGACGAACAGCGGGCCACCGCGGTCATGCGGGCCCACACGGAGCACACGCGGAAGATGTACCACGACCGCGAGAAGTAGTCCCGCGAGCGGGCCCGCCTCACCCACCCCGGCCGGCGCTTCGCGCGTAGGGCGAGGACGCCGGCAGGGCCCGGCGCCGGCCGCACCCGAGGGTGGCCCTCTCCGCCAGGTCGCGGAGGGGGCCACCCTCGTGCGGAAGGACCGTACTCAGCCCACCGGTTGTGGCCGGGGTGCCGAGGTGTCCGCCGTGCTGCGCCCCGGCTGCCGCAGCAGCAGGGCGATCGCGGCCGCCGCCATGGAGACGCCGCCGGCCAGCGCGTAGGCGCCGTCGTATCCCCAGGCGGCGACGACCATCGAGCCGAGCCCGCCGCCGAACAGGCCGCTGATCAGCTTTCCGCTGTACACCAGCCCGTAGTTGGTGGCGTTGAAGTTCTCGCCGAAGTAGTCCGGGGTCAGGGCCGCGAACATCGGGTAGAAGGCCCCGCCGCCGAACCCGGAGAGGAAGGCGAAGAACAGGAAGAGCGCCTCGCTGTGGATGTCACCGGCCCAGATGACACCGAACTGCGCGAGTCCGAGGACCACGATGACGAACACCAGGGTCCGCTTGCGGCCGTAGGTGTCGGACAACCAGCCCACCACGCCCCGGCCGACGCCGTTGATGACCGCCATGACCCCCATGGACGACGCCGCCACCAGCGGGCCGAAGCCGACCTCCTTGGCGTAGTCGACCTGGAACGAGATCCCGAAGATCGACACTCCCGCGGTCATCACGAGCGCGATCCACATCAGCGGGAGCATGCCGGTCCTGATGGCCTCCTTGGGGGTGAACTGCTTCACGGCGGGAGGGTTCTTGGAGAGACTCGCCGCCCCCTTCGCCGAACCGCCGTACGTCAGCGGGTCGATGTCCGCGGGCCACCAGTTCTTCGGCGGGTCCTTGAAGAAGAACGCGGCGGACAGCACCACGATCATCACGTAGCAGCCGATGAGGTCCAGCACGCGGTGGTAATTGGCCGTGTCGAAGGCGTAGTTGAAGATGAAGATGAACGGCAGGGAGCCGTACGCGAATCCGCCGTTGACGAATCCCGTCCGCGCGCCACGGCGTTCGGGGAACCACTTCCCGACCATGTTGATGCAGGTCGCGTACACCAGACCGGACCCGATGCCGCCGATGACCCCGAAGCCCAGGATCGCCAGCAGGACATTGCTCAGGTGCGAGAGTGCGAGGAAGCCGGCCGCGCACATGACCGAGCCCGTGTACATGGCCTTGCGGGCCGTCAGGATGCCCTTCTCCCGAAGCCAGCCGGCGGGGAAGGCTATGCCCGCCTGGAAGAAGACCCAGATGCTCAGGATCCAGAAGGTGTTGCTCTGCGTCCAGCCGTGGGCGTGGGACAGGGTGTCCTCGGCCGAGCCGTACGCGTACTCGAAGACGCTGATGGCCATCATGGCGGCCCAGGGCAGGTACACCATGAACTTGCGTGAGTGGCCGAGGATGTCCCGGTCGCTCTCGCCGACCCGGTACACACGGCCCCGGGCGTCCGTGACCTCCCGGTACGCGCGCGCCGGGGTGCCGGGGCCGTCCGGCGCGTCCTTCTCCGCGATGGGTTCCGTCGTCATCAGGCCATCTCCTCGCCGAGCGGGTGCGGATTGGGAACGATGGACCGGGTCCGCGGCCGGCCCGGTGCCTTGAGGAACAGGGCCAGTACGGCGGACGCCAGACCGATCGACCCGGCGAGCACGAAGGCGCCGTGGTAGTCCCACGCGCCGACGACCACCGCGCCCATGCCTGAGCCGACCAGACCCGAGATCAGCTTCGAGCTGTAGACCATCCCGTAGTTGGAGGCGTTGTTGTTCTCACCGAAGTAGTCCGCCGTCATGGCCGCGAACAGCGGGAAGATCGCGCCGCCGCCGAAGCCGGAGACCATGGAGCAGAACAGGAAGAACGGCATGCTGCCCATCTGGCCGGAGACCAGGACACCGAACTGGGCGGAGCCCAGCACCAGACACACGATGATCAGCGTGTGGCGCCGTCCGAACCGGTCGGATATCCAGCCGATGACCCCGCGCCCGGTGCCGTTGACGATCGCCTTCAGGGACATCGCCGTGGCCACGATCCCGCCCGCGAAGCCCATGTCCTTGCCGAACGGCACCTGGAAGGCGATGCCGAAGATGTTGATCCCGGCCGTGCACAGCAGACAGAACCACATCATCCACAGAACAGGGGTACGCGCGGCCTCCCTCGGGGTGTACTGCTTCACCGCCGGCGGGTTCTTCTCCAGCGCCCGCCGGATCTTCGGGTCGTCCGGCACCTTCAGCGGGTCCACGTCCGCCGGCCACCAGCCCTTCGGCGGGTCCTCGAAGAACCACCCGGCCACCGCGACCAGCGCGCAGCAGAGCAGGCCGACGCCCACCAGGACGCCCCGGTAGTTGCCCAGATCCATGTACGAGGTGAACAGGAAGACGAAGGGCACGGACCCGTAGGCGAAACCGCCGTTGACGAAGCCCGTCTTGCCGCCCTTGCGCTCCGGGTACCACTTGCCGACCATGTTCACGCAGGTCGCGTAGACGAGACCCGCGCCGATGCCGCTGCACATGCCGAAGCCGAGATAGGCGACCGCCACATGGGGCGCGAACGCCAGGGACACATAGCCGAGCAGGGTGCCGAGCGCGCCCAGCAGCATCGCCGTCCGGGCGGGGAGCCTGCCGCTCTCGCGCAGTCGCCCGGCGGGGAAGGCCACCGCCGCCTGGAAGAAGATCCAGACGCCCATCAGCCAGAAGATGTGTCCGCTGCTCCACAGATGTGCCTCGTGGAGTGTGTCCTCCGCGGACGTGAACGCGTATTCGGCGGAGCTGATGCCCAGCATGCCCGCCCAGGGCAGGAAGACCATCCACGCGCGTCTGCGGCCCATGATGTCGAGGTCGGTCTCGCCGACGCGGTACACGCGTCCGTTGCGGTCCCTCACCTCTCGATAGGGGACGGGAGTCGAGTAGTCGGTGGTTGTCATGTCGATCGAGCACCCCTTGCGTCGAAAGATCTGGTCAGCGCCCCCTGCCAAATGCCTTTCGTGCGCTCACGGGTCCCGGGGGCGGCCGACGCGCACCGTCGGCCGCCCCCGCGCACACTCATGTCATGAACGACCCCCCAACACCCCTGCCGCGTGCGCCCATCGGTACTTCGCGCCGAGGACGGCCACCGGCAGCCACGCACCGCCCGCGGCGACGGCGAGCCGTCCCGGCGGGCTGAAGAGGACGAGCGATCTCGGTCGTGTACGGGGAGGCCACGACCACCCGCTCGTACGGGTGCCGGCAGCCCTCCGCGGCCTCGCCGTCGAGGAGCGTCCGCACCCTCGCCACCCGGTCCCGACCCGCCACCTCAGATCACCCCGCCCGACTTCAGCAGCCTCAGTTCCTCGTCGCCGAGGCCGAGTTCGCCGATGTAGATCTCCTCGTTGTGCTCACCGAGCAGCGGGGAGGCGGTGATGTCGACGGGGGAGTCGGAGAGTTTGAGCGGACTGCCGACGGTGACGTACGAGCCGCGCTCGGGGTGCTCGACCTCGACCACCATGCCGTTGGCGGCCAGCGACGCGTCCTCGATGATCTCCTTGGTGGACAGGATCGGTCCGCACGGGATGCTCTGGGCGTTGAGTCTCTCCAGCACCTCCCATTTGGGCAGGCTGCTGGTCCATTCCTCGATGAGCTGGAACATCTTGGCGAGCCTGGGCAGCCGGGCCTGCGGGGTGGCCCACTCGGCGTCGTCGGCGAGTTCGGGGCGGCCGATCAGCCGCGTGATCGGTTTCCAGCCGGTGGGCTGGACGATGACGTACACGTAGTCGTTCGGGCCGCCGGGCGCGCACTTGACGGCCGAGCCGGGCTGGCCGCCGCCGGAGGCGTTGCCGGAGCGCGGGACCTCGTCGCCGAAGTCCTCGTTGGGGTATTCCGCGAGCGGCCCGTGCGCGAGGCGCTGCTGGTCGCGCAGCTTCACCCGGCAGAGGTTGAGGACGGCGTGCTGCATGGCGACGTCGACACGCTGACCGCGTCCGGTGCGGGTGCGCTGCAGGAGCGCGGCGAGGATGGCGGCGACCGCGTGGACGCCGGTGCCGGAGTCGCCGATCTGGGCGCCGGTGGCCATCGGCGGCCCGTCCTCGAACCCGGTGGTGGCCATGGACCCGCCCATGGCCTGCGCGACCACCTCGTACGCCTTGAAGTCGGTGTACGGACCGTCGCCGAAGCCCTTGATGGAGGCGTAGACGATCCGCGGGTTGATCTCGCGGATCCGGTCCCAGGTGAAGCCCATGCGGTCGATCGCGCCGGGCCCGAAGTTCTCCACCATGACATCGGAGCGGCGGATCAGCTCGGTCAGGAGCTGCTTGCCGCGCTCCGTCTTGGTGTTGAGGGTGATGCTGCGCTTGTTGCTGTTGAGCATGGTGAAGTAGAGCGAGTCGGCGTCCGGGATGTCCCGCAACTGGGCGCGGGTGATGTCACCGGACGGCGCCTCCAGTTTGACCACGTCGGCGCCGAGCCATGCCATCAACTGGGTCGCCGACGGACCGGACTGAACGTGCGTCATGTCCAGCACGCGGATGCCTTCGAGAGCCTTGGTCGTCACAGGTCACCTCACTTGTCCGTTGCCTTGAGCCGCCCCGGTACGGCCGGCGGTGGGCCAGGTTCGGTACATTGCATACAGTCGACGAATACTGTATGAAGAGTGTTATCCCGCATCCGGTGGGTGATGTCCAGGGGTCGTGCACCACTTTCAGGACAGGAGCCGAATCGTGGATCTGTACGAGCACCAGGCGCGACAACTCTTCGAGGAGCACGGCATCCCGGTGCCACGCGCAGAGGTCACGGACTCGGCCCGGGAGGCGCACGTGATCGCCCGCAGGCTCGGCGGCCGGGTCGTCGTCAAGGCCCAGGTCAGGACCGGCGGGCGCGGCAGGGCGGGCGGTGTGCGGCTCGCCGAGGACCCCGCGGCGGCCGAGCGGACAGCACGTCGGATCCTCGGCATGGAGATCGGGGGCCATCCGGTCCGCTCGGTGATGCTGGCCCGACCCGTCGACATCGAGAGCGAGTTCTACGTCTCCTACGTGCTCGACCGCGCCGCCGGACGCTTCCTCGCGATCGCCTGCGCCGAGGGCGGCACGGAGATCGAGGAGGTGGCCGCGGCCAGGCCGGATGCGGTGGCCCGCATCCCCGTGGACCCGGCGGAGGGCGTCACCCCGGCGAAGGCGGCAGAGATCGTACGGGCTGCCGGGCTGCCACCGCGGACGGCGGACATCCTGATACGGCTCTGGCAGGTGCTGACGCGCGAGGACGCCCTCCTCGTAGAGGTGAACCCTCTCGTCCGCACCACCGGGGGTCGGATCGTCGCCCTCGACGGCAAGGTGACCCTCGACGGCAACGCCCGCTTCCGTCAGGCGCGTTGGGGTGAGCAGGAGGACCCGCACACCCACCCGCTGGAGGCGGCGGCCGCGGCCAGGGGCATCGACTACGTGAAGCTGGACGGCGAGGTCGGCGTCATCGGCAACGGCGCGGGACTCGTCATGGCGACCCTCGACGTGGTCGCCGGCTGCGGCGCCCGCCCCGCCAACTTCCTCGACATCGGCGGCGGCGCGTCCGCCCGGGTCATGTCCGACGGCCTCTCCGTCGTTCTCTCCGATCCCGGCGTCAGGTCCGTCCTCGTCAACGTGTTCGGCGGGATCACCGCCTGCGACACGGTCGCCGACGGGATCGTGCGGGCCCTGGACACCGTCCGGCCGAGGAAACCGCTGGTCGTCCGGCTCGACGGCAACAACGCCGCGCGGGGCCGCGCCGTCCTCGGCGACCGGGCGCACCCGCTGGTGCGGCAGGCCGCGACCATGGACGAGGCCGCCCGCCTCGCCGTCCGACTGGCCAACGCCACCTGAAGGAGCGGGACATGGCCATCTTTCTCACCAAGGAGTCCAAGGTCCTCGTCCAGGGCATGACCGGCGCCGAGGGCATGAGACACACCCGGCGCATGCTCGTGGCCGGCACGAACGTCGTCGGCGGCGTCAACCCGCGCAAGGCGGGCCGGACCGTCGAGTTCGACGTGCCCCGGCACCCCGAGGGCCCGGGAAGCGCATCCCGGAGCGTCCCCGTCTTCGGGTCGGTGCGCGAGGGGATCGAGGCGACCGGCGCGGACGTCAGCGTCGTGTTCGTGCCGCCCGCCTTCGCCCGCGCGGCCGTGCTGGAGGCCGCCGACGCCGGGATCGCTCTCGCCGTCGTCATCACCGAGGGCATCCCCGTCCACGACTCCGTCGCCTTCTGCGCGCATGCCGCCACCCGGGGCACCCGCGTCATCGGCCCCAACTGTTCGGGCCTCATCACCCCCGGACAGTCCAACGCGGGCATCATCCCCGCCGACATCACCAAGCCGGGACGCGTCGGCCTGGTCTCCAAGTCCGGCACCCTCACCTACCAGCTCATGCACGAACTGAGGGACATCGGCTTCTCGACCTGTGTCGGCATCGGCGGAGACCCCGTCGTCGGCACCTCTCACATCGACTGTCTGGCGGCCTTCCAGGACGACCCCGGCACCGAGCTGATCGTTCTCATCGGGGAGATCGGCGGCGACGCCGAGGAACGGGCCGCCACCTACATCCGTGATCACATCACCAAGCCGGTCGTCGGCTACATCGCCGGATTCACCGCCCCCGAGGGCCGCACCATGGGACACGCCGGCGCCATCGTCTCCGGCTCCTCGGGCACCGCCCAGGCGAAGAAGAAGGCCCTGGAGGCGGCCGGAGCGGACGTGGGCGACACCCCGACCGGGACGGCACGGCTGGTCCTCGCACGGCTGGAGGAGCGGGCGAGCCGCAGTGATGTCACTCATAGTTGACGTGAGGTGACTGCCGGAAGTCCTGCGGCCTCACTACCGTCCCCTTACCTACGCGACGACTGTTCGCGCGGGCCCGTAAGACCTGCCGCTCGGCAGAAGCCGGGCCCCCCGCCCCCGACTGTGCACCGAGAGCGGAGACATCCATGACCACCCTCGACACGAATCCCCGCGAACGCGATCCCCTCGATCCCACCCCTCTCGATCCCGCCCCGCTCGTCCTCAAGGCCGGGACGTCCTGGACCGACGCCTGGCGGCGGTGCCTCGCCGTAGCCCCCGAGGCGTTCCGCGACGACCGGGTCCTCAACCTCTGGAACTCGGGCTGGCAGGCGGACGGCCGGGCCCTGCCCGCCACCAGCCCCGTGGACGGCGGCCCCATCGCGGGGCCGCCACGGCTCGACGGCGCCACCGCCCGGCAGGCCGTCCGTGCCTCGCTCGACCAGCACCGGGCCTGGCGTCATGTGCCCCTCGCGGAACGCCGGGCCCGAGTGGCGGCGACCCTCGACGCCCTCACCGAACACCGCGAACTGCTCGCCCTCCTGCTGGTCTGGGAGATCGGCAAGCCCTGGCGGCTGGCCCAGGCCGACGTGGACCGGGCGATCGACGGGGTGCGCTGGTACGTCGACGGCGTCGAGCCCATGCTCCACGGCCGGGCCCCGCTCGACGGACCCGTCTCCAACATCGCCAGCTGGAACTACCCGATGAGCGTGCTCGTCCACGCGATGCTGGTCCAGGCCCTGGCGGGCAACGCCGTCATCGCCAAGACGCCGACCGACGGCGGCGTCGCCTGTCTCACCCTGGCCTGCGCGCTCGCCGTGCGCGAAGGCATCCCCGCCACCCTGGTCAGCGGCAGCGGGGGCGAACTGTCGGAGGCGCTCGTGCGCGCGCCCGAGATCGGCTGTGTCTCCTTCGTCGGCGGCCGGGACACCGGCGCCGCGGTGGCGACCGCCGTCGCCGACCTCGGCAAGCGCCATGTCCTCGAACAGGAGGGACTCAACACCTGGGGCATCTGGAACCACACGGACTGGGACGCGCTGACGGCGGTCGTCCCCAAGCTCTTCGACTACGGAAAGCAGCGCTGCACGGCCTACCCGCGCTTCGTCGTCCAGCGCGCCCTGTTCGACGACTTCCTCAGCGCGTACCTGCCCGCCGTCCGCACCCTGCGGACCGGCCACCCTCTCGCCGTCGAGCACCCCGACGACCCCTACCCCTCGCTGGACTTCGGCCCGGTCATCAACGCGGCCAAGGCGAAGGAACTGCACGACCAGGTCGCCGAGGCCATCGACCGGGGCGCCGTCCCGCTGCACCGCGGCAGGCTGTCCGACACCCGCTTCCTGCCCGGTCAGGACACGTCGGCGTACGTCCAGCCCGTCACCCTCCTCAACCCGCCGCCCTCCTCACCGCTGCACCACGCGGAACCCTTCGGCCCGGTCGACACCATCGTCCTGGTCGACACCGAGGCCGAACTGCTCGCCGCGATGAACGCCTCGAACGGCGCACTGGTCGCCACGCTGTCCACGGACGACGAGTCGACGTACACCCGACTGGCCCCGCAGATCCGCGCGTTCAAGGTCGGCCACGGAAAGCCCCGCTCCCGGGGCGACCGCGACGAACTCTTCGGCGGCTTCGGAGCGTCGTGGCGCGGCGCGTTCGTGGGCGGAGAACTGCTGGTACGCGCGGTGACCCAGGGTCCGGCGGGGGAGCGGTTGCCGGGGAACTTCCCGGACTACCACTTGATGCCGTGAGCGCCGTGAGCGCCGTGAGCGCCGTGAGCGCCGCGGGATTCGCGGGTCAGGCGCGTTTGGTGGGGTGAGGGCGGGCGGCGTCCGTGGCGGGCGCCGCCCGACCGGGCCGGTGACGGCGCGCGCCCTGCCGAGGTGCTCCGGTGCGCCGCGCCCGACCGGCACGGCCCGGCGTGCCGTGCTGTGCCGGGCCGTACCGGGGTGCCCCGGTGTGCGGCGCCCTGCGGGGGTGGGCGTCCCGGCGTACCGGACCGGCTATCCGATGCCCTGCCGGTCGGGCCGCAGCGCGAAGGCAAGGTCCGACGCCTCCAGGCCCGATCGCTCCACGGCCTCGACGAGCAGCGCGCGGTGCCGGAGCAGCGGCTCACGGCGTTCCGCCGGAGCGATCACGGCCAGATCGTCGAGCCCGGCGATGATGCGCCGGGTGACCTGCGGACTGCCCACCGCGCACCCCCGGATCTCGGCGAACCCGAGATCGACCAGCTCCGTCCAGCCCGGCACGGGCTGCACGAGCCGCACGTCGCCGCGCCGGTCGCGATGGAGCGCCGCGTCGAGGGGCCGGCCGGCGACGGCGGCCAGGAACTGCACGATGCGGTCGATCGCCTGCACGGCCGTGGTCGGATCGTTCACCGCGGCCGACAGAGCCCGCAGCCCGATGTCGGACAACTGGCGCAGCCCGAACGCGAAGTCCTGGTGGAAGGTGCGCTCCACCCCGACGGAAACGGTGTAGCTCAGCGACCGCCCTGCCGGAGCGGAACCTCGGTGCACCGCGAGCAACGGCGTACCCGGTACGACGAAATCCCCCATCCGCGGGATCAGCCGCAGGACGACATCCTGCCGCCGGGCCGCCTTCACCAGCCGGGCGATGTTCACGTCGCGCAGGACGCCGGCCCGCCCGTGGTGGGCGACCCGGGCGGTCTCGGGCCCGAGAGCGTTCTCCTCGCCGGACGAGCGGGCCACCGGCATCCGCGTGATGACCTTGAACGCCTCGCGGGTGATGCGGTCGATGACGTGGCTGATGCGCATGAGACGCAGGGTCTGGTTCACGTACAGCACGAAGAGCAGGAGGCTGAGCCCCAGCATCAGGAGTGTCAGAACCGACTGGACCAGCGGGACCGAGGTCACCTGCCGCGCTTCGGCCTGCCCCTCGTACGAGGTCAGCACGAGGAGCGACAGCAGAAAGGTCGCGAGGAAGACGGCGAACGTGGCCTTGGTGATCCGGCTCCGCACGAAGAGCCGCACCACGCGGGGACTGAACTGCCCGCTCGCCATCTGGACGGCGACCAGCGAGATGCTGAAGACCACACCGATGAAGGTCATCATCGCCGAGCTGACCACGGTCACCACGGTCTTCGCGTCGTCGGCCAGACGCAGCAGATCGTCGAGGGTGTCGTAGTCGCGTGCCTTCTGAAGTGAATCGACGATCGCGGTGTCGAGCGCGTTCGCCACGGCCCACACCACGAAGACCAGCACCATGGCCGCGGTGGGCGCGAACCAGAACGTGTCCCGCAGATGCTCCCGCAACGGCGACAACGCCCTCGGCCGCCGCCCCTCCCGCAAACCCCCGGTAGTCATCCAGTCACCCATGGTGCGACTGTAGGCGCACCCCTACCTTGTCCTGCGGACCCGCTCCGAGGGCCCGGATATGCAGGTGAAACGCACTCCGAAACCTTGGTATTGTTGTCCATGTCGCCGCGGGGAACACCCTCGGCCAGGCGGCAGACACCTTGTCCGGGTGGCGGAATGGCAGACGCGCTAGCTTGAGGTGCTAGTGCCCTTTATCGGGCGTGGGGGTTCAAGTCCCCCCTCGGACACTCACTCTTGGGACGTTCACGAGATCGTCTCTAGCGCTCGCTGTAGCGATACGCAGATGAGGGCCGCGACCAGATGGTCGCGGCCCTCATCTGCGTATTCGTGACCGATCGTGATCCCGAGAGCTTCGGGGAGCGGGCTCTCCTTCCACGCGCTACTGCGCGGTGGCCGTCTTTGCTCACGCTTGACGTCCTCCATGCCTCGCACCCGGCCGTCTCTTCATAGGGTCCTGAGGTTGGCATGTGCACAGAGTGAAGTACGGGGGAGGGGCTGCATGTCGGACATGAAGAAAGAAGCCGCGTCGCTGCACAAGGCGGTGTCCGGGTTGCGCGCGCTGGATCACCATACGGCGAAAGGGGAAAGCCGAATGAGTCCGGAACTGAGTCAGCTCGCCGAGCTCCTGCGCGGGCCCGCGGCGCTGGAGCGCTCCTGGGACTGGGAGGTCGTCGAAGCCGAGCTGCGCACGGCGCTCCCCACGGACTACCGGGAGCTCGTCGAAGCCTACGGCGGCGGACTCCTGGACGAGTACCTGCTCCTGCTGGAGCCAGGCTGTCCCAATGACGTCTACGACCTGGTCAAGATCAGTGCCGAACGCGAAGAAGCGAACGATTCCCTGTGGCAGTTCGAGGACAGGCCGGCGGAAATGGAATCCGGGGGCAACCGCCTGATCTGCTGGGCGACCACGGACAACGGCGAGTACCTGTACTGGCTCGTCCGGCCGGCCGACAACCCCGACTCTCGTCCTACCTTGATCAACAGCGAGTCGGGAGAGGACTGGGAGCGCTACGACATGACCGCGACCCAGTTCCTCACCGCAGTGCTCACCGGTGAGATCCGGTCGGAGATTCTGTGGGACCGGTTTCCGCTGCCCGCGCATGAATTCCGCCCTGCGCGGGAGATGTGACGAGCTCCGGCCGCGTACGTGCCTGTTCACCTGCACGGTGGGTCGCTCGCGGTCCGACTGCCGGTGATCTCTTTCCCGTCAAGCGGTGTGCCGGGCCGACTCGTCCTCGCCCCGGACGACGGGCTCTTGAGAGGCGGGCTCGGCGGACCGGCCGGCGCCGGGCAGGCGTGTCGTCAAGGGCTGTGTCCCGGTACTGACTTCCCGTCCTCCCCTCACGCGCCGTCAGGCGGCGGGCGGCGGTGTGTCGGCCGCCGCCTGACGGCAGGGATCCAGGCTCACCTGGGTGAGTGGCGTGGCGTCAGTTGGATGCGCTGCCCGAGACCCACTGGCTCCACGGCATGTTCCAGTCGCTGAGACCGTTGTCCGGGGCCACCATGGACTTGTCCCCGGAGTTCTTGACGATCACGACGTCACCGATCATCGAGTTGTCGAAGAACCACGCGGCGGGCTGCTTGCCGTCGCCGGCGTTCCTGACGTCCTTCAGGCCCACGCAGCCGTGGCTGGTGTTGACCTTGCCGAAGACCGAGTCGGCGCCCCAGTAGTTGCCGTGGATGAACGTGCCCGAGGCGGTCAGGCGCATGGCGTGCGGTACGGCCTTGATGTCGTACGAGGGCTTGCCGTCCTTCTCCGTGAGGCCGACGGTCGCACCGTTCATGTGGATCTGACGGTACTTCTCGGAGATGACCATCCGACCGTTGTACGTCGGGTGCTCCGCGCTGCCGGACGAGATCGGGATGGTCTTGATCGTCTTGCCGTCCCGTACGACGGACATCTGCTTCGTCTTCGCGTCGACGGTGCTGATCTGGCTCCGGCCGATCTTGAACGTGACCGTCTTCTGGACGCCGTCGAGGCTCATCTTGACGGTGACGGTGGAGCCGGGCTTCCAGTAGTGCTCGGGGCGGAAGTCCAGGCGGTTGCTGTTGAGCCAGTGACCGACGATCTGCTCGCCGCTGCTGGAGCCGACCTGGATCTTCGACTCCACGGCGGCCTTGTCGCCGATCGCCTTGCCGAAGTCGAAGGTCACCGGCATGCCCACACCGACGGTCGAGCCGTTCTCGGGGGAGAGGTGCCCGAGGAAGTCGTTGGCCGGGGAGACCGTGGAGATCGCGGCGTTCTCGGTGGCGGAGCGGCCCTTCGCGTCCTCGGCCTCCGCGGCGACCTGATATCGGGTGGCCTGCTTCAGTGGGCCGATCGACTTCCAGGACGTGCCGTCCGCGGACAGGGTGCCCGGAACCTCGGTGCCGGTCGCGACGGCGGTCATGGTCACCTTGGTGAGCCTGCCGTCGCTGACGGTGACGTTCACGGGGTCGTTGATCCCGAGGCCGTGGGCTTGGCCGGGCGTGATCCTTATTCGGGCGTCGGAAGTGTCCTGGGTGTCCGCCTGATTCGCCTGTGCCTGCGTTTCCGGGTGAGCCCCGGTGTCGTTGGTGGCGGCGTAGCTGGTGCCGCCCAGCGCCGTGAGTGCGAGTGCGCCGGCCGTAGCCATCAGCCCGGTGCGTCGCTTGCGTGCGGTGATCAAACGCTTCTCCCATGCCGCTGGTCGTTGAATCCCTCGGCTGATTGCCGGAGGGGTAATCAGCTCCAAAGAAGCATTTTTGCTCATTAGTCCGTTTTAGTGGGTGGATTGTGGTGGGTTTCACGCGTTGCGCGTCGGTCGCCGGGGCTCCGCCCGACGGCCGGATGGCGCGTGATCGATTCGCTCTCGCCGATCGGTGCGGGCCGTACGGCGATACGGAGGCGAGGGGCCCGGTGTGACCGGCGCCCGGTCCGCTGCCCGGCCGCTGACCCGCGCCCGGTCCGCTGCCCGGCCGCCTCGACGTCGGAGCGGACTGGAACCGAGGTCGTGGCGCAGGCTTCGGGCCGGCTGGTGGCGATCACTTCCCTTTCGCCGCACCCGGCCGTGGCCTCACCTGTCGGAGATCCCGGAGAGCCATGCCGTGTCCTCCGGGCCGGGTGCTTCGAGGCCGGGTGCGGGGAGCCGGCGGACCTCGCCCGTGCGCAGGGCGATCGTGGCGCGCGGCTGCATCGGCCCGTGACCCCTGCGTGAGACCAGGACGAGTTCCCAGACCGTCGCGGTCATGGCGTCGAGCCGGGTGGCGCAGTCGGCGCTGACGCGCCGCGGATCCCGGGTCCGGCCCAGGGACAGATGCGGAGTGAAGTTCTTGGACCGCCCACGGCAGAGCGGAAACCGCTGCTGCAGCACGTGGTGCAGGTCCTCCCACGGTGCCTTGCCGGCTGCCGCCGGATCGAGCCACACGGTGGCGTACGACCTGTGCCGGAAGGTCCGCACCCCGTCCAGCAGGGCGGCGAAGACCGGCGCCTCGGCCGTCGCCGCGGCGAGCAGCGGGGCGGCCCGCTCGAAGTCGGACTCGGGCACGAAGGGGAAGAGCACATTGACGTGCGGCGGCCAGCGGTGGATCTGCGGATCGTGATCCCGGCGGATGTCCTGGATCGGCGGCCACAGCTCGGCGGGCGGGATCCAGGCCACCGCTGTGCGCGCCGTCGGGGGCGGCCCGAGGGCGCCGACGCGTTCTCCCCGGCCGAAGTCCGGATCCGCTCGCGGGTTCCGCGTCCGGTCGGCGTGCGATGCGCCGATGTGGTCCACCCCCGCTGCCCGGTCCCGCGGGTCCCGGCGGCCCGGGTGGCCGATCTCGTCGTTGGTTCGCATCACGCGTCCTCTCCCGCTGTCACTCCTTCTCCTCCTCCTCAAGGGTGCCGTTGGTCCTGTCCTTCGGTCCTGTCCCTCGGTCCTGATCCCTTGGTCCGGTGCCCGTGCGTGTTTCCGTGACGTTAAACGTGATGTTGAATACGGAAGCAGTTTTGACATGAACACTTCCGTTAAGTGGTTGCCCGCTGTACCAAATGAGGGCCAGCTTTTCCCGCTCAGGGAGGTCCTGTGAGACGCGTCAAATTGCGATCCACCCTTGTCGTCTTCGGTCTCGCGATGATGTTCGGCCTGGTGCTGACCGGTCCGGCGGATGCCGCCGGACCGGCCTATGTCGCGCTGGGGGACTCGTACTCGGCCGGCAACGGCGCAGGGAACTACGACAGTTCGAGCGGAGACTGCCACCGCAGCCTCAGTGCCTACCCCTACCTGTGGAAAAACGCCCACGCACCGTCCTCGTTCGCCGACACTTCCTGCTCCGGCGCGATCACCACGGACGTGACGAGCGGTCAGCTCGCCCCGCTGAACTCCTCCACCGGCCTCGTCTCTCTCACCATCGGCGGCAACGACGCCGGCTTCTCGGACGTCATGACCACCTGCGTGACCGGCTCGGACACCGACTGTGTCAACCGGGTGAACACGGCCGAGAGCTACGCCCGGAACACCCTCCCCGCCCGCCTGGACGCCACCTACGACGCCATCCGCGCGAAGGCGCCCAACGCCAAGGTGGTCGTCCTGGGCTACCCGCACATGTATACGCTCAACGTCTTCTGCGTCGGCCTCAGCACCACCAAGCACAGCAAGATCGACGAGGCTTCGGACGTCATCGACGGTGTCATCGCCGGCCGTGCCGCCGCCCACGGTTTCGTCTTCGGGGACGTCCGCACCGCGTTCGGCGGCCATGAGCTGTGCTCCAGCAACGGCTGGCTGCACTCCCTGGTGGTCTCGCCGAGCTGGGAGTCGTACCACCCCACCGCCACCGGCCACGCCAGTGGCTACTACCCCGTCCTCAACGCCAACAGCTGACCTCCCCCGGGGCGAGTCGGCCTGGCTCGCCCCGCCGGACCTCCGTCGTCGAACGGCGGGCCGGACCCGCTCGGCCGTTTCGGCGGCCGACCTCCGCAAGAAGCCCGAATCGGTACTCGGACGAGTCCAGGCGGGGCGCGATCGAGATCGTGCGGTCGTCGGGCCGGGACGGTGACGACGGCGCCAGGGAACCCGGGATCGCCCTCGGGCCGGGACGGTGGCGACGGCGCCCGGGGACCCGGGATCCTCCCATCCTGAGCCGCGCCCGCCGGGCCCGTCACTGATACTGGGAAAATGGGCAAACTTGGGCGATACGTCCCAGCGAGCCGACGGGGCGGCCGCGTGCCACCGAAGGGCGGTCTCCCGGAAGGCGGGCCGCCGGAAGCCGGCCCGAAGGCCGGTCACCATTCGGCCGGCCGACGTTTGCTGTCGTTGCGGAAGCCGCGCAGCGTCGCCGGTCAGGTCTTCCTGCTTCAACTGGTGGTCGTCCTGCTGCTCATCGCCACGGCCGTGGTGGTGCTCGTGATCCAGGACCGAAACCGCGCGATCCATGAAGCCGCCGACCGGTCACTGGTGGCGGCCGAGTCGTTCGCGAACGCCCCGGGCACCGCGGACGCGATGAAGAGCGATGACCCGACAGCGGCGCTCCAGCCGCATGCCGAGGCGGTGCGCAAGAAGACCGGTGTCGACTACGTCGTGGCGCTGAGCCCGTACGGCTTCCGGTGGACCCACCCGGACCCGGACCAGATCGGGAAGCACGTCTCCACCTCCTACGGCCAGGCACTCCAGGGCGAACCCCACCAGACCACGTTCGACAGCAGTCTGGGGAAGGCGGTCGACTCGACGGTGGCCGTCTTCGACGAGAAGGGGACCGCGGTCGGCCTGGTCACCGTGGGCGTCACGGTGGACAAGGTGACCAGTGTGGTGAAGAACCAGCTGCCGGTGCTCTTCGCCGCGGGTGGCGTCGCGCTGCTGCTGGCCGCGGGCGGGTCGGCACTGGTCAGCGGGCGTTTGCGGCGCCAGACCCGGGGCCTGGGGCCGGTGGAGATGACCCGCATGTACGAGCACAACGACGCGGTGCTCCACGCGGTCCGTGAAGGCGTGATCATCCTGGACGGTGACGGACGGCTGCTGCTGGTCAACGACGAGGCGCGCCGGCTGCTCGCACTGCCGCCGGAGGTGGAGGGCAGGCCGGTCACCGGACTCGGGCTGAGCCCGGCCCTGGCCGGACTGCTGGGATCGGGCCGGCCGGCCACGGACAAGGTCTTCCTTGCCGGGGACGTCCTGCTCGCGGTCAACGTGCGGCCGGTGGGCCCGAAGGGGGGCAGTGTGGCCACCCTGCGGGACACCACGGAGCTGCGCGCCCTCGCGGGCCGGGCGGACGTGGCGGGCGGACGCCTGCGACTCCTCTACGAGGCCAGTACGCGGATCGGTACCACCCTCGACATGAGGCGCACCGCCGAGGAGCTGACCGAGGTGGCGGTCCCACGCTTCGCCGACTTCGCCACCGTCGAGCTGCTGGAGCCCGTGCTGCAAGGCGGTGAACCGACGGGGGCGAGTATGGAAATGCGCCGTATCGCAGCCGCCGGCATCCGGGAGGACGCGCCCCTCCACCCTGTCGGGACGCTCAAGCGCTATGTGCCAGGCAACCCCGTGGCCATCGGCATATCCACCGGCCGGCCGATCCTGGTGGCGCGGCTCGCCGACGCCGACGGATGGCGGGCACAGGACCCGGAGCGGGCGCAGAAGGTCATCGAATCCGGTATCCACTCCATGATCTCGGTTCCGCTCCGGGCCCGGGGCCAGTTGCTGGGAGTCGTGGAGTTCTGGCGTTCGGAGCAGGACCCTTTCGAGCCGGACGACCTGTCCCCCGCCGAGGAACTCGCCGCACGGGCGGCCGTGTGCATCGACAACGCGCGCCGATACACCCGCGAGCACACCACGGCCGTCACCCTCCAGCGCAGCCTGCTGCCCGGCGTACTCCCCGAGCTGTCCGCCCTGGAGGTCGGGCACCGGTACCTGCCCGCCCAGGCGGGGGTGGGCGGCGACTGGTACGACGTCATCCCGCTGCCGGGGGCCCGGGTGGCCCTGGTGGTCGGCGACGTCGTCGGACACGGTCTGCACGCCGCCGCGACGATGGGCCGGCTGAGGACCGCGGTGCACAACTTCGCCGCCCTGGACCTGCCTCCGGACGAGCTTCTCGCGCACCTGGACGACCTGATCACCCGGATCGACCAGGACGCGGCGGCCGAGGGCAACACCGAGGCCGTCACCGGTGCCACCTGCCTGTACGCGGTCTACGATCCGGTCTCCGGGCGGTGTGTTCTCGCCCGGGCCGGTCATCCGGGTCCGGCGCTGGTCTCGCCCGACGGCTCCGTGACCTTCCCCGACATCCCCGTCGCCCCGCCGCTCGGCGTGGGAGGAGGCCTGCCGGTCGAGACGGCCGTACTCCGGCTGGCGGCCGACAGCCGGCTGGTCCTCTACACCGACGGCCTGGTCGAGGCCCGCGGCCGTGACATCGACGTCGGGCTCGGCATGCTGAAGGAGGCGCTCGCCGGTACGGACGGCGCCACCCCGGACGACACCTGCCGGGCGGTGCTCGACGCGATGCTGCGCACCAAGGCGAGTGACGATGTCGCCCTGCTCGTCGCACGCACCCGGCTGCTCGACCCGGAGCAGGTCGCGGAGTGGGACGTGCCCGCCGACCCCGCGGCCGTCCCCCGGATCCGCGCCGAGGGCACCCGCAGGCTGGAATCCTGGGGCCTCGGCGAGGCCGCCTTCACGACCGAGCTGATCCTCAGCGAACTGGTGACGAACGCCATCCGGTACGGAGGGAGCCCCATCAGTCTGCGGCTGCTGCGCGACCGCGACAGCCTGATCTGCGAGGTCGCCGACGGCACCAGCACCTCCCCGCACCTGCGCCGCGCGGCCTTCACGGACGAGGGGGGCCGTGGTCTGTTCCTCGTCGCGCAGATGTCCAGCCGCTGGGGGACCCGGTACACCGACCGAGGGAAGATCATCTGGGCTGAGCAGGCGCTCGACGCCGGAGCCGTCGGGGATCTGAGCGGTCTGTGGATGGCGGACCTGTGAAGCGGGACGGAGACCGGACCGCCGCCCCGGGGCGCGCGCACGCCCGGAGCGTTCAGGAACCGCCGACCGTGAAGTAGGGGATCTTGGCCGGGTCCTGGCCGAAAGCGGCCCCGAGGTAGACAGCCGACAGTTTGGTGAGCGTTCCGTCGTCGATCAGCTGCCTGATGACCCGGTCCAGCTGGTCCCTGTTGGCCGACCCCTCCGGGTACAGGGCGCCGTAACCCTGGTCGGTCCTGTACTGGCCCACGAGGCGCACCCTGCCCTCCCGCTTCTGGGGATACGCCAGCAGGATCGTCGTGTCGTGGACGACCGCGTCGATCTGTCCCTTCTCCAGCGCCGTGACCATCGCCGGGTCGTTGGGGAAGGCGGTGACGGGCTTGGTCGGCTTGAGGCGGTTCTTGACGAACTCCTCGCCCGTGGTGCCCTCGGCCACTCCGATGCGGACGTCACGGATGTTGTCCTCGTTGATCTTCTCACCGTCCCTGATCAGCACTCCCAGGGTCGAGGAGAGATAGGGCGGGGAGAACTCGGCGACCTTGCTCCGTTCCGGGGTGATCGTGATCTGTGCCAGGGCCAGGTCGAAGTCCTTCGTCCGGCCGGACACGACCTCCGGAAAGGGGGCGTTCTCGACCTTCACCCGGTCGAGTCCGGACCGGTAGGCGATGTTGGCGGCCATGCAGTACTCGTAGCCGCTCTTGATGGAGTCCGGCGTGTCGCCGTTCCACCAGCCGGGCGCGGGCAGGGTCGTTTTGACGGTGAGCGCGCCCGCCGTCAAGGGTGACAGGTGAAACTCCCCGTGGTGTCCCGAGACCGGGCACTCGCCGTAGTGCGCCTTCGGCGCCGTTGAGCCGCCCTGGTCACAAGCCGATGTCGCGACGATGAGCGCCACGCTGACAGCCAGAGAGACGATCGCTGCCGCGGCGCGCATCATTGCACCTCCGGTAGGGGCATACTCCTTGAGTCACCATAAATCACCCCGAGCCATACGACTGCCCGAGCCACGTGTGAGGACTCCGGGGCGCGGGTCGGGCCGCCCGTCTTCATCCGGGGTTCCTGCGTTCTGGTCCCGGGGGCCGGGACCCTCTCCCGTGACGGGCGGCCGGTCGGTCGGCGCGCGGTGGTCAGAGGAGAGCGTCGAGGGCGGACAGGAGAGGTTCGGAGTCGTCCCGGAAGTAGAAATGGCCGCCGCGGAAGAGGCGCAGCCGGGTGGAGACACTGCTGTGCCGGCTCCACAGCCGGAGCTGGTCGGCGGTGACGACGTCGGTGTCCCCGCCGAAGACCTCGATGGGCACGGGCACCGGAGCCCCGGGGCGGTGGACGTAGTTCTCCAGCAGGGTCAGGTCCGCCCGGAACGCCGGAAGGAACAGGGCCATCAGCTCGGGATCCCGTGCCACCTGCCGCGGAATCCCGCCGTACCGGTCGATGAGCGCGGCAGCCAGTTCCGCGTCCGGCCGCTCGTGCAGCCGGGGCGCGTCGCGGGGCAGGTGCGGGGCGGCGAAGGCGGAGACGACGAGCCGTTCGGGCAGCGGCCGGCCGCGGGCGGCCAGCTCACGGGTGACCTCGTAGGCCACCAGCGCGCCGAGGCTGTGCCCGAACAGCACGTAGGGCGCGGCGAACGAGGTGGCGTCGAGCAGCGCGTTCACCAGGTCGTCCAGACGGGTCAGGGCCGGTTCGGCGGCGCGGCCCGCCCGGCCCGGCAGCCCGATGCCGTACACCTGGGTGCCCGGCAGATCGCGCCCCCAGCGGACGTATTCGCCCGCCGACCCGCCCGAGTGCGGGAAGCAGTACAGGTTTCGGCCGGGAGCCACCGGCAGCGGCCTGCCCACCAGCCAGGGACCGGGCCGGCCGGGGGCCGCGGCGGGCCCGTCGGCCGGGGCGGTCGGTGTGGAGGAAGGACCGGAGGCGGTCATGAGGTGAGGGCTTTCCCGGAGGTCGAGGTGGCTGCCCCACGCTCTTCCAGCCATGCGGCGAGGGCCGCGGCGGACTGGCAGCGCAGGATGTCGGCGGTCGTGACGTTCACCGAGAAGGCGGACGCGGCCCATGAGGCGAGCTTGGTGGCGGTGAGGGAGTCCCCACCCAGGTCGAAGAGACTGTCGGCGGGCTCGACGTCGTCGAACCCCAGGGCCTGTCCGAAGGACGTGAGTACCGCTGCCAGGACCGCCGACCGCTCCTGCCCGGCGGCCGGCCCGGTTCCGGCGGTGCGCCCGGTCCCTGCGGCCTCCGGAGGTTCCACCGGGGGGTACCCCGGGACGGTGTCCGCCAGGAGGGTGTCCCCTCCGGCGGCCGCGGGCCGGGGCGTGGCCGGGAGCACCGGCGGCACCAGGTAGGTGCGGCGCTCGAACGGATAGGTGGGCAGCACGACCCGGCGCCGCGGCCGCCCCCCGTGCAGGGCGTCGAAATCCACCGCCGCGCCCCGGGCCCACAGCGCGCCCACCCCGGACAGCAGGGTGGCCGCCCCGGACGCCTCCTCGGCGGGATGCGGGGTGAGGTGGACGACCGACTGCTTCGCGTCGTAGCCGGGGTGCTGGCGGGCCAGCGTCGAAAGGGTCCGCCCCGGCCCCACGTCCACCAGGATCCGGTCGGGCGTGCCGAACAGCGCGCTGAGCACCTCGCCGAACCGCACCGGACGGCGCAGGTGGCGGACCCAGTAGTCCACCGACCGCACCTGGTCGGGGGAGGCCCAGTCGCCGGTGGTGTCCGACAGCACGGGCAGCACGGGCCGCTCCCGGTGCAGCCGGCCGACGAAGTCGGCGAACTCGTCGATGATGGGCTCGACGAGGGGAGAGTGGCCCGCGGTGGCGATGCGCAGCAGCCTGGCCTCGAACCCGCGGCCGGTGAGTTCCTCGGCGAACCGGGCGACGGCGCCGGCCGGTCCGGTGACGGTGCACTGCCCCGGCCCGTTGACCGCGCCGACGGTCACCTCCGGCGGCAGCAGCGGAAGCAGTTCCTCCTCCGGCAGACGAACCGCGGCCATGGCGCCGGCCGGTACCGTGCCGAGCAGCCGGCCCCGTTCGACGACCAGCCGCGCGGCGTCCCCGGGGGCGAAGACCCCGGCCACGCAGGCCGCGGCGTAGGCGCCCAGACTGTGCCCGGTGACCGCGCTCGGCCGCAGCCCCCACGACTCCATCAGTCTCGCGGTGGCGTACTGGACCGCGAAGACAGCCGGCTGGGAGACCGCGATGGTGCCCAACCGCTCGGCGGCGGTGGCCCGTTCGGCGTCGGTGTCCGGGCAGAGCACCTCACGCAGGTCCATCCCGAGCGGCGCGGCGGCGGCCTCCGCGACCTCGTCCAGATACCGGCGGAACTCCGGTTCACCCTCGTACAGTTCGGCCGCCATCCCGACGTGCTGCCCGCCCTGTCCGGCGAAAAGCAGGACCAGTTCGGTGCCGGAGTCCGCCGGGGACCCCGCGGTGCCGGTGGCCGCGCGCAGCGCCGCCGCTGCCCCCGCTCCGTCGCGGGCCACCACGAACCTGCGGTGCGCGTGGTGGGTACGCCCGCTCCGCAGCGTCCACGCGGCGTCGGCCAGCCGGGTGTCCGGCCGGGCGTCGAGATGGTCACCGAGCCGGATGGCCGCCTCGTCCGCGGCCCGCGCGGTGCGGCCGGAGACCACCAGCAGCTGGGGACCGGCGGCGGTCCGCGGGGCTTGGCGGTCCGGGGCCTGTTCCACTACGACGTGAGCGTTCGTGCCGCCCACCCCCAGCGCGCTGACCCCGGCGATGCGCGGGCCGGAGGCCTCCCACGGCGCTGTCTGCGCGTTGACCACGAAGGGCGAGGACGCGAAGGCGATGGCGGGATTGGGCCGTTGGAAGTGCAGGCTGGCGGGGATGACGCCGTGCTCCACCGCCAGAACGGTCTTGATCAGGCCGACGACGCCGGCCGCCGAGTCGGCGTGGCCGATGTTGCTCTTCACCGAACCGATCCGGCAGTAGCCACGCCGGTCGGTGCTCTCCCGGAACGCCTTGGTCAGCGCCGCCACCTCGATGGGATCCCCGAGCGCGGTGGCGGTGCCGTGCGCCTCCACGTACCCGATGTCGCCGGCGTCGACACCGGCCACCAGATGCGCGGCCCGCACCACTTCGGCCTGCCCGGTGACACTGGGGGCGGTGAAGCCGATCTTCTGGCGGCCGTCGTTGTTCACCGCCGAGCCGCGGATGACGGCATGCACATGGTCGCCGTCCTCCAGGGCGTCCAGCAGCGGGCGCAGCACCACCAGGCCCACCGCGCTGGCGCCGACGGTTCCGGAGCTGTCGGCGTCGAAGGTACGGCAGTGCCCGTCCGCTGCGACGATGCCGCCGGGCGTGTAGCGCATCCGGGGAAGGTGCGGCAGCACACTGGCGCCGCCCGCCAGTGCCATGTCGCACTCACCGTTCAGCAGGGCCTGCACCGCCACGTGCACCGCGACGAGCGAGGTGGAGCAGGCGGTCTGGACGGTCAGCGCGGGGCCCGTCAGGTTCAGGTGGTAGGCGATCCGGGTGCTGAGGAAGTCGGGAGCGGTGGCCTGCCGCAACCGCCACTCGTCGACGAACGGCAGCTCGTCGATGCGGGCCCGTACCGTCTCGGCGTACCCGTTGCCCGAAGCGCCCACGAACACTCCGGTCACCGGGCGGTCGTCGGAGCCGTGTCCGGCGCGTTCCATCGCCTCGTACGCGCACTCCAGCAGCAGGCGCTGCTGCGGGTCGGTGATGAGCGCGTCGTTGGGGGACAGGCCGAAGAAGGCCGGGTCGAAGTCACCGGCACCGTCCAGCACACCGTAGGCCGGTACGTACTCGGGATGATCCGGGTCCGACCGGTCGGTCAGGACGCGGACCGTCTCCCGGCCCGCCAGCAGGTTCTCCCAGAAGCTCTCCAGGTCCTGGGCGCCGGGGAACCGGCCGGCCATGGCGACCACCGCGACCAGGTCTTCCTGCGCGTTCGGTTCGTCGGGTGTCATCGGGTGTCCTCCAGAAAGTACGGTCGGGGGTGGATCGGCGACCAGGGGCGGGGCCGAGGGGGCTGACGGCCGGTCAACCGCGCGCCGTTTCACCGCTCGCCGCAGGCGGTTCCCCAGGGGCTTCCCCGGCGGCATCCTCAGCGGCTTGACCGCCGGCGGTGGCCAGGCCCGGGGAGGCGGAGGCGGCGGGCGCCGGAGCGGTGCCGATGCCGCCGACGACGAACAGCACCGCCGCCACCAGCTGAAGTGCCACCAGCCCCGCGAAGGCGTGCGGCAGCCCCGACCGCTCCGCGGTCGTGCCGGCCAGCACCCATCCCATCGTGCCGCCGAGCAGTGCCAGGGCCGTGGCGACGGTGAGCGCCTCGGGGCGCTGCTCCGCGGGTATCCGCAGCACCCGGACGGTGGCGACCGGGGCGCTGGAGACGCCGTTCAGGAATCCGACACCCAGAAGCAGCCCTGTCAGGCCGGGCATGTTCAGGGGCAGCAGCAGCCCGGTGAAGGCGATACCCAGCGCGATCCGTCCGCCCAGCGCCAGCCGTCGGGCGGGCAGCCGACGCATGAGCCGCCCGGCCAGCAGGGTGCCGGCCAGCGCGCCACCGCCGAAGGCGGTGAGCAGCGAACCGGCGACCACGGACGAGCCGCCTTCCCGGGTCACCGCGATGACCGGCAGCAGCGCGAAGAGCGCCTGCCAGGCCATCTCCCCCAGCGCGAGCGCGACCGACCAGTTGCCCAGCAGCCGGTCCGACAGCAGCAGGCGCAGTCCGGCCGCGGGAGAGCGCCGCGCCGACGAGGGCGACGGCCAGCCGGTCCGCGGCAGGTAACGGCGCAGCAGAACGGCGGACAACAGGAAGCTCAACGCGTCCAACAGCAGTACCCGGGGCGCTCCCAGCAGGGAGATGAGCAGGCCGCCGAGGACCGGGCCCAGCAGCACGCTCAGCCGGGTGGCACTCTGCAGCGCGGCGTTGGCGCGGCCGAGCAACTGCTCGTTCTCACCCACCACGGTGGGCAGGATCGACTGCTGGCTCGCCGTGTACGGAGCGTAGAACGCGCCGATCACGAACATCACGGCGACGAAGACGGCGGTGTTCAGCTGCCCGAGGAAATACAGCACGGGCAGCAGCGCCACCAGCGGGCCGCGCAGCGCGTCACCGACGAGCATGACGCGGCGCGCCCCGATCCGGCCGGTCCACCTGGCCCCGAAGAACCCGAACACGGCGATCGCCGCGACCTGGGCCCCCATGACGAGGCCCATGTCGGTGGCGGATCCGGTCAGTTGAAGTACCAGCCAGGGCATGGCGACCGCGCTGATCTGGGTGCCGAGCATCGACACCGTCTCGGCCACCATGATCACCCGGAGGGTGCGGTGGTGCCGGATCCCGGCGGGCGGGTCCACCGCTGTCTGTGCGGGGTTGCTGATGGTCATGTCACGCGCCTTCCGTGCCGTTGCCGCGTCGCCTGTCGCGCCGTGCCTGCCGTCCGGCCGCCCTGGACCGCCGGGACGCACCGGGCTGCGACGCCGGCCCGTTCTCCGGGCTGAGCGCGCGGGCCAGCGAGGAGACCGTGGTGTGCTCGAACAACAGCGTGATCGGAATGTCCCGGCCGAAGGCCACGACGAGCCTGCTGTGCAGCTTGGCCAGGACCAGCGAGTTGCCGCCCAGGTCGAAGAAGTTGTCGTGCACGCCGACCTCGGGCAGACCGAGGACGTCCGACCACAGCGCGGCCACCCGACGTTCGGTGCCGTTGCCGGGCGCGGTGAATCCGGCCGCGCCGACCAGATCGGTCCGGCCGGGCTCCGGCAGCGCCGCGTGGTCCACCTTGCCGCTGGTGGTCAGCGGCAGCGTGGGCAGTACGACGACGGCCTCCGGGACCATGAACGCGGGCAGTTCGGCGCGGGCCCGCTCCAACAGGCCGCCGGTGTCGGGCCGTTGGCCGACGGCGGGCACCACGTAGGCGACGAGCGACGGGGTGCGCCGCGGGTCGCCCGTGACGGCGGCCAGTTCGACCTCCGGCTGTCGCAGCAGGAAGTGCTCGATCTCGCCGGGCTCGACGCGGTAGCCGCGGATCTTCAGCTGCCTGTCGGCGCGGCCCAGGTACTCCACACGGCCGTCGGCGAGCCGGCGTCCAAGGTCACCACTGCGGTAGACGCGCAGCGGAGCGCCGTCCAGTTCGACGGTGGTGAACCGCTCGGCGGTCAGTTCCGGCCTGCGCAGGTATTCCGCGGCGAGACTGGCGCCGGCCAGGTGGATCTCTCCGTCGACGCCCACCGGGCAGCGGCGGCCGAGCGCGTCGAGCACCAGCATCCGCACGCCCGCGATGGGCCGGCCGATGCAGTTGAGCGGCGCGTCGTCCCGCGCTGTCATCACCTGTTCGGACGAGGCGACCGTGTTCTCGGTCGGACCGTAGGAGTTGAGCAGCCGGTAGGGCAGGTCCGCCGGCGGGCGCTGGGAGAGCGCGGCGCCGCCGATGCCCATCCAGCGCAGCCCGCGCGGGGCGCTGCCCGCGCTCCACACCGCCTCCGCCAGCGAGGTGGTGAGGAAGGCCACGGTCGCCCGCCGTCCGTCGATCCAGTCGCCGAGGGTGGAGGCGGACACCGTCTCCTCGTGCGGGACGAGGCACGCCCCGTTCACCAGCGCCTGCCAGACCTCCATCTGAGAGGAGTCGAAGCCGACAGAGAGCAGATGGGTGCACCGGTCGTCGGGACCGATGCCCTGGGTGGCCCCGGTGGAGCGGGCCAGGTTGGCGATACCGCCGTGCCTGACCACCACGCCCTTGGGACGGCCGGTCGTGCCGGAGGTGTAGATGACGTACGCGGTCGCTTCGGGGGACCAGTCCGAAGCGGTGCCCGACTCGATGCTCTCCGGGTCCTCCGGAAGGTCCGTCACCTCGACGACGACGGCGCCGGAGGCGGCCGGTCGGGGCAGCCCCGGGGCGGTCAGCAGCACGGCGGCCCGCACGTCCTCCAGTACGAACTCCTGCCTGGCGGTGGGCCAGGACGGGTCGAGCGGACAGAACGCGGCCCCGGCGAACCAGGCGGCCAGCATGCCGACGACGAAGTCCTCGCCGCGTTCCAGCAGCAGGGCCACCACCGGCTCGGACTCCGGCAGCAGCGGCCGTACTGCGGCGGCCACCCGGCGGGCCCGTTCGACCAGGGCGCGGTACCCGAGCGTGCCGCGTCCCGATTCGATCGCGGGGGCGTCGGGGCGGATCCGGGCCTGCTCCAGGAGGAGTGCCGGCACGGTCGCGACAGCCGCCGGCTCGGGGCCGGTCTCCCAGGCCCGGATCCGGGCGGACTCCTCGGGCGTCAGCAGGTCGAACCGGTCCACCTCGACGTCCAGGCTGTCCGGGATCCGGCCCAGCAGGGTGCCCAGGGTGTGCGCCGTCTGCTCGATGTCGGAGCGGCGGAAACGGCCTCCGTGGTAGGCGATCCGGCCGTGCAGCCGAGAACCGTCGAGCGTGAGGGCCACGGTCATGCCGAGCTTGCCGGTGAACGCGGCGCCCTCGCCGTCGATCTCGACCGCCCGCAGTGTGCGGCCGCCGAGCGTCGCCGGGCGGGACGCGGCGGTGGCGAAGGCGAGCGAGACGTCGGCGTACGGGGTGCGGCCCGGCCGGCGCTGCGGGTTGAGCCTTGCGACAACGTCCTCGAAGGGTGTCTCGCCGTGGGCGAACGCCTCCAGGGTGGCATCCCGGGTAGCCGTCAGAGCGTCGCGGACCGTCATGCCGGGGACGAACCGGGAGCGGAGCGTGACGGTGTTGAGCAGCGGACCGAACACCTCGGCCAGGCCGGGCCGTCCCCGGTTGGTCAGCGGTGTGCTGACCACGGTGTCGTCGCCGTGGGTACGCCGGTGCAGCACGATGGCGAGCGCGGTCGCCACCGTCATGAACGGGGAGACGCCGCACTGAACCTGCAGGGCGCGCAGCCGGTCACCTGTCCCGGCCGGGACGACCACGTCGACCACGCCGTGCGGAGCCTCCCGCTCCGGCACCGGGAAGTCGGTGTAGACGGGGGCACCGGCGAGCTGTTCCTGCCAGTAGGACAGGTCGGCCTCGTGCCCGGGTCCGTTCCGGAAGGCTTCCTGCGCCGCGACGAAGTCCCGGTACTGGGCGGGGCGCGCGCCGGCCGCCAGGCCGGTGAGCGACGTGGCGACGGCCGCGGCCAGCGCCTCGGCGTCGGCGGGGGCGACCCGGTCGCCCTGGTAGGACAGGACGGCGCTCAGTTCGCCGTCCTCCTCGGCGACGGTCAGCGTCAGGCCGAACTTCGCCTCGTGCTTCCACAGCGACTCGGCGAACAGGGGCCGCAGTTCGGCGTCGCCGAGCAGCGTCCGGCGGTCGCCGCGCAGGTTCATGTTGAGGACGACGTCCGTGTACGGGGCCCGGCCGGGCACGTGGTCGGGCTTGAGCCGCTCCAGTACCTCGTCGAAGGGGGTTCCGGCGTGTTCGAAGGCATCCAGGACCTCGGTGCGCATGGCGTCCAGCGCGTCCCGGACGGTGCCGCCCGGGGCCTGCCGGGAACGCAGCACCACCGTGTTGAGGCACGGCCCGAGCAGACCGGCGAACTCGGGCCCCCGGACGGCGGCCGGTACCCCGAAGGTCAGCGTGGACCGGCCGGTCCACGTGTGCAGCTCCACCGACAGCGCCGCGGCGACCAGCGTGAACCAGGTGGCGCCGTGCTCGGCCATCACCGGGCGCAGCCTGCCGAGCAGGCCGGCCGGCAACGGTACCCGTACGGCCCCGTTCTCACCGGCTCGCACGGGAGCGGGCAGGTCGAGCCGGGCGGGCAGTCCGGCCAGCCGGTCCTGCCAGAAGTCCAGTTCGACGGCGCGGCGCGCCGGGTCTGCGGCCTCCAGCGCGGCGGTGTAGGCGCGGTACTGCGAGGAGGGCGGCGCGGAGGGGACCCCGGCGAGAGCGTCCTCGTAGCAGCGACGCAGTTCGCGCAGGAGTACCGGTATCGACTCCCCGTCGATCACGAGGTGGTGCAGGCACAGCATCACCGCCTGGCCGCGGGGGCCGAGGTCGGCCACGGCGGCGCGCAGCAGGCGGCCGGAACCCAGGTCGAACGGCTGCCCGGCGGCGGCGTCCAGCCAGCGGGTGGCCGCTTCCCCGGCGCTGTCCGCGTCCTGCGGCGCGAACGCCTCCACGCCGGGCCGCCATGGTTCCAGGACGACCTGCCGGATGGTGCCGGCGCGGGGCCGGAAGGCGGTCCGCAGGATCTCGTGGCCGGCGACGACCCGGGCCAGCGCCTCCTCCAGGACGGCCGGGTCGACGCGCCCGGTGACGGTCCAGCCCAGGAAGACGTTGCCGCCCGAGCCACCGCCGGCCTGTTCCGCCAGCCACATCCGCCGCTGGAAGGCACTGGCCGGACCGGCTTCGCCGGCCGCGACCGGTGCCCCCGCGGCGGACGGGGAAAGGACGGGCGCGGCCGCGGTCACCGGCGCCGGGAGTGTGGTCGGTGCCGGTTCCGGGGTGGTCCTGAGGCCGGCCGGCCGGCGGTCGGTACGGTGTCCGGTCACCGCGTCGATCAGCGCGGCCAGGTCGCCGAGCCGAGGTGTCTCGAAGAGCGTCTTGATCGGCAGGTCGGCGCCGAACCGTTCGGCGATCTCGCCGACCAGCCGCACCGCCAGCATGGAGTGGCCGCCCAGCGCGAAGAACGAGTCCTCGTCGCCCACCGACGGTACGCCGAGAACCTCGCACCACACCGAGGCCAGCGCGACGGCGGTGGCCGACCTCGGCGCGGTCCGGCCGGCGTCACCGAGCCCGGCGGTCTCGGCCCGCAGCGCCGTCAGGTCCACCTTGCCGTTGGCGGTCAGCGGGATGCGCGGCACGACGTGGAAGAGCGACGGCAGCATGTACGACGGCAGCCGCCCGGCCAGGACGCCGCGCAGTTCGCGGACGGTCATCTCACGGGCGCTCTGGACCACGGCGACCAGCCGGTCGTCCTCGACGAAGACCACCGCGTCGGCGACGTCCGGGTGCTCGGTCAGACAGGTCTGCACCTCGCCCGGCTCGATGCGGTAACCGCGCAACTGCACCTGGGAGTCGGCCCGTCCGATGAACCGCAGGTTCCCGTCCGGCAGGTAGGCGGCCAGGTCACCGCTGCGGAAGAGGGTGCCGTCCGCGAAGGGCGAGGGGACGAAGCGCTCGGCGGTCAGTTCCGGGCGGTGCAGATAGCCGCCCGCCACGCCGGCACCACCGACGTAGATCTCGCCGACCGCGCCGACGGGGAGCAGCCGCCTGCCTGTGTGCCGGTCCAGCAACAGCAGCCGGGTGGTGGGGATCGGTACTCCGACCACACTGGTGTCGGCTGCCATGTCGGTCCGGGTCACGGTCCGCACGCTGGCGTGCACGGTCGTCTCGGTGATGCCGTACATGTTGACCAACCGCACCTGCGGGTGGCGCTCCGACCAGGCGGAGAGCATGGCCGGCTGCAATGCCTCGCCACCGAAGACGACGTACCGCAGGGCGCTGAGCCCGTCCGGCGACGACGGCTCCAGTCGCAGCAGCCTGCGGAAGGCGCTCGGTGTCTGGTTGAGCACCGTGACCCGCTCGCGCTGCACCAGCTCGAAGAAGAGCCGGGGGTCGCGGGTCTCGTCCTCGGAGACGAGCACCACGCGGCCGCCGTGCACCAGAGCGCCGAACAGCTCCCACACCGAGAAGTCGAAGGCATAGGAGTGGAACATCGTCCACACGTCCGAGGGCCCGAACGAGAACGGCATCCGGTCGTTGTCGAGCAGCCGCGCCAGGTTGCGGTGGGTGATCACCACACCCTTGGGGCGGCCGGTGGTGCCGGAGGTGTAGATGCAGTACGCCGCCGAGTCCAGCGTCACGGACGGCAGCGTCACGGAATCCGCCGGCCGCTCCCCGTCCAGCAGGCCGGCCAGCGGCAGCACCCGCCCGGAGAACTCGCTGCCGCCCGGCAGCGCTCCGGCGTCCCGCCCCGGCACCACCGCCAGCCGCACTCCGGAGTCGGCGAGGATGAACTCCCGGCGCTGCGCCGGGACCGCCGGGTCGACCGGCAGGTAGGCGGCTCCGGCCAGCAGCGTGCCGAGGATCGCGCGAACCTGGTCGGCCCCCCGGGGGAACAGCAGCGCGACCAGCTCGCCGGGACGCACACCGGCCTCCACCAGTCCGCGGGCCACCGCTTCGGCGTCGGCCAGGAGCTCCGCGTAGCCGATCCGGGTACCGCCGTCCGTGAGCGCCACCGCGCCGGGACGGGCCAGTGCCTGGCGCCGGATCAGTTCGTGGACCGGCGTCTCCTCGTACCCGGCGCCGGTGGAGTTCCACCGGACGAGCTGGGTGGTCCGCTCGTCCGGGGTCAGCGGGTCGGTGTCGGACACCTCGCGGTCGGGACGCTCGGTGAGCTGCCGCAGCATCGCCTCGTAGTGGACGGCCATGGCGCTGATCTGGTCGGGGCCGAAGTACAGGCCGTTGTAGACCAGGTGGCCCCGGTGGCCGCCGTCCCGCGGCTGGAGGCACAGGTGCAGGTCGTACTTGCCCCGGCCTCCCGCGGTGTCCACCGGCTGCGCGGTGATGCCGTCCCGGCCGGAGACCGGCGAGGCCGCGGGCAGGTAGCTGTAGAGGACGTCGAACAGTGCGGTGCGGCTCATGTCCTTCGCCGGGTTGACCAGCCGCACCAGTTCGTCGAAGGGCGCCCGGTCGTGTTCCCGGGCGTGCGCGGTCTCCGCCGCCGTGTCCGCGACCAGTTCCGCGAAGCTGCGGCGCGCCCGCGGACGCAGCCGGACCGGCAGCAGGTTGCCGAGCGGGCCGACCACGTCCTGGTCAGCGTCTGTCCGCCCCGGGTGGGACAGACCCAGGACCATGTCCTCCTGGCCGGTGTACCAGTGCAGCAGGGCGGCGAAGGCGGCGAGCGTCACCTCCGGCACGCCCGTGCCGAGCCGCTCGGCGGTCTCCCGCAGCGCCAGGCCGGCCGGCAGATCGAAGGAGACCGACCGCTCCTCGTACACGTGGATGGCGGCACGGGTACGGCGCTCGGGCAGCCGGACCGGGTCCGGAACCGGCTCCAGCACCGCGCCACGCTCCGTCAGGTCCCTCTTACGGACGTCCGGGTCGCCCGCCTCCAGCCACTCCCGGTAACTGGAGGGCCGGGGAGCCGTGCCGGACAGGCCGGCCAGCACTTGTTCACCGATGAGCCGCAGCGACGTGATGTCCACGACCGCCTGGTGTCCGCAGAGCGCCAGCCAGCCGCCGGCCGTGCCGTCCTGCGGCAGCACGGCCAGCCGCAGCAGCGGCCCGTCGCCCAGCTCGAACGGGGCCGCGGCCCACTCCGCCAGGGCGGGCGGCACCTCGGCGCCGTCCTGCGCGGCGACGGCCGGCAGCCACTGCGGGACGGCCGTGACCTCCGGCCGGATCCGCTGGGCGGCGCGCCCGTTCACGTCGGCCAGTTCGGTGCGCAGCGCCTCGTGGGCGCCGACCACCGCGTGCAGCGACCGGGTCAGCAGGCCGTGGTCCGGCAGGCGGTCCAGCCGGAGGTAGAGCGGCAGGTTGTGGTAGGTCGGTGAACCGGGGTAGAGGTGCCCGGACTCGAACCGGTCGACGAACCACATGCGTTCCTGGTGCGCGGAGGCCGGGTGCGACCGCCGGCCGGAGCCGGAGGGCGAGGTGGAACCCGTCGCGGAGGAGGGCGCCTCCGCGTAGTTGGTGTCCAGCTCGCGCAGCAGCAGGGTCTCGCACTCTCCGTCCCACAGCAGGTGGTGCAGACAGACGAACAACACCTGCCCGCCCGCGCCGAGTTCGACGAGTGCCGCGGTCAGCAGCCGGCCGGAGGCGAGGTCGAACCGCTCGTGCGACGCGCTCCGCAGCCAGTCGCGCAACGCCTGTTCGGGGTCGGGCCGGTCACTGAGATCGACCTGCGTGACCTCGGGGGCCCACGGCTCCCGCACGGTCTGCATCAGCTCGCCGTCCACCTCGTGGAACGCTGTGCGCAGCATCTCGTGGCGTGCCACGGCGGCGGCCAGGGCCGCACGCACGGAGGTGGCGTCCAACGGGGTGTCGGTGCGCCAGGCCAGTGGCACGTTGTAGGCGGCCGGGTCCTCGGCCACCCGCTCGGCCAGCCAGATCCGGCGCTGGAAGCTGGAGGCCGGGAACGTGTCGATCGGCCGCGCGACGTGTTTGTCGGTGCCGGTGCCGGTGCCGGTGCCGGTGCCGGTATCGGGGGCGGTATCGGGGGCGGGGGCCACCGCCGGGACGGTGGCCGCTGTCGTGGGGCCGGCTTCGGCGGCGGGGACGGCTTGTGCGGTGAAGTCGGCGAGCCGGGGGTGTTCGAAGAGCATGCGAATGGAGGCGGGGCCACCGAAGCGGCGGGTGACGGCGAGCACCAGTGTCTCCGCCAGGAGGGAGTGCCCGCCGAGTTCGAAGAACGAGTCCTGGGCGTGGACCGGTCCGCTGCCGAGGACGTCCTGCCAGACCTCGGCCATCCGGGCGACCCGCTCGTCGCCGTCCGGGAGTCCGGAGGCCGCGAGGGACGCACCGGCGGATTCATGAGTGGATTCGTCGGCCGCCGGCCCGGTGGACGGGTGCGCGGCAGACACTCCGGCGCCCCGGACGACCCCGGAGAGCCTGGCATCGGGATCGTCGGCGATGGCCCTCAGCACCCGCAGGTAGTCGGCGGCCATGGCCCGCACGTTGGCCGGGCCCACAGCGCCGACCGGGTCCTTCCACAGCAGATGGGTACCGGCGCTGTCCTCGCGGACCATCAGGGCGAGGGCGAAGCCGGCGCTGCTCTCCATGTCGAGCAGCGCCAACGACGCTTCGTCGCCGTCGGCCCGCAGCCGCAGGTCCTGCACGTCCACGCCGTCACGCAGCCCGGCGTGCCAGAACTGGAAAACGGTCTGGTGGGTGCGGCGCCGGGCGTCCGGCCCGGTCAGCCCGGCCGCGCGCATGATGGCCGGCAGCGGCAGCTCGCCGTGGCCGAGTACGTCCTTGACCCGTCCGCGCACCCGGTCCAGCAGGTCGCGGAAGCTGTCGTCGGCGCGCACCTCGGCCCGTACCGGCAGCGCGTTGACGAAGTAGCCCACGCGGTCGCCCAGTTCCGGCAGGGTACGACCGTGGTACGGCAGGAAGGCCAGCACGTCCTCGGCCCCGCCGTACTCTCCCAGCAGGGCGAAGTACCCGCCCAGCAGCACGGTGACGTAGGAGATCCCCAGCCCGGCGGCGCGCTCCCGCAGCGCCACGGCGAGCTCGGCCGGCAACCGCTCACTGAACACCGTGTACTGCGGCTCCTCATGGCTTGCCGGCAGCGAGAAGGCGGTGGTCCCACCGGACAGCGCTGTCTTCCAGTAGGCACGGTGCTCCTCGCCGGCCGGTCCGTCGGCCAGCTCCCTGGAGCGCTCGGCGAAGGCGGCGAGTGCCGGAGCCTGGTCGTGGAAGGGCAGTTCCTCACCGGCGTAGGCGGCGCGCAGCGAGTCGAGCAGCAGCAGGACCGAGGCGCCGTCGTAGACCAGATGGTGCGCCGCGATCAGGAGCACCGTGTAGTCCGGCCCGTGCAGCAGGTCGACCCGGGCCAGCGGTCCCTCGCGCAGGTCGAACGGGACCTGCCAGCACTGTCGTACGGCGGTGTCCCGGTCCAGCGTGGTGTGTGTCTCCCGGACGGGGATCTCCGGCGCGTCGGACCAGTCGAGGGTCAGGCCGCCGTCCGACTCGGAGCTCACCCGCCCCCGCAGCTGCGGGTGGGCGCGGCCGATCTCCGCCACCGCCCGGCGGAGCCGCCCGAGGTCGAGGGTGCCGCGGACCTGGAACGGAGTGGGGATGATGTGGCTCCACTGGCCGGGATCCACCTTCCAGGCGATCCACATCGCCTCCTGCCCGACGGACAGCGGTATGGATGCGGTCGTCGTGCTCATGCGTGGTTCTCCTCGGGACGGGCAGTGGGCTCGGGGCTCGCGGGGGACGGGGGATCGAGGAAGCCGAACTCCGTACCCGCCATCCAGCCGGCGGAGACGGCGGCGAAGTCCGGGCCGGGCGGAGCGTCGAGTCGACGGCGCAGGTCGTCCACGCGGTGCCGGGCGGCGGAGCAGAAGACGTCGGCGAGCGGCTGGGCGCTCTCGTCACCGGAGCCCGACATGGCCGACGCGCGGGCCAGTACCAGGGACATGCCGAGGATCTCCCGGGCGATCCCGGCCAGCAGGATCAACACCCGCTCACGTGACGCCAGTTCCTCCCGGTCGGGGTGGCTGCGCGCCAGCTGGAGACAGGTACGCCCGAAGCGACGGGTCTCAGCCGCCGCGTACCGCAGGTGGTCCAGGTTGCGCGGGTCGAGGACGGCGCCGGTCAGGTCGGGCTCGGCCCCGTCCTCGGACAGCAGCGCGTCCGCGTCCTCCGGCTCGGGGTAGTAGTACGAAAGGATCGACAGCTTGCCGATCCAGTTGTCGATCTGGAAGTCGACTCCGCCGGAGATCCGCAGGTTGCGCAGGTCCCTGGTGAACCGCTCCAGCGGCACCGGTGGCGCACCACGCCTCCGCTTGCTCGCGGCGGTCTCGTACCCCTCGCCGGCCAGCAGCGACATGGCCCGGTCGGCGATGCCCCAGCTCAGCAGCGAGCTCGCGTTCTTCACCGCGTTCTGCTCGAACCGCAGGTTGAGTGTCCCGCTCCCGTCGTCGGGGAGCAGGCACCACTGGGCCATGGTCTCCACAGCGAACGTGTCGGCCAGCGAGTCGGCCAACTGCCGCTGCACCTCCTCGTACTGTGCGAGCGGCCGTCCGTCGATGATCCGGCGCGCGGCGAAGTCGCGCATCCACCCCACGCACAGCCGGGCCACCGCGAGGGAGGGCGCGGCTATCAGATGCATCCGGCCGCGCCCGACCAGCCGGGCCGTGGCCGGGGTGGTGCGGACGGCATGCCCGGCATCGCGCTCCACCAGCATCAGCTCGCCGGGCACCCGCACGTCCCGGAACTCCAGCCAGCCGTTGGGGAATCCCTTGATACCCATGTACTCGTGCCAGACGCCGCAGGTCACCCCGGGGCTGTCGGTACGGACGAAGAACATCCGCACCCGGTCCGCGCCGTCCTCGCGCACCGTCGCCGAGACACTGACCACTTCGGCCACGGGCGCGTGCCCCACGAAGACCTTCCGCCCGTTGAGCAGGTAGTCCTCGGTGCCGACGATCCGGGTGGCGGTGGTGGACCGGCGCTGGTTGGCCGCCCCTTCCGGTTCGCTGTCCGCGCTGGCGGACCGGCCTCCGCGCCGCACCACATCGGTGAGCAGGTCGCGCAGCGGGCCCTTCGGCACCACCGACAGGAAGGCGCTCGCACCCAGGGCGTTCTCGATGGCCAGGGAGAGCGCCACCGGGGTGGAGACGGAGGCGGCGGCCGCCACCATCCGGAAGGTGTTGTAGTGCGAGAGTCCGTGGCCGCCCAGGGAGGGGGCGGCCTGGAGGGCGAAGTAGCCGCGCCGTCCCAGTTCGTCGAGGAGGCCGTCGGGCAGCCTGCGGCGACTGTCGGTCTCGTCGGGATCGACCCGGTCACGCAGCAGTGCGGTCAGCTCGCCGATGAGGTGGTCGCCGGTCCGGGCGTCCTCGGGATCCTGGACCGGGAAGCCGCGGACGAGGTCCCATCGGAAGCGGCCCTGGTAGACCTCCTCCAGGAAGCTGGGACGGTCCGGGTCGCTGGTGGCGTTGCGTGTGGGGGGTGCCAAAGCAAGTCCTCAGGTGTAGCGGGGGTACAGGGCGGACGGAGGCCTGCGGCGCCGACGGCGGCGCGCGAAGCGGGGCAGTGGGAACTGCCCGGGGGCACAGCGGCAGGCCCGGGTGTCCGGGTGGGCGTGGAACGGACGGACAACGAAGCGCGAACAGGGAACGACGGCCCGGTGGGCGACATCGATCGGCACGCAAGAACCGGGAACGGAACTGCCGACGGGACCGGGAACGTGCCCGTTCATGCCGTTGACCAGGACGGCTTGAACCGAGATCGCCCGGTGGATCCCGTTGGCCGGCACGGCAGGCAGGGACGGGCTCAGAGGCGCAGGCGCACCTGCAGGCGTCTCATCCAGTCGTCGAGCTGAAGGACCATCTCGGCGTCGGCCCGGCCGAGCCAGCCGCCACGGTCGAGCAGTGCGGGGTCGTCGGCCATCCGCCGGACGCCGGCCAGGTCCACCAGCGGACGCACCGGCGCCGCGCCGTCCTCCAGCAGCGTCCGGAGCCGGCGGACCAGGCCTGCCTTGTAGAGCGGGTCGTAGGTGATCGGGTACGGAACCTTGGCCCGGGTGAGCACCGACTGCGGCACCAACTCCCGCCCGACGGCTCGCAGCAGGCTCTTCTCCCGGCCGTCGAACGACTTCATGGCGGCCGGCACGTTGTAGAGGAAGGACAGCAGCCGGTGGTCCGTGAACGGGAATCGCACCTGGAGCCCGGCGCTGGTGCTCAACCGCTCGGAGTGCAGCACTGTCTGTTCCAGCAGCCGGGTCACCGTCAGGTAGTCCACCTGACGCGCCAGCCGGTCGACGCCGTCACCCCCGGGCAGGTGGGGAACCTCGTCCATCGCCTCGCGGAACATCCGGTCGAGGTGGCCGTCGATGTCGGTGGCCCGCAGCAGCGCCTGGTCGAACAGGCCGGTGCCGATGCCGTGCGGCATCCCGAAGCGCCGGGAGCGTTCTGTCCAGGGGAACGAGGAGAGACGGCGACCGGCGTCGATCGAACCGCCCAGTCCGCCGAAGAGCGCGTCCGCTCCCTCACCGCTCAGGGCCACCGGGACATCGTGTGCGACGCGTCGGCTGAAGACGTACGGGGTGATGTTCTTGTCGCCGAACGGTGTGGGCTGGTCCTTCGCGGAGAGGACCTCGGCCAGCGTCACCGGATCCAGCAGGTCCTCCGGACGGACGGCGATCTCACGGTGGTCGCACTTCCACATCCGGACCACCTCCTCGGCGAAGGGACGGTCCGGCACCGCGGCGGCGCTGTCGCCGAAAAGCACGGTGAACGTACGCGGCGCACGGCCGGCGGAAGCGGTCAGGCCGGTCAGCACGCTGGAGTCCAGGCCACCGGACAGCAGGACCCCGGCCTCGGCCCCGTCCGTCACCCGGCCGATCGACTCCTCCAGCAACGCACGCACCCGGGCGATCGTGGCGTCGCGGTCGAGTTCGTGCGGCCGGGCCTCAAGTCCCCAGTAACGTTCCTCGGTTCGCCGGTCCGGGGCGAAGCACACGGTGTGGCCGGGGCGCACCTCGCGCATCCCACGCAGCACCCCGTGGCCGGGACCGCGCAACTGGCTGACCAGCGCGTTGAGTCCGGTGGCGTCCAGATCTGCCGACACCAGCGGGTGCCCGGTCACCGTGGCGACGTCCGAGGCGAACACGACCCCGGAGCGGGTGGGGAAGTAGCTGAGCGGTTTCACCCCGAGCCGGTCCCGGCCGAGCCGGAGTTCCCCGCGGCGCGCATCCCACACGGCGAAGGCGAACTCGCCGTCCAACCGGGCCGCCGCCGCCGGTCCTCGGCGCAGAAAGGCGCGCAGCACGGCCTGGGAAGAACTGCCGCCGCCTGCGACGGTGAAGCCGTCAGCACCACCGCGGGCGGTGAACTCGCCCGCGTTGTAGAGGTGTCCGTCGCACACCGCGACCGCGAGCACCTCGCCGTCGGGGCCGGAAGCCACAGCCGGCACCTCGTCCGTGGCCAACGCGCGTCGTACCAGTGCGATGTGCTCGCGCTGCCAGATGCCCGGGCCACCCTGTGCGCGGGTGACGAGGGAGGAACCCAGGTGGGCCACGGTCAGTCGGGACTCCCGAAGGTCGCGTTCCCAATCAAGCCAACCAGCAATACCGGACACTTGCCATCCTGATCTCAGTACAGATGTGGGCATCGGAGCCAGAGCAATGCCCGCTTACGTTTCCGTGAGTCCCCATAAGGCGGAATCAGACAAGGGGAATCCACGGCGAGCAGCCCGTCGAGGGGGCCTGCCACGAAACCGGCCGGACCGGAGAACGGCCTCAACCGAGCCGATCGCGGGGAGAGTTCACCCGCGTATTGCAAAGAGTCGGGGCGGTCACGGAGATATTCGCCGCCCGTCTTCTCGACCGTGGCGCTTCGTTCATGAGCACGCAACCCCGCTGGAGTAGGCGATCACACTCGCGTCGTCCAACGGCCACGACAGAGGGGGGTGGACGACGGCCGACGTCGTCGTGGTCGCCGAAGCCCCGGTCGCCCACGCGGTGTTCCGCGTCGGCGCGGTCGCCGCGGTGCACGCCCAGGTGGCGAGAACCCGGCGCCTCGGCACATCGACCCGGCCCTCGTGCATACCCATGTCTTCTCCCCTGGTCTTCCGATGCCCGGCCGTGCGCTTGCCGGCACCTCGTGGCGAAGGCCACCCCGTACCCGCACGGACGAGCGGAAGGCGCGGTGTCCCGGGAAAACGGTCGCCAGCCGTGGACACCCGTGCCTTGACGCAACAACGCCCCCGAGGAGAAATCCCCGCGGACTCGAATCCCAGTCGACCATGGCCGCGCACCTCTTACCAGGCGGTTCCACCGGCGGAAATACCGTCCGCCATACTTCTGCCGGAAGATCGAATCCGTTCTATATCAGGCCGATCGAGAGACATGCACCATGGAAACCGGTATACCGACCGCGGGAGACCTCGGGCAGCAGTTGCGTGAACTGCGCGCCCGCGCCGGGCTCAGCCAGGAGAGCCTCTCCCACGCGGCAGGAGTGAGCGTCCGCGCGCTGGCGGATCTGGAACGCGGCCGGGCCCGGGGGCCGCAGCGCCGCACCGTGGAGGCCCTCGCCGACGCTCTCGGGCTGGATTCCGCCGCCACCGCCCGGCTGGAGCGGGCCGCCAGCCTCGGACGGCCCCGCCCCCGTTCGAGCACAGGGGGCGATTCCCACCACGCCCTGGCCCTGCCGCGTGACCTCCAGGACTTCACCGCCCGGGGCGCCGCTCTCGACCGGTTGCTCGCCCTGGTACGGGAAACCGACCCCGCCCACCCGCCGGTCGTCCTGGTCTCGGGGCAACCCGGCCTCGGCAAGACCTCCTTCGCCGTGCGCGCCGCGCACCGCCTCAAACCGCACTTCCCGGACGGGCAGTTCGCCCTCGACCTGCACGGAATGGACCCGGAGCCCACCACGGCACGCGACGCGCTCGCCCGCCTCCTGCGCGCGGTGGGCGTGGCCGACAGCGCGATCCCGGCCGGAACCGACGACCGGTCAGGACTTCTCCGGTCCGTGATCCGCGACCGACGCCTGCTGCTCCTGCTGGACAACGTCTCGGACGAGGAACAGGTCCGCCCCCTGCTACCCGGAACCGGCCCCTCGCTGACGATCGTCACCAGCCGCCACACGCTGGCCGGTCTCGAATCCGTCCACCGAACCGAACTGGGGCTGCTGCGCCGGGAGGAGGCGATCGAACTGCTGACCAGGGTCGTCGGCGCCCGACGGGTCCAGCAGGAACCCCAGGCCGCCCGCGACATCGCCGACCTGTGCGGCTATCTCCCGCTGTCACTGCGTATCGCCGGGCAGCGTCTCGTCGGCAGACCCCATGAACACCTCGGGCGGCTGGCCGCGCAGCTCGCTCAGGAAGGGCGCCGCCTGGACGCACTCAAGGCCGGCGGCCTTCAGGTGCGGGCCGCCTTCGCGTTGTCGTACCGGCAACTGTCCCCGGCACACAGGCGAGTTCTGCGCCGCGCCACACTGGCTGCGGGGCCCGACTTCAGCCCCGAGACCGCCGCCCTGCTGGCCGAGATACCCCTCGTCCAGGCGGCCCGATACGCGGAGGACCTGGCCGACGCCGGGCTCCTGCACTCCGACGCCGCCACCGAGCGCTACCGATTACACGACCTTCTCAAGCTGTTCGCCGCCGAACGGTCGACCGCCGAGGACGGCACCGCCGCGTGCGACGCGGTCCAGGACAGGGCCGCACGGTGGATGCTGCGCCGCGCGACCGCGGCCGCGCTCCACTTCGATGTCGACCACCGTGGCGACAGTCCCGAAGGCGATCCCGACCCCGCCGGCGCGCCCGCCGACCGTGAGGGGGCCCGCGTGTGGCTGGAGGCCGAGCGCCCCCAATGGCTCGCCGCGTTGCGCCGTGCCCACGCCGCCGGATGGCACCGGCAGGTCGTGGACGCGGCCGAGGCCATGCACTGGTTCTCCGACGTGAACCAGCACTGGGAGCTGTGGGTGGAAGTCTTCCAGCGCGCCGTCGACTCGGCCCGTGCGCTGGGGGACCGGCGGGCCGAAGCCGTCCACCTGAACTACCTGGCCTGGTCCTACAACCTCTGCGTCTACGACCACCACGCGGCTCTGGCGGCCGCCGACGCCGCCTTGGAGGTGGCTCGGGCGATCGAGGACAGGGTCCTGGTGGGCTGGGCGCTGGGCTACGGAGCGGGGGCGCTGAACCGGCTCGGCCGGATCAGCGAGGCCCTCGACCGGCTCCGCGAGGCGGCCGCCTGCCTCGGTGCCGAGGCATCCCTGCCGGGTCGCCTCGGCAGGCTGACGGTTCTGAACACCCTGGGCACCTATCTGCGCCAGTACGGCCAGGCCGAGGAGGCGCTGGCCATACACCGGCGTTGCGAGGCCATCTGCAACGCCGGGACGCCGGGGCAGCCGACGGAACTGATCGCGATGTACCGGGCGACATCCCGGCAGGAGATCGGCAACGACCTCGCGGCCCTGGGCCGCTGGAGCGAGGCCGAACCACCGCTCCGGGAGGCCCTTGCCTGCTTCGAGGCCACGACGATGCCTGCCTGGAGCGAACCGGCCCGGCTCGATCTCGGGCTGGTGCTGCGCCGGCTGGCCCGATATCAGGAGGCCCGCGAGACCCTGCTCGCCGCCCGCACGGGACTCGGTGAGCTGAACAGCCCCCGGGAGGCGGAGGCCGCCGCCGAAATCCGTGAGCTCGACGGTCTCGCGGACCGGCTGGAAACCGGGTGACCTCGGGACCTCGCCGAGTGCGTGTTCGGTCGCGATAACAGGAAACCCTATTCGCGCGATAAGAGAAGCCTGTCAAATACATAAGCAAATTCTTCGAATTCACGCCATTCTGTGCGTGACTCAAGAATGCCCTGTCCATCTGACAGTGCATTGAGATTTCAGTAAGAACGTTGATAATGTTGTCAACAATTGCACGGAGGCGGCCGGATGCCTGTCGTGCTTTTCGGTCCTGCCCTCAACCGCTGACGAGCGGTCCGTAGGTGTGGGTAATTGTCCGGTATTCATGCGGACACAGCGATCTCGAAGTCGGCCGATGGGCGCTGCCCGTTCGGCCGGGACGTCATTCCAGGTTCGAAGGAGTGGTTCGTGAGTAGAGAAAGAACCCGTCGAGTGCGCACGCTGCGGACTTGGCGAGGTATAGGCGGAGCCGTCGCGGCGATCGTGCTGGTCGGCGGCGGTTTTGCTGTGGCAAATGCCTCGACGGATGTGCCGACCGGTAAATCGGCCGCGGGCTTCAAGCGTCCGGTCGACGCGCACGCCACCGGTGCGAAAGCCGTGGTCAGTGCCGCCAATGCGTTCCTGAACACGCTGGACGCCGACCAGCAGGCGGAGGTGCTGCTGGACTTCTCCGAGGCGAACGCGACGGCGTGGTCGAACCTGCCGTGCGGCTCGTCCTGTCGGCCCGGGATTGGGCTCGGTTCGCTGACGGACACTCAACTAGCCGCCGCCATGAAGGTGTTGAAGGTGGCGACCGGCAGCGGCAAGGGATCCGGGTACGACCAGGTCACGCAGATCATCAAGGCCGACGACGTACTCGACGCGGCGCAGAACTCCAGCTCCGCCTCCGCGCCGGCGCCCACCAGCGGCGCGTCGGGCACGCCCTCGACCGACCCGTCCGCTTCCGCGGACCCGAGCTCGTCGCCCACCGACGCCCCGTCGGCCACGGACGTGCCGACGGGCACCCCGCCGTCCGGTGGCCCCGGCGGTCCTGGCGGCGGAGGCGGCGCGTTCGGGTACGGCAGCGGCGTCTACTTCATGGCGTTCCTGGGCACTCCCTCGGCGGACGGGGCCTGGCAGTTGCACTTCGGCGGTCACCACCTCGCCGTGAACCTCACCTACCGGGACGGCAAGCCGGTGAGCGGCAGCCCGTTCTTCATCGGGGTCGAGCCGAGCACGTGGACCGCGGACGACGGCACCACGTACACCCCACTGGCGAAGCAGCGGAACGGACTGCTCGCCCTGACCGGCAGCCTGAACGCGGAGCAGCTGACCAAGGCCGAGCTGTCCGAGTCGTTCAGCGACGTGCTCCTCGGCCCGGGCAAGGACGGCCAGTTCCCGGAGACCAAGGAAGGCATCCCGGTCAGCTCGCTCACACCCAAGCAGAAGCAACTGGTGCTCAAGGCGATCCACCCCTGGGTCGCCAACGTGGACGACGCCACCGCGAAGCAGCTCATGAAGACGTACGAGCACGAGCTGAACCAGACCTACGTCGGCTACTCCGGCGGTACCGGCCTTGACGCCCGGGGTGACTACGTGCGGATCGACGGCCCCGGCGTCTGGATCGAGTTCGTCTGCCAGGGCGGCGTCGTCTTCCGGGACCAGATCCACTACCACACGGTGTACCGGGACCACACCCGCGACTACGGAAGCGAGTTCACCTTCTCATGACCCGATCGCGGAACTGGCTGACCACAGCGCTACGCCTGGTGGCCGGGATCGCGATCGCGGTACCGGCGGCGCTCCTGCTCGGGGCGCCGCCGGCCGCCGCGCACCCGATGCCGCACTCGGTGGTCCGGCTCGACGTCCACCAGGCGTCGGTCACCGCGCGGCTGGAACTGCCGGTCGACGACCTCTCCCGGGCGAGCGGGATCGATCTGAACAGCGTCGAACCTGCCGGCCCGCCCGCCAGGGCGACCGCCGTCCGTGCCTACCTCCGCCGGCACATCCGCCCGGTCACCCTCCACGGCGAGACATGGCAGGTCGGTATCGGCTCGCTGAGTCTCGGCCGCACCGAGCAGACCTCCACCGGCCCCTACCGTGAGCTGGTCGCCGAAGCCGTGCTCACCCCTCCACCCGGCGGGGACGTGCGGCACTTCACCCTGAACTACGACGTGATCGTCCATCAGGTCGTCACCCACGTGACGCTCGTGTCGGTGCGGCAGGACTGGGCCGCCGGCCGGGTCGGCGGCGGAGCCACCCAGGTCGGCACGGTCGGTCTCGACATCCGGCACATGAAGGTCCCGCCCCTGACCGTCGACCTGGGGAACGGCAGTGCCTGGCGCGGCTTTCTCGCCATGACCGAACTCGGCGGCGAGCACATCCTCACCGGCACCGACCACCTGTTGTTCCTGCTCATCCTGCTCCTGCCCGCACCGCTGCGGGCCGTCGGGCGACGCTGGCACGGCCTGGTCGGCGCCCGCGTCGCGCTCGGGCGCGTCGGCCGCATCACGATCGCCTTCACCGTCGGCCACTCCGTCGCCCTGGCCGCCACCGCCCTCGGTCGTCTGGAGATCCCCGGCCGGCCGGTCGAGGCGTTCATCGCCGCCAGCATCCTCGTCGGCGCCGTACACGCGATCCGCCCGCTGTTCCCGGGCCGGGAAGCTTTGGTGGCGGGTGTCTTCGGCCTCGGCCACGGGATGGCGTTCTCCTTCGTGCTCGCCGAGATGCATCTGTCCACCGGACAGCTCGTGTCCAGCCTCTTCGGCTTCAACCTGGGCATCGAACTGGTCCAGCTCCTGCTGGTCTGCCTGGCTCTGCCCGCACTGCTGGTCGTCGCGCGGCTGCGGGCACAGCCCGCGCTCCGGGTGGGCGGCGCGCTGCTCACCGCCACGGCGGCCGTCGGCTGGCTGGCCGACCGGCTCGGCGTCCCCAATCCGGTCGCCCGGACGGCGGACAGCGCCGGATCCCACACGACGTTGATGCTGGCGGCCCTGGCCTCGTCCGCGGTCGCCGCCACCGGCTGGGCGCTGTCCGCCCGGTGGCGCTCGGTGGGTGATCCGGACGACGGTGTCCGCCTCCGGGCGGGGTCGCGGCCGGAGGCGGAGCCCGATCCCGGAGCGAAGCTCCCGGCAGGCCTTCGTGAGCGCGCTGCTCATGCGCCGGCCGATTCGGCATCCGGCGGCGGATAGGCCTGCTTCGCTCGCTCCGGCCGCCGACGGGGCGCTCCAAGCCCAGCATGTCGAACGCCCTGAGCGCCCTGCCCCGGGTGGCGGGTGCCACGACCGAACCGCCGTTGGCCACCCGGCGAACAGTGACCTCGCTGACGCCCGCGATGTCGAGGCTGTACGGATCTCGCGGCCACCGGCGGTCCTTGACGGTTCTGGCGCGCTCTGGACAGGGAGTGGCGGCGTTCGAGAGCATCGACCACTGCATACCGTATGCACAATGTGGGAGGACTCCTCCGCGGTTCTCCCGGTCCCCGGGGTGACCCGATCCGCGAAAGGTGCCTGAGCAGGCATCCCCTGGGAATGCTCACCGATGCGGTCGTGTCCACGGCGTTCCTGCCGTGGGCGCGACCGTATGTCCGCGACCGTATGCCCGTGATCACGTGTCCGCGATCATGTGTCCGCGATCATGTGTTCGCGACGTGATGAGTGGTCTTTTCGATATCGACCGGAGTGAGGTAGCCACCATGTCGACTCCAGCACCCCGTCTCGCCCAGTCCGCCGACCGTGTTCCGGGCGACGGGACGGTCATCGACCGGCTCGTGACGGCCAACCGTGCTTATGCCGCCGGGTTCGTGGATCCCGGAATGGGTGCCCGCCCCGTCCAGCGGGTTGCCGTCGTGGCCTGCATGGACGCCCGGATCGACCTCCATGCCGCGCTCGGTCTCGAACTGGGCGACTGCCACACCGTCCGCAACGCGGGTGGCGTCGTGACCGATGACACGATCCGCTCCCTGACGATCAGTCAACGCGCGCTCGGCACCCGCAGCGTCATACTCATCCACCACACCGGATGCGGCCTGCAGAGTCTCACCGAGGATTTCCGGCACGAGCTGGAGATGGAGGTCGGGCAGCGGCCCCCCTGGGCGGTGGAGGCCTTCCGTGACGTCGATCAGGACGTACGGCAGTCGATGCAGCGAGTGCGCACCTCTCCCTTCCTGCCGCACACCGACGATGTGCGCGGGTTCGTCTTCGACGTGACGACGGGGTTGCTCCGGGAGATCGACCCGAGAAGCTGAGCCGTCGTGCCCCTTGCCGCCGGGCCCGTCGCCGGGAGGGCGTCCGCGGCGAGGGGCCACACCCGCGTCCGGCGGGCCGGGCGGGCAGTCCCTGTCAGGTCGTCCACGCGTCCGTGCGGTGGGGTCGGAGGCGGGTGGGTGTCGCCGCCCCGGGGATTCGTCCCCGCGTGCTATGGCGCACCCTGACGACAGTCGGCATACTGTATGCAATTCCCGTGAGGGCGTTCCTGAGGAGAGGGTCACCCCCGTGTCCTACCGCACTTCTCTCGCCGCGGTCCTGGCCGAAGTCGTCGCGCCCTCCGCCCAAGTGACCGCCCGGGAAGGAAGATTCCCCCGTGCCGCCGTGACGGCGCTCGGCCGCTCCGGGCTGCTCGGCCTCACCGTCTCTGAGCAGTTCGGTGGCGGCGGCCTCGGACTGCCGGAGGCCGCGGACGTGGTCGAGCGGGCGGCGCGGGTGTGCCGTGCGACCGCCGTCGTGCTCGCGTCCCACTTCGCCGCGGTCGCCGCCGTCGAGGCCTGCGGTGGTTCCTGGGTGCGCGGCGAGATCGTCGCCGGGCGTCACCTCGTCGGCCTCGCCCTGGACGAGGGCGGCCCCGGTGAGCCGGGGGCGGAGGCCGTGTCCGGGACGTCGTGCTCGGTCGCGGGCCGGTTCGCCGATGTGGTCGCCCTGCGGGGTCGCAAGCGGCGGGTGGTCGCGGCGGGCGAGGCCGACAGCTACCTCTGGTCCTCGCGGCCGCTCGCCGGGCCGGACGGCCTGACGCTGTGGGTGGTTCCGGCGCAGGCCCCCGATCTGTTCGTGCCGGCCAGGCCCGGCGGGGGAGGGCCCGGTGGCAGCGCGACTTCCACTCTGTGCGCGGATCCGGTACTGGTGCCCGCCGACGTGATGCTCGGACGGGACGGCGGAGGGCTCGGCACCCTGTCGCGCGCGGTGCGGCCGTGGCTGCTGGAGCTGAGGGCCGTCATCGGCGATGACGTCCTGGGGCTCGGTGATGACGTCCTTGGGTCCGACGTCGGTGTCATCGGGTCCGGCGCCCACGTCCAGGGGTCCGGCGCCCGCGGGTCCGGCGTCGGCGTCCACGGATCCGGCGCCCGCGTCCACGGATCCGGTGTCGACACCCCTCGGCCCCGAGCCGAGGAACTTCCTCCCGGCTCCGGCCGGGCGTCCCGCCGGCTCCCTCGCGTGGATGTGAACCCGGGCCCGCCCGACGAGGTGACCCGGCGGACGGCGCGATGAGCCCTGTGCCTGCGCGAGGGCCCGTTCGGTCAGTCCTGGTTCGTCCCGGCGGCGAGCTGCTTGCGATAGAAGCCGGTGGTGCGCTCGGTGTGCTTGCGCATGACCTCGCCGGCCCGGTCCGCGTCCCCCTTGGCGATGGCTCTGATGAGCTGGGCGTGCTCGTTCCAGGCCTCCTTGCCGCGGGGCCGGGCGATCGGCGTGTAGTACCAGCGCACCTTCTGGCTGACGCCCACGATCAGTTCGGCGAGTACGGCGTTGTCGGCGATGGAGGTGATGAAGGCGTGCAGGGCGGTGTTGGCCGAGACCAGTCGCTCGACATCGCTCGCGGCGAGGGCGTCGACGCCTTCCTGGTGCAACTCCCAGAGTCGTTCGACGTCCTCGGGCTTGGCCTGCTGGGCGGCGAGTTGGGCCGAGTAGGTCTCGAGGACCGCGCGGACACCCAGGAGTTGGGCGGCCTCCTGCTCGGTGGGAGAGTGGACGAAGGCGCCCTGGGCCGGGCGCAGATCGACCCAGCCGTCGGTCTGCAGTCGTTGCAGCGCCTCGCGTACGGGCTGGCGGCTGACCCCGAGATGCTCCGCGAGTTCGGCCTCGACGAGGTGCTGGCCGGGCTTGAGGGAGCCGCTGACGATCAGCTCGGTCAGGGCGTCGTACACGGCCTGCCGCAGTGGCGCCGGGCGGGTGACGCGCCGGGACGCGGCGGCCGTGAGTGCCTCACGCATGGGAGCCCCGTTCTGCCACCGGGCCCGCGGGGCCGACGGCTCTGCCAAGAGGTGGCCGCCGAGAGGGTCGCCGACGGCTGCGTCAGCATACAGGTTTTGGTATGCAGGATGGCGGGAGCTTCGGTCCGGTCCCCGGTCGGCGGGGATGCCATCCGCGTCGCCCGCCGTCGGCCTTCGAGCAGGTCGCAGGCGTACGCTGCCCGGTCGCCCGCCGACCCGTCGGTGATCCCGCTCGGGCAAGTCCCGTGCCCGTGACCGCGATTGAGCTGGATTGAGTTCTGTATACAGAAGCCTGTATGGGGTAGTGTCAGTCTCCCGCGAGCAGCGTCGGGGACCCGCGTGACGGAAGGCGGAGTGATCATGACGACCAGCGCGAGTGACGTGACGGTCGAGAGCGTGGTCCGGAGCGCGGCGGCCGGTCATCGGGGTCAGCGCGGTGCGCTGCTGCCCGTACTCCATGCCGTACAGGACGAGTTGGGTCATGTGCCGCAAGAGGCGATTCCGGTACTCGCGGACGAGTTCAACCTCTCCCGGGCGGACGTCCACGGAGTGGTGACCTTCTATCACGACTTCCGCCGCGAGCCCGCCGGGCGCACCACCGTGCGCATCTGCCGGGCCGAGGCCTGCCAGGCGCTCGGCGCCGACGGCCTGGTCGCCTACGCCCGCGAGTCCGGACTGACGCTCGGGGAGACGACCGCGGACGGTGCCGTGACCGTCGAGCAGGTCTTCTGTCTCGGCAACTGCGCGCTCGGCCCCTCCGTCGAGGTGAACGGCCGGCTGTACGGACGGGTCGGCCCGGCCCGGCTGGGCTCGCTCCTCGACGGGACGGCCTCGTCATGAACGACACCGCGCACCCCGTGGCCACGGTCTACGTCCCCCGGGACTCGGCCGCCCGGTCCGTCGGCGCGGACGACGTCGCGGACGCCCTGCGACAGGCGGCCGCCCGCGGGGACTTCGCCCTCGACGTCGTACGCAACGGATCACGCGGGATGCTCTGGCTGGAACCCCTCGTCGAGGTGGTGACCCCGCACGGCCGTGTCGGATACGGCCCCGTCGCCCCGTCCGACGTCGAGGACCTGCTCGCCGCGGGCATGCTCGACGGCGCCGGCCATCCACTGCGGCTCGGCGTCGTGGACGAACTCCCCTGGCTGGCACGGCAGAACCGGGTCACCTTCGCCCGGGTCGGCGTCACCGACCCGCTGTCCACGGACGACTACCTGGCGCACGGCGGACTCGCGGGGCTGCGCGCCGCGCTGCACCGCCCGCCCGCGGACGTGGTCGCCGAGGTCACCGCGTCCGGACTGCGCGGCAGGGGCGGCGCGGGGTTCCCGGCCGGCGTCAAATGGAAGACCGTGCTCGACTGCGCGGACGACCTGAAGTTCGTCTGCTGCAACGCCGACGAGGGCGACAGCGGCACCTTCGCCGACCGGATGGTCATGGAGGGCGACCCGTTCATGCTCATCGAGGGCATGACGATCGCCGCGCACGCGGTCGGCGCGAGCGAGGGCTACCTCTACATCCGCTCGGAGTACCCGGACGCGGTCGCCACCATGCGGGCGGCCATCGACATCGCGCGCGAGCACGACTGGCTCGGCAAGGGCGTCCTCGGCTCCGCGCTCGACTTCGAGCTGCACGTCCGCGTCGGCGGCGGCGCGTACATCTGCGGCGAGGAGACCTCCATGCTGGAGAGCCTGGAGGGCAAGCGCGGCACCGTACGCGCCAAGCCTCCGATCCCCGCGATCGAGGGCCTGTTCGGCAGACCGACGGTGGTGAACAACGTCCTCACCCTCGCGACGGTCCCCGTCGTGCTCGCCTCCGGCGCGCGGGCGTACCAGGAACTCGGCGTCGAACGCTCACGCGGCACCCAGGTCTTCCAGCTCGGCGGCAACATCGCGCACGGCGGCATCGTCGAGACCGCGTTCGGCGTCACGCTGCGCGAACTCGTCGAGGACTACGGCGGCGGCACGTTCACCGGGCGCCCGGTGCGCACGGTGCAGGTCGGCGGGCCGCTCGGCGCCTATCTGCCGACGTCGATGTTCGACCTGCCGATGGACTACGAGGCCTTCGCGGCGGCCGGGGCGATGGTCGGCCACGGCGGGGTCGTCGTCTTCGACGACACCGTCGACATGGCCGCCCAGGCGCGGTTCGCGATGGAGTTCTGCGCGGCGGAGTCGTGCGGCAAGTGCACGCCGTGCAGGGTCGGTTCGGTACGCGGCGTCGAGGTCATCGACAAGATCGTGGCCGGCCGGTACCGGGACGAGAACCTGGCGCTCCTCGGGGATCTGTGCGACCTGATGACCGACGGTTCGCTCTGCGCGATGGGCGGGCTGACACCGATGCCCGTACGCAGCGCCCTCACCCACTTTCCCGACGACTTCCTCGCCCGGGAACCGGGGCAGGGGGCCGACTCCCGGCAGCCGAGCGGCACAAGGACGGAGGGCACGGCATGACACTGCTCAAGGAACCCGACTTCGGAACCCCGGAACGGCCCGGCGAGGCCACGGCCTCGGTCGAGGTGGACGGGCTGGCGGTGGCCGTCCCCGAGGGCACGTCCGTGATGCGGGCCGCCGCGCTGGCCGGCGTCGACATACCCAGACTGTGCGCCACCGACAGCCTGGAGCCGTTCGGCTCCTGCCGGTTGTGCGTCGTGGAGATCGACGGCAGGCGGGGCACCCCGGCCTCCTGCACCACCCCGGTGGCGGACGGGATGACGGTACGCACCCAGACTCCGAAGGTGGAGAAGCTCCGCCAGGGAGTCATGGAGCTGTACATCTCCGACCATCCGCTCGACTGTCTGACCTGTCCGGCCAACGGCGACTGCGAACTGCAGGACATGGCGGGCGTGGTGGGCCTGCGGCAGGTGCGCTACGGGTACGAGGGGGAGAACCACCTCGACGCCGAGAAGGACACGTCCAACCCGTACTTCGACTTCGACCCCTCCAAGTGCATCGCCTGCTCCCGCTGCGTGCGCGCCTGCGGCGAGGTACAGGGCACGTTCGCCCTCACCATCGAGGGGCGTGGCTTCGACTCCAAGGTCTCGCCCGGCGCCGCCGAGACGTTCATGGACTCGGAGTGCGTCTCCTGCGGGGCCTGCGTCCAGGCCTGCCCGACCTCCACGCTCCAGGAGAAGTCGGTGGTCGAACTCGGCATGCCGACCCGGTCGGTGGTCACCACCTGTGCCTACTGCGGGGTCGGCTGCTCCTTCAAGGCCGAGCTGCGCGGCGACGAACTCGTGCGGATGGTGCCGTACAAGGACGGCGGAGCGAACGAGGGCCACTCCTGCGTGAAGGGCCGCTTCGCCTTCGGTTACGCCACCCACCCCGACCGGGTGCTCAAGCCCATGGTCCGCGAAAGGATCACCGATCCCTGGCGCGAGGTCGAGTGGGACGAGGCGATCGGCACCGTCGCCCGGCGGATGCGGGACATCCAGCGCCGGTACGGGCCGAGTTCGATCGGCGCGATCTCCTCGTCGCGGTGCACCAACGAAGAGGTCTACGTCGTCCAGAAGATGGTGCGCGCGGCGTTCGGCAACAACAACGTGGACACCTGCGCCCGCGTCTGCCACTCCCCGACGGGATACGGACTCAAGCAGACCTTCGGCGAGTCGGCCGGCACCCAGGACTTCCGTTCCGTGGCGGAGGCCGACGTCATCATGGTGATCGGCGCCAACCCCACCGACGGGCACCCGGTGTTCGCCTCGCGGATGAAGCGGCGCCTGCGCGAGGGCGCGGAGCTGATCGTCGTCGACCCCCGCCGCATCGACCTGGTGCGCTCCCCGCACATCGAGGCCGCGCACCACCTCCAGCTCAGGCCCAGCACCAACGTCGCCGTCGTCAACGCCATGGCACATGTCGTCGTCACCGAGGGCCTGGTCGACCGCTCCTTCGTGGACCGCAGGTGCGAAGGGTTCGACGAGTGGGCCCAGTTCATCGCCCGGCCCGAGAACAGCCCGGAGGCCACCGAGGAGATCAGTGGCGTCCCCGCCGCCCAACTGCGGTCCGCCGCACGGCTGTACGCGACCGCACCGAACGGAGCCATCTACTACGGCCTCGGCGTCACCGAGCACAGCCAGGGTTCGAGCATGGTCATGGGAATGGCCAACCTGGCCATGGCGTGCGGCAACATCGGCCGCGACGGCGTCGGGGTCAACCCGCTGCGCGGGCAGAACAACGTGCAGGGCTCCTGCGACATGGGCTCCTTCCCGCACGAACTGCCGGGCTACCGCCATGTGTCCGACGACGCCGTGCGCGAGGTGTTCGAGAACCTGTGGGGCGGCACCCTCCTCGCCGAACCGGGACTGCGCATCCCCAACATGTTCGACGCCGCGATCGACGGCACCTTCCGCGGACTGTTCGTGCACGGCGAGGACATCGCCCAGTCCGACCCCAACCTCCAGCACGTCACCGCCGCGCTCGAAGCGATGGAACTCGTCGTCGTCCAGGACCTGTTCCTCAACGAGACCGCCAAGTTCGCGCATGTCTTCCTGCCCGGCGCGTCCTTCCTGGAGAAGGACGGCACGTTCACCAACGCCGAGCGCCGGATCAACCGGGTGCGCGCCGTGATGAAGCCGAAGACGGGCAAGCACGAGTGGCAGATCGTGTGCGAGATCGCCACCGCCATGGGCTACCCGATGACGTACGACCATCCGAGCCGGATCATGGAGGAGATCGCCTCCGTCACCCCGACGTTCACCGGCGTCTCCTTCGACGTGCTCGACAAGCTGGGCAGCGTGCAGTGGCCGTGCAACGCCTCCGCTCCTGAGGGGACACCGGTGATGCATGTGGACGAATTCGTGCGCGGCAGAGGCAGGTTCGTCGTCACCGCGTATGTGCCGACCAACGAACGCAGCACCCGGCGCTTCCCGCTGGTGCTCACCACCGGGCGCATCCTCAGCCAGTACAACGTCGGCGCGCAGACCCGGCGCACCGGCAACGTCGCCTGGCATCCCGAGGACATTCTGGAACTGCACCCGCACGACGCCGAGGTGCGTGGCATCACCGACGGCTCGCTGGTGACGCTGGCCAGCCGGGTGGGGCGGACGACACTGCGCGCGGCGATCTCCGACCGGATGCCGGCCGGCGTCGTCTACACCACGTTCCACCACCCCGTGACCGGTGCCAACGTGGTGACCACCGAGAACTCGGACTGGGCGACCAACTGCCCCGAGTACAAGGTGACCGCCGTACAGGTCGGGCTCGTCCATCCGCTCGGGCAGGGCGACCGGACGCCGGATCGGGCCCACGGCGAGACGCCGGAGCGGGCGGGGGACGAGACGCCGGAGCCGGCGGGGGACGAGACGTCGGAGGGGGCCGTGGACGACGTACTCACGGGCGGTGGACCGAGATGACCGCGAGCGGTCCGCCGGAACGCCGGATGGCGAACGACATAGCCGTGAATCTCGGCCATCTGCCGGGGGCGTCGGCCGCCGAGGCGATCGCGGGCCACATCGCCCGGTTCTGGGACCCACGTATGCGCTCCCGGCTCCTCGCGCACGCCGACGCCGGAGCCGACGGGCTGCATCCGCTGGTGATCGCGGCGGTTCGGCTCCTGCGCTGAGCGCGGCCGCGCGCGGCGGGTGGCGTGACGGGACCGCTGGGTAGGCTCGGGACGATCACTGGGCCGGCGGGCCGGCCGGCGAGCCTGCCAGCCGGGCCGATCGGCCGGGCCGGTCGGTGCCGAAGCGCGGGGCGCGGTGCGGGGCGCGGCGCGGGCGGGAGAGGAGTCGTTCATGCTGTTCCGGCAGCTCGAGTACTTCGTGGCGGTGGCCAGGGAGCGGCACTTCGCGCGGGCCGCGGAATCCTGCTACGTCTCGCAGCCCGCGCTCTCGGCGGCGATCGCCAAGCTGGAGCGGGAGTTGAACGTCACACTCATCAACCGCGGGCACAACTACCAGGGACTCACCCCCGAAGGCGAACGGCTCGTCGTATGGGCCAAGCGGATCCTCGCCGAGCAGGACGCGTTCAAGGCCGAGGTGGCCGCCGTGCAGTCGGGCATCACCGGGACGCTCCGCCTCGGGACGGACCCCACGGCCTCCACGACGCTGGCGATGCCGGTGGCCGCGTTCTGCGCGGCGCATCCGCTGGCCAAGGTGCAGGTCCGCTCGCGCCTGTCGACGAAGGAACTCCACCGCCAGCTGCGCGACTTCGAGCTGGACGTGGCCATCGCCCATTTCGACCCGGGCGACCAGGAAGGCCTTCAGGTGGTCCCGCTGTACCAGGAGAGGTACATGCTGCTGGTCTCGGACGACCAGCTCATGTCCCAGACCTCCACCATGACATGGGCGGACGCGGCCCAACTGCCGCTCGCACTGCTGACCCCCGACATGCGCATCCGCCAGATCATCGACAGGGTCTTCGCGGACAAGGGCTTCGTGGTGACGCCCCAGGTGGAGACGGACTCCATCGCGGCGCTCTACGCGCATGTCGGCGGCGGCGACTGGGCCAGCATCGTTCCGCACACCTGGCTGCGCGCGATGCCGGTGGTCGGCAGGACGCGAGCGCTGCCGCTGGTCGACCCGGAGGCGGGCGCCCAGGTCTCGGTGGCGATCCACGCGGCGACCCCCGGTTCGGTCGCCGCGCGGGCCTTCGTCAGCGCGGCGACGGGCCTGGCGCTGGACGACTTCTTCGGGCAGCCCCTGTCGCACGAGCGCCGCGTGCGCTGAGCCGGCGGCACGAGCGCCGCGTGCGCTGAGCCGGCGGCCGGCGCGGGACCAGGCGTCCCGTCGATGAACGTACCGGGCCGCCACCGCGTGCCGGTCGAGCACCGCCCTCGCCGGTGTGCGGCAGCTCGGCGTCGAGCTCAAGCCGCGCGGGCCCTCGATCCTGCGGCGGCGCGCGCCGCATGTCGCATGTCGCATGTGTACTGGCGAACGGCCGACAGCGGTTGCCCGTCAAGGGAGTTGTGAGGCCGGACCCGCCGTCGATAAGCGTTGTCTATCGGCTGGTCGTCGATCGGTCTTGGACGCGGGCGAGCGGGCTGCGCAAGGTGGGAGGAGCAGCCGCGCCGACAGGACCCGCCCAAGGAGGACCTCGGACCATGACCGCCCCCTCGACACCGGAGACCGTGGCGAACGCCGACGTGCAGACCGAGCTCACCGACGGGTACCACCTGGTCGTCGACGCGCTGAGGATGAACGACGTCGACACCGTGTACGGGGTCGTCGGCATTCCGATCACCGACCTGGCCCGCCTCGCGCAGGCGCGCGGCATCCGCTACATCGGCTTCCGGCACGAGAGCAACGCGGGCCATGCCGCCGCGGCCGCCGGCTACCTCACCAAGCGGCCCGGCATCTGCCTGACCGTGTCCGCGCCGGGCTTCCTCAACGGTCTGGTCGCGCTGGCCAACGCCACCACCAACTGCTTCCCCATGGTCCAGATCTCCGGCTCCAGCGAGCGGCACCTGGTCGACCTCAGACAGGGCGACTACGAGGAGATGGACCAGCTCGCCGCGGCGCAGCCGTTCTGCAAGGCCGCCTACCGGGTGGGCCGCGTGGAGGACATCGGCCGGGGCATCGCCCGCGCGCTGCGCACCGCGGTCTCAGGACGTCCGGGCGGTGTGTATCTGGACATCCCCGCCGCGGTGCTCGGTTCCGTCATGGACGCGCAGGCCGGAGCGAGGACGCTGAGCCGGCTCGTCGACCCCGCGCCGCGCCAACTGCCGGCACCCGAGGCGGTCGACCGCGCGATCGAGCTTCTCGCGGGCGCCGAAAGGCCGTTGGTGGTGCTCGGCAAGGGTGCCGCGTACGCGCAGGCCGACGACCGCGTCCGCGAGTTCGTCGAGTCCACGGGCATTCCCTACATCCCGATGTCGATGGCCAAGGGCCTGCTGCCCGACGACCACCCGCAGTCGGCGGCCACCGCCCGTTCGCTGGCCCTGAAGAGGGCCGATGTCGTGATGCTCGTCGGCGCCCGCCTCAACTGGCTGCTGAACCACGGCGAGGCGCCGCAGTGGAACCCGAACGCCCGGTTCATCCAGGTGGACATCGAGGCCAGGGAGATGGACAGCAACCAGCCCATCGCGGCCCCGCTCGTCGGAGACATCGAGTCGGTGCTCGACGCGATAGCCGAGCGGGCCAAGCCCGGCCGGATCGCGTCGCCCGCCGCCTGGCGCGAGGAACTGGCCGCGCGTTCGGCGCGGAACGTGGCGAAGATGGCCGAGCGGCTGAAGGCGGATCCGCGGCCCATGCAGTTCATGGGCGCTCTGAAGGCCGTACGCGATGTCGTGCACGAGCGCCCGGAGACGTACATCGTCAACGAGGGCGCGAACGCGCTGGACATCGCGCGCAACGTCATCGACATGCACGTGCCGCGGCACCGCCTCGACAGCGGCACCTGGGGTGTCATGGGCATCGGCATGGGCTACGCGATCGCCGCCGCCGTCGAGAGCGGTGCCCCGGTCGTGGCCGTCGAGGGCGACAGCGCCTTCGGGTTCAGCGGCATGGAACTGGAGACGATCTGCCGCTACAAACTGCCCGTCGTCACGGTCGTCATGAACAACGGCGGCGTGTACCGCGGTGACGACGTCAACCCCCTCGACGACGCCCCCTCGCCGACCACCCTCATGCTCGCGGCGCGGCACGACCGGATGATCGAGGCGTTCGGCGGCAAGGGCTACCGCGCCACCACCCCCGCCGAGGTCACCGCGGCCCTCACCGAGGCACTCGCCTCCGGCGGCCCGGCGCTCATCGACTGCGTGATCGACCCCTCCGCCGGGACGGAGAGCGGCCACATCGCGCACCTGAACCCGAAGGGCATCACGGTCGGCAACATCGCGCCGGCCGGCAAGTGAGCCCGAACTCCCGGCTCACATAACCGACTTGCATACAGCCGACCTGCATGCAGCCGACGTGCGCACGGCCGACTTCCGCACCGAGATCATTCACGAGAAGGAATCCACCATGAGTGAAAAGCCGCTCGCCGGAATCAAGGTGATCGACTTCACCGGCGTCCAGGCCGGCCCCGCGTGCACACAGCTGCTCGCCTGGTTCGGCGCCGATGTCATCAAGGTCGAGCGCGTCGGCGGAGGAGATGTGACGCGCCGTCAACTCCGTGACATCCCCGACCTCGACGCCCTCTACTTCACCATGCTGAACAGCAACAAGCGGTCCCTCGCCATCGACACCAAGTCCCCCGAGGGCAAGGAGGTCATGGAGAAACTGATCCGCGAGGCCGACCTCCTGGTGGAGAACTTCGCGCCGGGTGCCATGGACCGGATGGGCCTCGGCTGGGACCACATCCACGCGCTCAACCCGCGGCTGATCTTCGGCTCCGTCAAGGGGTTCAACGACGACTCGAAGTGGAACGACCTCAAGGTCTACGAGAACGTCGCCCAGGCCGCCGGCGGCGCCGCGTCCACCACCGGGTTCTGGGACGGGCCGCCCACCATCAGCGGCTCGGCGCTCGGTGACAGCAACAGCGGTATGCACCTGATGATCGGCCTGCTGACCGCGATCATCCAGCGCAACGCGACCGGGGTCGGCCAGAAGGTCTCGGTGTCCATGCAGGACGCCGTGCTCAATCTGACCCGGGTCAAGCTGCGCGACCAGCAGCGCCTGGAGCGCGTCGGCTACCTGGAGGAGTACCCGCAGTACCCGAACGGCGAGTTCGGCGACGCGGTGCCGCGCGGGGGCAACGCCGGTGGCGGCGGACAGCCCGGCTGGGTCCTGAAGTGCAAGGGCTGGCAGACCGACCCCAACGCCTACATCTACTTCACCGTCCAGGAGCAGAACTGGGTCCGCACCTGCGAGGCCATCGGCCGCCCGGAGTGGGCCGAGGACCCGGAGTACGACACCGCCCTGGCGCGCCAGCCGCACATCATGGACATCTTCGGCGAGATCGAGAAGTGGCTGGCGGACAAGACCAAGTACGAGGCCGTCGACATCCTGCGCACCTTCGAGGTGCCGTGCGCGCCGGTGCTCAGCATGAAGGAGCTCGCCGAGGACCCGGACATGCGCAGGAGCGGCACGATCGTCGAGGTCGAGCAGAAGGAGCGCGGCACCTATCTGACGGTGGGCAGCCCGATCAAGTTCTCCGGCTTCAAGCCCGAGATCACCGGCGCGCCACTGCTCGGCGAGCACACCGACGAGGTGCTCGCGGACCTCGGCTACGACGCGGACGCCATCCGCAGGCTGCACGAGGGCAAGGTCGTCGCCTGACCCCGCACGCCCACACCCGAGTGCCCTGCGAACGGCGTCCGTCCGCAGGGCACTCGGGCGTCGAGCGGGCGACAGGCACCCCCGATTCTGCCGACGATCAGACGATCGCGCGGTCCGCGCCGGTCTCGGGGCGTCGCCGCATCGACTCCCGCTCCCTGGCGCGCCGTGCGGTGACGTCGCGGATGACCGCCCCCACGTAGGAGGCGGTGTCGTTCCCGGCCAGCAGCACCACGCTGAACTCGATGGAGAGGGTCCTGCCGTCCGCCGCCAGCGCGGGAACCGTGAGGAGGTCCGCCTCGCCGTACTTGGTGGCGCCCTTCTCCACGGCGGTGCGGAAGCCGTCCCAATGACGACGACGATGCTTCTCCGGGATGATGACGTCCAGGCTCCGGCCGTCCACCTCGGCCGCCGAGAAACCGAAGATACGCTCGGCCCCCCGGTTCCAGTAGCGGATCAGCCCTTCACTGTCGATGATCACTACACCGTCGGGCGCCTGGGCGGCCATGCCCAGCACCACCTCGGGATCGAGCTCGTCCATGTCGCCTCCGAACCGGGGCCATTGGTGGGCGACAGTATACAGAATGCAGTTCGAAGTTCTCTTGCCGCGGCGGCACTTGGCGACGGAGCGGTGAGTTCGCGGTGTTCGAGGTCCACCTGCCTCCCGCAAGCCGGGGGCTCGCCGCCGCACCGGCCGCACTCCTCGTCCCCAGCAGGCGCGGCACGACCGTCCGGCGCTCCCCGGGCCTCGGGGGCGGACCGTGAGCGGCGGTGCCGATGCCGATGTCGATACCGCCGCCGGTTCCGCCGCGACGGCCGACGCGGGGGCCGCCCCTCCGGGCGCGCGGAACTGACGGGACCCACCAGGGGGCACGGGGGCACCGGGACGGGGCCGCCGCCGGCCTGGATGGTCCGCACCGGCACCGGTGTCGGCTCCGTGCCGGCGCCGGACTGGGTGGTCCGGGTCCGGCGCCGCTCCGGGTCCGGAGCGGCTTCGCCGGTCGGAGGCCTCTCAGCCGTCGCCGGTGAGTTCCGCGAACTCGTCGAGCAGGGCCGCCGCCCTCGTCACATCGTCCGTGAGGGGGCGGTCCCGCGTGTCCGGGTCCAGGACCGCCGCCGCGCGCACGTAACCGCGACCCGCCGCCGTGTCCGGAGTCGGCGGCGTGCCCCGCAGCCGCAACGCCCGTACGGCGGCCACGAGTTCGCAGGCCAGGACCAGACGGTAGGCCTGCGCAAGGCGCAACGACTTGCGGGCCGCCTGGGTCGCGAAGGTCGCCGCCTCCTCCATGCCCTGGGACAGCACCACGTGCCCGAGCACGGCCGGAGCGGCGCACGCCTGTATCTCGGAGAGGGCGGAGGCGGCGCTGTATTCCAGGATCATCATTCCCGACCCGGCCGAGGAGGAGTCGGCCAAGTAGGAGCGCAGCCCGGTCAGTTCGGGGCGGCCGAGGCCGGACAGCCGGGCCGCCGACAGCCGGGCCGTGCCGAGCACGGCGAGGCCCAGTTGGTCGAGCGCGAGAGCCAGCGGCGCCGTGAAGAAGCCTCCGTGATGCCGTGCGACGGGAGCGCCCGTGGTCTCGTCCCAGCCGATGAGCGGGTTCTCGGCGGCGGAGTTGAGATCGATCGACAGCACTCGCTCCAGTCCGGTCCACGACTGCGTCGCGGGGCCGTGGGCCTGCGGGAAGCAGCGGAAGCCGAAGGGGTCCTGTACGCGCGACGGCCTTCCGCTCGACAGCCCCGGTACGGCCGTACCGCTCCCCGCCGCCACACCGAGCAGTCCCCGGACACGGGCCGCCACCCCGGCGATCGCCGGGTGCGGGTGGGCTGCGTGGACCTCGGGCGCGTACGGTTCGAGGGAGCCGCCCACCGCGTGCAGGGAGAGGGCGGCCACCAGGTGTGCGGCGCGGAGCGGGACGCCGAGGTCGTGACAGGCGAGCGCGGACTGTCCGAGGGTGAGCGCGTTGCTGCTCAACAGGGCCAGCGCGTCCCCGCGTCGAATGGGCGGACTTCCGGGGAGCGGCCTTCCGGGAAGCAGAGTTTCGGGGAGCGGACTCTCGCGGAACGGGCTCTCGGAGCCCGCCCGGTCCCGTACCCAGGTGCCGTGGCCGAAGAGGGCGAGCCCCAGCTGGGCCAGCGCCGTCAGATCACCGGTGCCCACCGACCCGAACTCGGGGACCCGGGGATGCACTCCCGCGCGGAGCGCCTCCGTGACCGCCACCGCGATCTCGGGGCCCAACCCCGACCCTCCGCACAGGAGTTGGTTGGCCCGGACCACCATCATGGCGCGGACCTGGCGTGCGGGCAGAGCCTCGCCCACGCCGCCCGCGTGACTGCGCAACAGCCGCAGGTCGTGGCCCGCGCCGTCATGCTCCTCGACGGTGAGGCCCCGGTGCGCTCCCACGCCGGTACTGCGCCCGTAGACCCGGGCGCCCTCGACCGTCAGCCGGTGCGCGGCGCGCCGGGTGTCCTCCATGGCCGCGAGATCCGCCGGACGCAACGGGGCCGGCGTCGCTCCGTCGGCGATCCGGGCCACCGTGGCCGCGTCGAGGCCTTGGCCCCGCAGGGCCGCAACGGGCGGTGCGGTGCCGCCGGCCGGGCCGCCGGTGGCCGTGTGGTCGAGCATGACGGACGTTCACTCCTTGGCCGTACGGCGTCGCGAGGCCGGGCCGGGGGACGGTCCCCCGGCCCGCGGGCACCCGTCGATCGGCTGCCGGCTCCCGACGTCAGCCGAGCTTCGCCGAGGACAGCCAGTTCTTCGCCACGTCCAGCGGGTCCTTGCCGCCGGCCTGCACTTCGCTGTTGAGCTTCACCAGCGTTTCCGTGTCGAGCTTCGCCGAGAGGTCGTCGAGAACCGCCACTCCGGCGGCCGGCAGATCGCTCTTGTATGTCAGCGGAGTCACGTTCTCGAATCCGAAGAAATTCTTGGGATCCTGCAGCACGACAAACTTGTTCTTGCTGATTCCGGGGTCCGTCGTGAAGATATCCGCGACCTGGATGTTGTTGCCCTTGAGAGCCGCCACCGTGAGCGGACCGCCCGCGTCCAGTGCCTTGAAGCCCTTGAAGTCGAGACCGTATACGGACTTCAGGCCCTTCAGGCCCTGCTGCCGGGTCTGGAACTCCGGGGACCCGCCGATGACCAGGTCCTTCGCCACGTCGGCGAGGTCCGTGATGGACGACTTGCCCGTGAGGTTGTACTTCTTGGCCGTGGCCTCGTTGACGGCGACCGCGTCCTTGTCCTCGGCCTTCGAAGCGGTCAGCAGGGAGAGCTTCGGGTCGAGTTTGGCCGAAATGGCCTGGCTGGTCTCGTCGACCGACGTCGGAGCGGCCTTGGCGTCCAGGTACGCGAGCAGTGCGCCGTTGTATTCCGGCAGGACCGTGATCGTCCCGTTCTTGATCAGGCCGTACGTGGTCTCGCGACTGCCGATGTTCAGCTTGTAACTGACTTTGATGCCCTTGGACTTGAGCGCCTCGCCGTAGATGTCGGCGAGCAGGATGCTCTCGGGGAAGTTGTTGGAACCGACAACGACCGTACCGCCCTTGGCGGCGTCACCCTGCAACGGGTCCTTGTTGGCCGAGTCGTTGGAGGAGCCGCAGCCCGTCAGCGCGGCCGCGGCCACAACCAGCAGGGAAACAGCGTAAGTTGCGGAGGTTCGAGTGCTTCTGGTGATGGTCACGTTGTTTCATCCAGACTTGGCAATCGGTGGGGCGGTGGTGGCCGGTGGGCACGGGTGGTGACAGGTCCTGACGATCCAACCGAGCCGCCTCAACTACCGTCAAGACACGAATAGATCACTGATGGGGACCGTACAGCTTCAGCCCGTAGGCGCAACGGGACCGAAATGCGAGCGAACCCGGCGTCCGGGCGTGCCACTTTTCGGTTGATCATGGCCGTACTCTTACGGCAGCCGCTAGTGTTGGCCGGGTCGAGGGCCCCCTTCCGCTTGCCGGCCCGATCGCGCCGTTCGTGACCTTTGATCCATGCAGGTCTGCCCATGGGCTTCCAACGGGGGCTGAAGTCAAGGAGGTTGGGTGCCCGCGCACAGAAAAGCCGCCTCGGAGCAGCCGTCCACGGTCCTTCGGTCCGGCCGGACGCCATCTCTGCTGGACCGTTGGCCTTTCCGCCGGAAACTCAATGTTCTGGTGATCGTGCCGCTCGCCGTCATCTCCGCGATGCTCGCCTATGTCGTCTCCGGTGAAACGGAACGGGCCCGGTCCGCCGCCGACACCGCCCAACTCGTGCGGGACAGCGGGCAGGTGACCAAGCTCATCGACGCCGTGCAGACGGAACACCGGCAGGCACTGCTGGTCTCCCTGCGCTACGAGGCGGCACGCTCGGGGGAGAGCCCGCCCGACACCGCCGCCTATCTGGCCGCGCAGGAGAAGGTCGGCACACGCATCGAAGCCGTGCGGGCCGCCTACGGTGACCGGCTGCCCGACGGCGAGGCCCAGGCGCTGAAGGAACTGGAGGGCCTGGACAGCCTCCGCGAGACCGTCGAGCAGGGGCCGATGCCCCCCGACAACATCGACCCGGCGTACGGATCCGTGATCGAGGGTCTCATCGACGGCCTCGGTCTGGGCCGGTCGGGCGGTGAGTCCTCCGCGGTCGCGGGCGATCTGCTCGACGCGCTGCTGCGCGCCGACAGCGCCCACGCCTCCTTCGAGACCAGTGTGTTCGCAGCCCGGACCCGCGACGCCAACGCGCTCATCGAGTTCACCTCCGCCGTCGGCGACTTCGATCAGTACACCTACCAGGCCGAGAGGTTCACCCGGCTCGCCGACCCGGAACAGGGCACCGACCTCGCCGAGATCGAGCACAGCCCGTACCAGAACGTCATCACCCAGCACTGGGCCGCGCTCCAGGTCGACACCGGCGCGCTGGTCGCGGAGAACGCGACGCAGCTGCGTACCGCTCTCGACGACGCGCTGCGCGCCGGTCCCACCTATGAACGGCAGGCCGACAACCGGCTGAAGGTCGTCCAGTCGCTGATCGGCGAGATCGCCGCGGACGCCCAGTCCGCGTCGAACACCGCATGGTGGCGGGTGGCCTGGCTGATCGTCGGCAGCCTCCTCGCCTTCGCCGCGTGGCTGCTCTTCTCGGTGCTGACCCGGCGGTCCGTGGTGCGGACCGTACGCACCCTCACGTCGGCGGCCCAGCATGTGGCCGGCGCCGCCGAGAGCGAGCTCGCCCGCGTCGCGGACGACGACGCCGACGACGCGAGCCCGCCTCGGCTGGAAGCCGTCCCCGTGCCGGTGCGCGACGAGATCGGCGAACTGGCCGAAGCCTTCAACCAGGTTCAGGTCACCGCGAGCGCCCTGCTGGAACGCCAGGTCGTCAGCCGGCGCAACATCGCCGAGATGTTCGGCAACGTCGGCCGCCGGGTCAGTAACCTCACGGCCCGTCAACTCGCCCTGATCGACTCGGTGGAGCGCGGCGAGACCGACCCCGAGGTGCTGGACCGGCTGTACCGCATCGACCACATCGCCGTCCGTCTGCAGCGCAACGCCGACAGCCTCATGCTGCTTGCCGGCATCAGTGAGACCGGGCTCAACACCGGACCCATGCGGCTCAGCAACATCGTCCGTGCCGCGCTCGGCCAGATCGAGGGCTACCAGCGCGTCACCCCGCACGCCGAGGGCGATGTCACCGTCGTCCCCGACATCGTCGGCGACCTTACGCTGATGCTCGCCGAACTCCTGGAGAACGCCGTGATGTTCTCTCCGGCGACCAGCGGGGTCGAAGTCGTCCTGCGGCCCCGGCACGGAGGGGGCGGAGCCCTCGTCGAGATCATCGACCACGGCCTCGGCATGAGCCCCGAGCGGCTGGAACAGGAGAACGCCCGGCTGATCCGGCGCGAACGCCTCGACCTGGCGCCCACCGAGGTCCTCGGTCTCTTCGTGGTCGGCGGCCTGTCCCGGCGCTGGGGCATCGAGGTCGTCCTGTCCCGCACTCCGGGCGGTGGTGTCACCGCCACCGTCGCGATCCCCGTGTCCCACCTCGTGCTCGGCGACCCGGGCCCCGCCGCGGCGCGCGCCCCGAGCATCCAGCAGCCCGCGCGCCGCCCCGGCCCGAGAGAGCCGCGCCCGGCGCGCGTCGAGGCGCCTCCCGGACCCGCGGGCCTGCCCCGCCGGGTGCCGGAGTGGTCCCAATCAGCCCGATCCGCCCAGTCCGACCAGCTCACCGAGTCCCCGGGCCACGCCCGCCGTTCCGAGGCGGCGACGGACGCCGGCGCCGAGCGCGCGACGACGCACGGTGGCGCCCGGCCCGGCACCGGATCCGACCCGGCGCCCACGGGCCCGGGCCGGTCCGGCGACGCCGGACCGCTGCGCCGCCGGGTGCGCGGGGCGACCCTGTCGGCCGGCACGGCGTCGAGCCGGCTGCCGAGGCCCAAGGAGCCCCCGACCCACCGCAGGCCACCCTCCTGGCAGCCCACGGACGCCGAGGCGGCGCGCTCCGAGCTCGACGAGTTCGAGGCCGCCGTCCTGCGGGCCGAGCGCGAGAGCGCGGCCGGGGACCACCCGACCCGGGTGACCCGGCCGGGCGGCGGGCCCGACGGCCGACCGGCCGAACCCGACACCCAGAACAGAAGATCCTCTTCCCCGGAAGGCATGAGCACGTGACCATGTGGACAGGCGAGCCGGAGTCCCGAACAGCGGAACCCGCGGCCGACGTGAAGACCGCCGCCGCCGACTTCAACTGGCTGCTCAATCGATTCGCCAGCGAGACAGCCGGGGTCGTCGACGTCATCGGAGTGTCCTCCGACGGACTGCTCATCGCGGTCTCCCAACTGCGCGGCCAGGCCGACTCCGAGCGGCTCGCGGCGATCGTCTCCGGTATCACCAGCCTCGCCATGGGCGCCTCCGGCAACTACGGCCTCGGCAGTCTGAACAAGGTCATCATCGATCTGGAGGAAGGGCACGTCCTGGTGTCCGCCCTCGGCGCGGGGGCGGTGCTCGGTGTGGTCGCCTCGAAGGAGGCGAAGCTCGGCAACATCGCGTACGAGATGACCCTCTTCGCCAACCGGGCCGGCGCGGTCCTGAGCCCGCAGCTCGTGATGGAGCTGAAGAACACCGTGGGCATCGCACCGACCGGTTGACGTCCGACGGCGCGTCACATGACCGGTGGCGCCCGGCGAGGTGAAGGGGGAGGACGTGATGACGTCCGGCGAGCCACTGGCCGGCGGCGACGCCGAATGGGGAGTGGAACGCCCCGCCTCGGTCGTCCGGCCGTTCCTGCTGACCGCGGGGCGGATCGCCGGGGGAGACAGTCTCGTACCGCCGATCCCGATCGAGACTCAGGTGGTGGCCACCGACGTGGGGCTGGCGGCGCTGGACGCCTTCGTCTTCGACCAGCACCGCGACATCATCACGGTCTGCCGTGAGCCGCAGTCGCTCGCGGAGATCGCGGCGAAACTCCGGATGCATTTGAATGTGATCCGGGTACTCGCCGACGATCTGCGCGCCGACGGCCAACTGGCCCTGTACGCACCGCAGGTCCACTCCAACCGCGATGTCACCGTTCTGCGAAGGGTTATCGATGGTCTCCGAGCTATCCCCGACTCCCGGGGCGCGATCCGTGAGCGCTGACGACGCGCGGCCCCGGCCTCCGCTGCCGGTGAAGATGGTGATCGCGGGCGGCTTCGGCGTGGGCAAGACCACGACGGTGGGGGCCATTTCGGAGATCGAGCCGCTGACCACCGAGGCGTCCATCACCTCGGTCGCCGCCGGCGTCGACGACCTCACCCACACCCCGGAGAAGGTGACGACGACCGTCGCCATGGACTTCGGGTGTGTCACCCTCGACCCGACCCTGAAGCTCTACCTGTTCGGCACCCCCGGCCAGGAGCGGTTCGGGTTCATGTGGGACGACCTCGTCGAGGGCGCGCTCGGCGGCCTCGTCATCGTCGACACCCGACGCCTCGACGACTGCTACGCGGCGGTCGACTACTTCGAGCACCGCGACATCCCCTTCGCCGTGGCCGTCAACGCCTTCGACGGCAAACTCGAACACGATCTGGACGACGTCCGGTGGGCCCTCGACGTCGCCGAACACGTCCCGCTGACCGTGTTCGACGCCCGCGACCGCGGTTCCGTACGCGACGCGCTGCTCGTCGTCCTCGAACACGCCCTGGCCAGGGCCGAACGCTGAAACGGGGACGGCCCCGAGGCCGTCCCCGTCATGGTGGCAGCGCCACTCGGTGGGGTCGCTACGCGGCCCGGCGTCTGCGGACGCCGGGGGAGACCGCCACCTTGCCTACGCCCCAGAACAGCAGGAGGACGAGCAGCGCGAGGAGCGCCGTGAGGGCCGCTCCGCCGGCCACCTTCTCGTAGTTGTGCTGGTAGAGGCCGTCCAGGATGTACCGGCCGACCCCGCCGAGGGACACATAGGCCGCGATCGTCGCCGTCGAGACGATCTGGATCGTCGCCGAGCGCAGCCCGCTGAGGATCAGCGGCAGGGCGGCCGGGACCTCGACCTGGAACAGGACCTGCGCCTCGGGCATGCCCATGCCGCGGGCGGCATCGACGGGGGCGGGGTCCACGGTGCGGATCGCCTCGTAGGTGGTGATGAGGACCGGCGGGATGGCCAGCACCACGAGCGGGATCATCACGGGCACGATGCCCAGGCCCAGCCAGACGAACATCAGGACCAGCAGCCCGAAGGTCGGCAGCGCGCGGGCGCCGGCCGACACGAAGGCCAGCGCGTTGCCGCCGCGCCCGGTGTGCCCGGTGAGCAGCCCGATCGGCAGACCGATGGCCGCGGCGATCGCGAGGGCCCCGGCCGTGTACTGGACGTGCTCCCACACGCGCTGCGGGATGCCGTCGTAGCCGTGCCAGTGGGAGCCGTCGCTGAAGAAGGACTGCATGAAGTTGAGTACGTTCACGAGGCGCCCTCCGGGGTGCGGGTGACGGCATCCGCGGTCGTCGCGGCCCCGGATCGCCGGGCCGCGCCGCCTGACTGCGGCTCCCAGGGAGTGAGGACTCGCCGAAGCAGGACCAGCAGGGCGTCGATCACGATCGCGAGGGCGGCGGTGGTGACCACCGCGGTCACCGCGAGCCGGGGGAGGCCGTACAACTGCGCGTAGATCAGCAGATTTCCGAACGCCCCTTGGTTGCCGATCAGCCCGCCGACGCTCACCAGGCTGATGCTCGAGGCGACGGCCACCCGCAGCCCGGCCATGATCGCCGGTACCGCGATGGGCAGTTGGACCTGGAGGTAGCGGCGCACGAGGCCGATGCCCATGGCCGTGGCGGCGGCGTTCGTCTCCTCGGAGACCGAGCGGACCCCGTCGACCACCGCCGGGACGAGCACGACGAGGCTGTACAGGCAGAGCGGGATCATCACCGTCAGCCGGCTCAGCCCGGTGTAGTCGATGAGCACCACGAAGAAGGCGATGGAGGGGATCGCGTAGAGCACCGTCGAGGTCCACAGCACCGGCGCGTAGAGCCAGTCGTAGTGGACGCACAGCAGTCCGATCGGCAGGGCCAGCAGCAGACCGGCCAGCACGGGGACGAGCGCCTCCTGCAGATGGAGGAGGATCAGGCCGGTATAGCTGTGCTGGATGGCGCTCGGCATGTGGAAGTACTCGTTCATCGCCCGGCCTTCGCCGAAGCCGACGCCGTCTCCTGCGGGGCGTCCGCCGACCGCCGCTGCCGGGCCGCCCGGATCGCCGCGGCGACCGTCTCCTGTCCGGCGACCCCGAGCACCTGCCCGGAGGCGTCTACGGCGACCGCCCGGCCGGTCGGCGACAGCACGGCCCGGTCCAGGGCGACCCGCAGCGAGTCGCGGCCCACCTCGAAGCTCGGGCCGTAGGGTTCGAGGTCCGCGAGGTCTCCGTCCCAGGCGCCGGGGTCGGTCCAGCCGAGCGGCTTGCCGTCGGCGTCCGTCACCAGCACGGGCGTCCCTTCCGGGTCGCGTCCGGCGATCTCCCGCCAGTCGGAGCCGACGGGGAAGACCCGGGAGCGGTCGAGTTCGAGATCGCGGGTGGAGAGGAACGACAGACCGCGGATGCCCCGGTCGGCGCCGAGGAACTGCTCGACGAACGGATCGGCCGGTGACGAGAGGATCTCGTCGGGGGTGGCGAACTGGGCGAGCTTGCCGCCGGTGCGCAGCACGGCGATGCGGTCGCCGATGGTGATCGCCTCGTCCATGTCGTGGGTGACGAACACGATGGCCTTGCCGAGTTCGCCCTGGATGCGCAGCAACTCCTCCTGCAGGCCCCGGCGGACGACGGGGTCGACCGCCGAGAACGGCTCGTCCATGAGCAGAATGGGCGGGTCCGCCGCCAACGCGCGGGCGACGCCCACCCGTTGCTGCTGGCCGCCGGAGAGCTGGTACGGGTAGCGGCGGGCCATGGCCGGGTCGAGGCCGACCCGTTCCATCAGTTCCGCCGCGCGCTCCCGGGCGCGCTGCTTGGACCAGCCGAGCAGCCGGGGCACCGTGGCGATGTTGTCGAGGATCGTCCGGTGCTGGAAGAGACCGGCGTTCTGGATGACGTAACCCATGGAGCGGCGAAGGGCGTTGACCGGCTTGCTCCGGATGTCCTCGCCGTCGACCCGGATGGTGCCGCTGCTCGGCTCGACCATGCGGTTGATCATGCGGAGCGTGGTGGTCTTGCCGCAGCCCGAAGGTCCGACGAGAACGGTGATGGAGTGGTTCGGTATCTGGAGAGACAGGCGATCGACGGCCACCGTGCCGTCGGCGTATCGCTTGCTGACATCTTCGATGGCTATCAAGCGTCGAAACCCTTCGGAACGGCCTTGCTCGCGCGTGGCGCGATCACGTGCACGAGGGTGCGTAGTCTAGCCAGTTGATGTTCGCTACCGGTCGGGACAGGTCGTGAATGTCGGGCGGACATCCGAATTCCCTCGATGCGCCGGGTGGGTGGACGACCGTCATCCCCCGGACGCCCGCGCAGCGCCCGTCCCCTCGGCGCCACCCAGGCGTTCGCCGCGCAGAACCCGCAGATGGAGCGCGGCCCAGGTGCGGAACGGCCGCCAGTTCTCCGAGACCTCGGCCGGTCCGCGTTCCGGCCCGTACTGCTCGGCGATCTCCGCGGCGAGCCGGTGTTCCTGGGCCGGCAGGACATCGGGGCTGTTCGCGCCGCGGACGACGACCAGTTCGGCGGCGAACGCGCCCAGGCCCTTCACCTGTTGGACCCGCCGCATCGCGTCCCGCGGTTCCAGGGAACGCAGTTGGGCGCCGTCGAGCACTCCGTCCAGAGCGGCCCGCGCGACGGCGTGCAGGTATTCGGTCTTGCGCCAGGGCAGTTCGGTGTCCAGTCGGCGCAGGGCCTCGGGTGCCGGGAACGCGCCGCCGGTGCCGTAGCGGGAGACGATGTCGTCGCGCATGCCGCGGGCGGCGCTCATCCCGGTGCGCTGGGTCAGCACCGCCCAGCAGGCGGCCTCGTACGGGGAATGGAAGCCGCACGGGCGAAGTCCCGGCCGGCGGGCCTGGATCCGGCCGATCACCGGGTCGCGGTCGCCCACGGCGGACCAGCCGCGGGCGTCGACGTCCAGGGACAGGAAGCGGCGCACCTGCTCGGCGGCGGCGTCCAGATCGCCGTCCCCGGTGACCGCGACGCGAGCGGCGGACCCGCTCTGTGTCACCTCCGCCGCGACCTGGTGCCAGTCGGCGTCGGCGTGGAAGACCGTGCGCAGCGCCGCGCCCTCACCCCCGGCCTCGGCCGGTGGCACGGGTGCCATCTCCTCCCAGAACTCCCGGCCGCTCTCCAGGGACCAGGGACCCGCCACCTCGAACTCGACCATGTGCCGTGCCATGTCCGACCTCCCGCTCGGGACCCGCCCACCGGGTCCGTGCGCACCACTGTGGAGGCGATACCTGACAATTTCCGTCAGCTATTCCGACGGTTCTGTGTCCGGGCGACCGGCGAGGAGGGGGGAACGGGACGACCGCGTGACGCGGGGCGTCGGGAGCACTTGCTGAGTCTCACCCCGCCGAGGCGGGGAATCCGTACGGGCGGGTGATCAGCCCTCGGAACCAGCGGGGGCCGAGCCCGCGCCGACCAGTTCCCGCGTCCGCTCGATCTCCGGGGTCCGCGCCACGGGCTCCTGTCCGCCCTGCCGCCACAGCCACGCGATGTCGCGGCCGAACGACCACACGAGGAGCGCGAGGGCCGTCAGCACGGTCGTCAGCTGCGCGTCGTACGGCAGGATCCCGGCGCCGGCGACCAGGAGGATGATCCCCTGCATGGCCGCCACCGTCTTGCGCGCCATGCTCGGCGGCAGCTCGCCGTTCAGCCACGGCAGCACCCGGGCCGCCGCGACGAAGGCGTACCGCATGGTGCCGATCAGCAGCACCCACGGACCGAGCGACATCCCGACGTACACGCTCAGCACGAGGATCAGGAACGCGTCGACTTCCATGTCGAAGCGCGCGCCCAGAGCGGAGGACGTGCCGGTCCGCCGGGCGACCTTGCCGTCGACGCCGTCCAGGATCAGGGCGACCGCCGTCAGGCCGACCAGCAGACTCACCGGCGGCGAGCTCTGGAAGGAGTCCGCGACCAGCGCGGTGACGCCGCCCACCAGGATCGCGCGGCCGAGCGTGACCCGATTGGCGGGTCCGAAGGAACGGGGCTGCGAGCGCCGCAGGGCGCGGGTGAGCACCGCCCACGTGGCGATCGCGAACGCCAGCCCGCAGAGCCAGCCCGCGGGCCCCATCCCGATCGCCGTGCCCAGCAGGGCCAGCAGCAGGAGCTGCACGCCGGCTCCCACCATGGTCTCCTGCTGGGGGAGCCTCGTCGCGCCGTACATGTTGTTCAGGGCCACCGCAGATCCTCCGGCCGAATGACAGATTCGATCAACGCCGCGTACCGTGTGCGCGACTTGTCACTGCTCCGTACGTGAAGATCTGCGGAATCGTTCAGGGGGACGCTCATGGAACTCACAGCTCGCGCCTTCTGGCTCGCGTCGCCGGGCCACGGCGAGATCCGGGATCTCACCCTGTCGGCGCCCACGGAGGGCGAGGTGCTGGTCCGTACGCTGTACTCGGGAGTCAGCAGAGGCACCGAGACCCTCGTGTTCCGCGGGGGAGTCCCGGAGAACCAGCACGCCTCGATGCGCGCGCCGTTCCAGGACGGGGATTTCCCGGCGCCCGTGAAATACGGCTACCTGAACGTCGGCCGGGTGGAGGAAGGGCCCGGGCATCTGCTCGGGCGCACGGTCTTCTGCCTCTACCCGCACCAGACGCGCTACGTCGTCCCGGCGAGTGCCGTGACGGTCGTACCCGAGTCGGTGCCCGCCTCCCGCGCCATCCTCGCCGGCACAGTCGAGACCGCCGTGAACGCCCTGTGGGACGCCGCCCCGCTGATCGGCGACCGCGTCGCCGTGGTCGGCGGCGGCATGGTCGGCTGCTCGGTGGCCGCGCTGCTCGCCCGCTTCCCCGGAGTACGGGTCCAGCTCGTCGACGCCGACCCGGCACGCGGCGACGTCGCCCGCGCGCTCGGCGTCGGCTTCGCGCTCCCCGAGGAAGCCGAAGGCGAACTCGACCTCGTCGTGCACGCCAGTGCCACCGAGGCCGGACTCACCCGCTCCCTGGACCTGCTCGCCCGCGAGGGGACCGTCATCGAGCTGAGCTGGTACGGAGACCGCCGGGTCAGCCTGCCGCTCGGGGAGGCCTTCCATTCCCGCCGGCTGACCCTGCGCAGCAGTCAGGTGGGTTCCGTCTCCCCCTCGGGCCGGGCCGGACGGACGTACGCCGACCGCCTGGCGCTCGCCCTGGAACTCCTCGCCGAACCGGCCTTCGACGCCCTGATCACGGGCGAGTCCGCCTTCGGGGAACTCCCCGACGTGATGGGGAAACTCGCCTCCGGATCGATACCCGCCCTGTGTCACCGTGTCGCCTACGAAGACGTTTGAGCCGTCGAGAACCGGCCTGACCTCAGCGGACGCCGAAGAAAGGCCGACAGGCGGCTGAACAAGGTGAACAGGACAGCCGTACTACACGACGTGATCCCGGCAGAGGATCAGACGTACCGCACCTGGAGGGTCGTCCGTTGTTCAGCATCACCGTCCGCGATCACCTGATGATCGCCCACAGCTTCCGTGGCGAGGTCTTCGGACCCGCGCAGCGTCTGCACGGGGCGACGTTCCTGGTGGACGCCACCTTCCGCCGCCCCGAGCTGGACGACGACAACATCGTCGTCGACATCGGACTGGCCACGCAGGAGCTCGGCGCCGTCGTGAGCGAGTTGAACTATCGCAATCTCGACAGCGAGCCGGACTTCAAGGACACCAACACCTCGACCGAGTTCCTGGCCAAGGTCATCGCCGACCGGCTCGCCGACCGGGTGCACGCCGGAGGCCTCGGCGAAGGCGCCCGCGGCCTCACCGGCATCACCGTCACCTTGCACGAGTCGCACATCGCCTGGGCGAGTTACGAGCGTGCGCTGTGACCGATGTGACCCTGGACCAGGCCTCCCCGCCGTCCGGCCGTGCCGCCGCGACCGACGGACCGGGTGCCCTGAACTACGTGCCCGTGCAGAACGCGGCTCTCAAGAACGCCGAGATCATCCCCATGTCCCTGCGCTCCGTGCACTTCGTCATGCCGGGCGGCGTCGACGACCCGGCCACGCCGAGCGGCGGCAACGCCTACGACCGCCGGCTCTGCCTGGACCTCCCCGGCTTCGGCTGGCAGGTCGAGCGGCACATCGTCGCCGGTGAGTGGCCCCGCCCCGGTGCCGCCGCCCGTACGGAACTCGCCCGGACCCTGGCCGACCTGCCCGACGGCACGGTCGTCCTCCTGGACGGGATCGTCGCCTGCGGAGTCCCCGAGATCGTCGCCCCCGAGGCCGACCGGCTGCGTCTCGTGGTCCTCGTCCACCTGCCGCTCGGCGACGAGACCGGACTCGAGCCCGCCGTGGCCGCCGAACTGGACGCCCTGGAACGTACGACCCTGCGGGCCGTGTCCGCCGTCGTCGCCACCAGCGAATGGGCCGTCCGCCGGCTCGTCGCCCACCACGGCCTCGCCCCCGACCGCGTCCATGCCGCCGCGCCCGGCGCCGACATCGCACCGCTCGCCTCCGGCACCGACGGCGTCTCAAGGCTGCTGTGCGTCGCCGCCGTGACCCCGCGCAAGGGCCAGCACCGGCTCATCGAGGCCCTCGCCACCGTCACCGACCTGCCCTGGAGCTGCGTCTGCGTCGGCGGTCTCGGCCAGGACCCGGCCTACGTCGACCACCTGCGCGCCCTGATCGCGAAATACGGCCTCGGCGACCGGCTGCACCTCGCCGGACCGCAGGCCGGCGCCGAACTCGACGCCAGCTACGCGGCCGCCGACCTCATGGTCCTCACCTCGTACGCGGAGACCTACGGCATGGCCGTCACCGAGGCCCTGGCCCGCGGCATCCCGGTGCTCGCCACCGACGTCGGCGGTCTGCCCGAGGCGGTCGGACGCGCCCCCGACGGTGGAGTGCCCGGCATCCTCGTCCCCCCGGAGGACCCGGCGGCGCTCGCCGCGGAGCTGCGCGGCTGGTTCGGCGAGGCCGACGTGCGCCGCCGGCTGAAGGCCGCCGCCCGCGGACGGCGCGCCGCGCTCGACGGCTGGGCGACCACGGCGCGCAGCCTGGCCGGTGTGCTCGGCCGACTGCCCCAGGAACCCCGGAGGGCGGCATGAGTACCGCGACGACTCCCGCGAGCGGGCCGGACTCCGGCATCCCCGAGGAGAAGGTGAGGACGGGCGTGCCCGGTCAGCGAGTCGGGGATCCGGACGCCGACGAGGTGCGCTACGCGCCCCAGTGGCTCCAGCTGCGGGAACCCGCCGACGCCGCCGCGCGGGCGGCCGACCTGCTCGACCCGCTGCGCATCCGGCTGGCCAACCGGCCGGGGCGCGGCGGCGACGACCTGGTCGTCCACGACCTCGGGTGCGGCACCGGCTCCATGGGCCGCTGGCTGGCTCCCCGGCTCGACGGCGCCCAGCACTGGATCCTGCACGACCGGGACCCGTACCTGCTGCACTTCGCCACCGTCGGGGCGCCCAAGGCGGCGGCCGACGGCAGCCATGTCAGCGTCACCACCCAGCGCGGCGACATCGGCCGGCTGACCGCGGACGCCCTGTCCGGGGCCTCCCTGGTGACCGCGTCGGCGCTGCTCGACGTGCTCACCGTCGAGGAGATCGACCGGCTCGCGGCGGCCTGCGCGGGCGCCGGTGTGCCGGCCCTGCTGACACTGTCCGTCGCAGGCCGGGTCGAGCTCACCCCGGCCGATCCGCTGGACGCCGAGATCGCCGAGGCGTTCAACACCCACCAGCGGCGCGGCGAACTGCTCGGCCCGGACGCCATCACGGCCGCCTGCGAGGCGTTCGCCCGCTACGACGCGACGGTACGGGTGCACCCGAGCCCCTGGCGGCTCGGCCCCGACGAGGCCGCCCTCACCGCGGAGTGGCTGCGCGGCTGGGTCGGCGCGGCGGTGGAACAGCGCCCCGAGCTGGCGGAACGAGCGGAGGCGTACCTCGACTCCCGCCTGACGGCGTGTGCCGCTGGTGAGCTGCGCGTGGTCGTCGACCACAGCGATGTGCTGGCGATGCCCCACCCGGCCGGGGGTGCGGTGTGAGCGCGGGCCTGGAGACGCTGGGCGCGGCCGCCGTACCGACAGCCGCGGCCCAGGGCCTCGACGGCCCGCCCCTGAACACCCCCGCGGAGTCCGGTGCACCTGCTCCGAGGGCCTCCGGCCCGACGGACACCGGGCCGGAGGCCGCACCGGCCGGGGACTTCGCGGGTCCCGCGGCCGACGCGGCACCCGTGGACTCCCGGGCCAAGCTCGCGTTCCGTCGTGCGCGCAAGCACCTCGGCACCGTCGCCGGTGTCCTCATCATCGGTGTCCTGCTCTGGCGGCTGGGTACCGGGGTGTTCGTGGACGGGCTGCGGCGGATCGACGGGACCACACTGGCGGCGGCCATCGGGATCGGGCTGATCACCACGGTGTTCAGCGCCTGGCGGTGGTGCCTGGTCGCACGCGAGCTGCGCATCCGGCTCCCGCTGGGCGCGGCCGTCGCGGACTACTACCGCGCGCTGTTCCTGAACGCCGCACTGCCCGGCGGAGTCCTCGGCGATGTGCACCGGGCCGTGCGGCACGGGCAGAGCGCCGGTGACATCGGCCGGGCAGTGCGCGCGGTGGTGCTCGAACGCACCGCGGGACAGGCCGTGTTGGTCGCCGTCGGCGCGGCGGTGCTGCTCACTCAGCCGTCACCGGCGCTCGCACAGTCCCGCGAGGTGGCGCTGATCCTCGCGATCGTCTCGGTGGTCGGCGCGGTGGCCTTCGGCGTCGTCCGCAGGCGTCGTACCCCCTCGCGCGACGGCCGCTACGGAGCCGTCCGCGGCGCGCTCGTCGAGGCGCGGGGGGCCCTGCTGGCCCGGCGCAGCTGGCCCGGTGTGACGCTCGCGTCGGTCATGGTGCTCGCCGGTCACCTGGCGATGTTCGTGCTCGCCGCACGGGCCGCCGGATCGACCGCGTCCGTCGTCCGGTTGATGCCGCTGGCGCTGCTCGCCCTGCTCGCCATGGGCCTGCCTCTGAACGTCGGCGGCTGGGGCCCCCGTGAGGGCGCCACCGCCTGGGCGTTCGGCGCCGCCGGGCTCGGCGCCGGCACGGGCCTCACCGTCGCTGTGATCTACGGAGTGCTCAGCTTCGCGGCGAGTCTGCCCGGCGCCGTCGTCCTGGTCGTCCGGTGGGGTGCCGCGCTCCGGCGCCCCCGCGAGGAGAGCGCGGGAGGGACCGATCAGTGCAGCGTCTCGGACGTCACCAAGGAGAAATACGCTCCGAAGGCCTCGGTCAGCCCGGCGAGGAGTTCCTTCCCCTTCTCGGCGGCGGCCATCGAGGGACGGCCGATGACCCCGGACTCGGTATAGGCCGACATGCCGAGGGTGAGCAGATGCCGACGGTCGTCGGCGACGAAATCGGAGGTCTCATAACCGTCTTTGACGTATTCCGGATGGGCATGCAGGAGAATGGACGTCTCGATTTCTCCCGCGTGCATATCAGTGAGCAACGACGTCTGCACACCGGCCCGTTCACACGCGCCTTCCCAGTCCTCCACGGCCGGGAAAAGCGCCATGCGCGTACCGGTGCCCGCGGATTCCTGGACCACATTGCCCAGTACGTAATTCCCTCCGTGCCCGTTGACCACCACCAGGGTGTCGACGCCCGATCGCCGCAACGAAGCGGCGATGTCCCGGACCACGGCGTACAGCGTCACGGAGGAAATGCTGACGGTGCCGGGCCAGGCGGCGTGCTCGTGCGAGCAGGAGATCGTCACCGGAGGAAGAAGATGCACCGGATAGGCGTCCGCGATCTCCCGCGCGATGGCGCACGCCACGAGTGTGTCGGTCGTCAGGGGCAGGTAGGCGCCATGCTGTTCGAGGCTTCCGACGGGAAGGACGGCGACCTGGCGGGCGACACCGGACCCCCGCTCGCGGACATCCTCCGTGGTGTCCAGTGACAGCACACCGGACGCCGTCGCGCGCGTTCCCGAACTACTCATGTTTTCACGGCCCTTTCGACTCTGCTTAGGAACCAGATCATGACAGATAACTTTGGCGTACTCGGCGGGAATGCCCACCTCACAGGTGTCGAACGAGTCGTGATTGCCCCGCTGCCCACCGTGTACGGCGATTTCCATGCCGTCGGCTACCTCGACCACGATCTCGGCGAGGAACAAGTCGTCCTCGTGTACGGCGACTTGGACACCCTTCGGGAAGGGGACGTCCTCACCCGGCTGCATTCCGAATGCCTGACCGGCGACTCCTTCGGGTCGCAGCACTGCGAGTGCGGCCCCCAACTCACCGCGTCGCTGCGCGCCATCGTGGCCGAGGGCCGTGGGGTACTCGTCTACCTCCGGGGTCACGAGGGCCGGGGCATCGGCCTGCTCGCCAAGCTGAAGGCGATGAAGCTCCAGGCGGAGGGTCTCGACACCGTCGAGGCGAACCTCGCCCTCGGCCTGCCGGTGGACGCCCGCGACTACCAGGTGGCGGCCCGGATGCTGCACGACCTCGGCGTACGGTCCGTGCGGCTGCTGTCGAACAACCCGCGCAAGCGGGAGTCGCTGCTGCGCCACGGCATCAAGGTCGCCGAGCAGGTGCCGCTCCTCATACCGCCGTGCGAGGACAACCTCACCTACCTGCTGACCAAGCGGGAGCGCCTCGACCACTACCTGCCCCACCTGGACAGCGAGGAGTGGGCCAAGGCCATCTTCTGCGAATCGGAGAAGACGGTCATCACCGAGGAGTGACGGAAGGCGACCGGGGATCCCGGCAACGCGGCGGCCTGGGTGCCGTCCGTCCACGCGGTGATCAACGCGCTCGACCCGGTCGCCGGGCAGCTCGTGGCCGTCATGGACGGCACGGCGGTGACGAGACCCTGCCCATGGCCGCCGCCGGCGCGGTCGCCCTCGACGCGCAGGCCCGCGCCGACAGCACGGAACCGGGCCTGCTCGGCTCCGGCACCCGGGCGCTCGCCCACGCGCGGGCCGTCGCCCGGGTGCGCGAGCTGCGGTCCGTACGGCCGCGGAACGCGCACCCCGGCGGGCACGGGCGGCGCGGCACCTCACGGCCGGGCTCTTCCAGGACGCCGCGGCCGCGTGGGCCGGTTCCGCTCGGCTACCTGCTCGCCGCCCTGGCCGCGGGCGCCTGGTCCGACCGTGACGTGCTCCTGGTGTGCGCGGGCCTGATCGTGGCCACCACGGTGCTCAACCTGTGCGTACGGGACGTGTACCGCGTCAACCGGACGACGGAGAAGCCGACCCGGCAGCGCGCAAGCCGAGTCGGTCCTTCCGCGCCGGTCATCAGGCCCGTACCGCCTCGTGCACCAGCCGCTTGAGCTCGGGGAAGACCGAGTTGGAGGCCGTCGGGCGCAGTTGGCTCAGGAACTGCACGGTCAGGTCGCGCCGGGGGTCGACCCAGAAGGTCGTGGTGGCCACTCCGCTCCAGCCGAAGGCACCCTGGCTGGAAGGGGCCCGGGTGATCGCCGGGTCCACCACGACGGAGACGCCCAGGCCGAAACCGAGGCCCGCGTTGCCGGGTTCCTGGTGGACGGGGCTGCCGAAGGAGCGGCGGTCGGCGTTGCCGGGCAGGTGGTTGGACGCCATGAGGTCGACGGTCTCGGGGCGGAGCAGGCGGGTTCCGTCGAGTTCGCCGCGGCGGCGGAGCATCTCCATGAAGCGGTGGTAGTCGTGGGCCGTGGCGACCATCCCTCCGCTGCCGGACAGGAAGCGGGGGCGGCCGCGCAGCGGGAGACCGGCGATCGGAGTGAGCTTCCCTTCGCCGTCCTCCCCGTACAACTCGGCCAGCCTGCCCGCCTGTTCGTCCGTGACCTGGAAACCGGCGTCCGTCATCCCGAGCGGGCCGAGGATCCGCTGGTGGAGGAAGTCGTCGAGGTCCTGGCCGGACACCACCTCGATGACCCGGCCGAGGACATTGGTGGCGACCGAGTAGTTCCACCGGGTGCCCGGCTCGAACTGGAGCGGCAGCCGGGCGTAGACCTCGCAGGTCCCGGCCAGGTCGGCGCCCGGTGCCACGGAGGACTCCAGACCGGCGTCCCGGTAGAGCTCGTCGACGGGATGCGCGTGGTAGAAGCCGAAGGTCAGGCCCGCGGTGTGGGTCAGCAAGTGGCGGACCAGGAGGGGCTGTTCGGCCGGCCGCGTCCTCGTGCCGGGCCCCGCCCCGCCGACGTACACCCGCGGCTCGGCGAAGGCCGGAAGGAAGTCGGCCACGCGGTCGTCGAGGCCGAGGCGGCCCTCTTCGAGGAGCATCAGCGCGGCGACCGACGTGACCGGCTTGGTCATGGAGTAGATCCGCCACAACGTGTCGCTCCGCACCGGGAGTCCGGCCGCACGGTCGCGCCGGCCGTACGTGGTGAGGTGGGCGACCTGTCCGTGCCGGGAGACGGCGACCAGGTAGCCGGGCAGCCGGCCGTCGTCGACCAGCCGGGCGAAGTGCCGGTCGAGTCGGTCCAGCGCCTCGGCGTCCAGGCCGACCGATCCCGGTTCGACTTCCTGTCGCAGATGTCCCATGGCTCTCCTCCGGGCTGCGGCTCGTGACCCTCTATCGTCCCGCACGGGCCGACGACACGTCGTCCGGGCTCCCCTGGACGGTGCTCACGGTGCCCTTGTGCCCCGGAAGTCGCAGGGCGAGCAGTATTCCCGTCGCGGAGAAGGCCGCGAGCGCGACCAGCGGGGGACCGATGGCGGCGCCGGGCGTCACCGCCATCAGCGTGGCCGCCACCGTGATCCCCAGCGTGGGTCCGATGTTCATCGCCGTCTGCTGCAATCCGCCCGCCACACCGGCCGACGCGGCGGACACGTGCCGTACGACGACCGCCGTCGCGGTCACCATCACCGTGGCGAAACCGGCCCCCAGCAGCAGGAAGCCCGCCGCGACGGGCAGGGCCGTCGACGTCTCGTCGAGCCGGGCCAGGAGCAGGACACCGAGCGTGAGGGCGAGCGTTCCGGCAACGGTCGTCCGCCGCGGGCCGAGCCTGCGCAGAAGGACGGCGGCGACGGGAGCGCCGAGCACCATCATCACGCCGCCCGGCAGGGCCCGCAGGCCGGTCTCCAGCGGGTCGAGGCCCAGGGTCCCCTGGAGGAAGTAGCTGGCGGCGAAGAGCGTGCCGAGCATGGCGGCGGAGGCGGCCACCAGAATTCCGAGCGCCGCGCCGATGGTCGCCGAGCCGAGGACCTCGGCGGGCACCAGGGGGCTCGCGGCACGGCGTTCCCGGTGGACGAACGCGGCGCCCGAGGCGGCCACCACGGCCAGTCCGGCCATCGTCGCCGGCCGGCCGGTGTCGGGTGCGGCGACCAGCGTGTGCACCAGGGCGGCCAGGGCCACCGTGAGCAGACAGGCACCCGGCACGTCGAGGCCGTCGGCCGGCTCGGGGCGGACGGTCCCGGTCTCCGGGTCGGCCGGCGCCCGGACGGTGAGCGCCGCCACGCCCATCACCAGCGCGGGCAGCACATTGAGGAAGAAGACGGACCGCCATCCGAAGTGGCTGACCAGCACGCCGCCGACCAGCGGACCGGCGACCGCGGCGAGACCGATGGCACTCGTCCGCAGTGCGATGGGCATCCCGAGCCGGTCGGGCGGGTACGCGGCACGCAGCATGCCGAGCGTGGCCGGTTGCAGCAGTGCGCCGAAGACGCCCTGGGCGACCCGCAGCGCGATCACCCAGCCGATCCCGGGCGCGAGGCCGATCCCCGCCGAAGCCGCCCCGAAGCCCAGGATCCCGAGGGCGAAGACCCGTTGATGCCCGTAGCGGTCACCGAGGCGTCCCGCGAAGACCAACAGGCCCGCCACAGCTATGAGATATGCGGTGCTGGTCCACTGGACCTGCGCGAACGAGGTGTTCAGACCGCGTTGCAGCGTGGGCTGCGCGACGGTGAGGACCGTGCCGTCGAGGGCGACGATCACGGCACCGACGACGCTGCTCGCGAGGGTGATCCGGCGGTGCGCGACCGCGGGGGCGGGTTGCCGCGCGGCCGTCGTGACGGGACGGCGGGCGGTGCTGCCCGAGCCGGGTGTGTTCACCGTTCCTCCGGTCCGAGGTGCGCGTCGAGCGTCGCGTGCAGCAGCGGTTCGTAGTCGTCGGCGCCCGTCGTGAGCTTCAGGGCTCCCCAGCACCACAGTTGGGCGATGCCGTGCAGGTTCGCCCACAGGGCACCGGCGAGGATCCGGGCGTCGGCCTCCGGGCGCACCCGGCCGACGAGGTCCACCAGCACACCGAACATCGGCAGGCTGGTCTCCCGGAGTCCCAACCGGTTGCTCTCCAACAGATCGTGACGGAACATCAGCTCGTACATTCCGCGCCGGGTCAGCGCGAAGTCCAGGTAGACCTTCGCCAGGGCGGTGAGCTGGGCGCGGGGGCCGGTCCCGCCGTCGCCGACGGCCCTTGCCGCCCGGTCCTGGAGGTCGGCGAAGCCGCGGCGGGCGATGGCGGACAGCAGCTCCAGATGGGTCGGGAAGTAGCGGCGCGGGGCACCGTGCGAGACGCCGGTCCGGCGGGCGATCTCCCGCAGTGTCAGCGCCTGCGCGCCCTCCGTCGTCACGAGATCGACTCCGACGTCGATCAGGCGTGTTCGCAGGTCGGTGGTCTCCAGCTCGTCCATAGACACTGTCTACCAGCCCGAGTAGACGCTGTCTACTCGCAAATCGGGTGGCGGACGGAGTCAAAGAGACCGTCGGTACGGGATGACGTGCCGGAGCCGGAGCGTTGACACCGATATGACTGAGGAAGCGACCCAGGACGCGACGCAGGACGCACTGCTCAAGCTGCTCGGCGAATACAAGGGCGGGGTGCTCGTCACCCTCAAGAAGGACGGCCGGCCCCAGCTGTCGAACGTCAGCCATTTCTACTACCCCGACGAGGGGGTCATCCGCGTATCGCTCACCGACGACCGCGCCAAGACCCGCAACCTGCGCCGGGACCCGCGGGCCTCGTACCACGTGACCAGCGCCGACCGGTGGGCGTACACGGTGGTCGAGGGCACGGCCGACCTGACGCCCGTCGCCGGGGATCCGCACGACGACACGGTCGAGGAGCTCATCCGGGTCTACCGGGACGTCCTCGGCGAGCACCCCGACTGGGACGAATACCGTGCCGCCATGGTCCGCGACGGCCGGCTCGTGCTGCGGCTGCACGTGGAGCGGGCGTACGGGATCCCCGGACGCTGATACGAAATCCCCCGGAGCCGGAGCCGGAGCCGGAGCCGGAGCCGGAGCCGGAGCCGGAGCCGGAGCCGGAGCCGGAGCCGGAGCCGGAGCCGGAGCGGATCCCGAGCCGTATCGCGAGCCGGGGTCGGGGACGTGACGCGCCCCGTCGGCCCGCCGGTCGGCATGCCCGGCGCTCCGGCGGCGGTGGTCGGTGAGGGCTCCGCGCACACCGGCCGTCCCTGAATTCGGCCGGGGTGCGCGGAGTCACCACTCAAGGGTGCCGCAGACGCGACCCTTTCGGGGGGCGGTGATCGTCGGATCCGGTGTGACGGCGTGCCAAATGCCCCACAGGGTGCGGTTGTTCCGGTCGGACCGGGGAGCCGATGTACCACCGGCGCCGGTTCTTGCGCGTGAACGGTTCGAACGCCTCTGCCGCGATCGTCTCCAACTCGCCACGCACCACGGCAATCCTGTCCGGCGTCGCACACCATCAGCGCCACGCCGGACCGGCCGGACACACGTCACCACAACCGACCTGGCCAAGCCCTATTACTGTGAGGTGACCTTGTAGCTGCCGTGCTGCTTCACCTTCAGGTAGACGTAGCCGGATTCGAAGTGGCCACCAGTGACTCCAGCCGCAGCGGTGAAGGCCCCGTGGCGCCACACCACCCTGCCGTTGACGGCGACGGTGCGGGCCTGGCCGGAGACCGGGATCGCGATGGTGCCACCGGTGGCCTTGGGGGCATCGACGGTCAGACTGAACCGGTCAGTGCCGGTCCCGGCAGTCCAGCGGACGTCGATGTCGCCGTGCGGGGTGGGAACACTTCCTCGCGTCCAGGTGAGGTCTCCGGGGTGGGGCTGGACCGTCCAGCTGGTGTATCCCGCCGTATCCGGACGAACGCCCAGGACGTAGCTCGACAACGCGGATGTCGGGGCTGTGGACCACCCGTGGGACAGGCTCGTCCCCGACCCCAGGCCAGGTGTCCCGTCGCGGCCGGAGATGTTCTCCCACATGGTCCCGGTCTGGTTCGGGCCCGGAGCGATCATGTGACCCCACACATCGTGCAGGAGCTCCTGCGCGTTCGCGGTGTCGCCGGCCGCCAGGCGTGCCTGGAGTTCGAACCCGCTGACGAAGGGGCTGACCAGGTCTCTGTTGCCCGCGTCGGAAGAGAAGGGGAGCGGTCCGTAAGGGGAGCTCCACAGGGCCGACTTGAGCTTGGCCAGGATCTCCTCGTGCTTCGAGGACGGCGCGACTCCGTACAGGACGGCCAGGGCGTTGGCGTCCTGCGCGACTCCTGACTGAGTGTCACTGATCTTGTAGAGGCCGCTCGTCGAGTCGTAGAGACGCTCGTTGATCCGCGTCCTCAGCGTCTCGGCGTCCGCCCTGTAGGCGGCGGCCTGTGAGGCCTCTCCTGCGGCGGTCGCCAGTGCCGCACCGTCGAGCAGTGTCTTGTAGTAGAGGATGTTGTAGGCGGAGACCTCACCGCCCTTGTCGCTGTCGTAGAAGTTCCAGTCCGCGCCGTCGACTCCGGCTCTGGTCGAGAACAAGCCGTTCCCGTCGAGCCGCGTCGCGTTCCAGGCGAGTTCACGCTTGACGACGGGCCATTGCCTGGTGACGAAGTCCTTGTCGCCGGTGTGGAGGTAGTAGCTCGCCAGGCCCGCGACGAAGTACATGGAGTACGTGGCCGAGTAGGTGGTCGTGTCGCCCGGGGTGAGCGGTCCGAGGTGCGGCACGGTCGCCGGGTGAAGGGCGCCGGGAACGAACCCGCTGGAAAGCTGCCGGCTGCCCAGCAGGTTCAGGGACTGCTTGATGTACTCCGGGTTGTTCACGGAGTAGTAGTCGGTGAGGCCCTCGACCAGGATGTCGCCGCTCCAGATCGCACGGTCGCGCCTGGCTCCGTCGAGGACCGACGCCAGCGCGTTGGCCCCCGGTTGGGTGAAGTCGGCGAGCGCTGTGGGAGTGGTCAGAGGGGTGCTGTAGAGCGTCGTGCCCGTACCGCTGACGACAGTGAGGTCCTTGAAGGCCGCCTTCTCGTCGCCGAACTCACGAAACCCTATGGTCCCAGCGGGACTGGCGACGGCGCCGGAGGGCAGAGCCGACGTGTCGACGCGGTCGATCTGCCTGCCGTCCAGCGAGATGGTGACGCTGGTTCCGGACGCCGTGGTGGCCACTGTGTGCCAGGCCCCCTCGTCCATGGAGGACGGCAGTGCCACGGAGCCGAGACTGGTGTAGGCCCCGTCATGGACGTTGAACTTCTGCAGCGTGTTCGGGGCACCGCCGGTGTCGGTGCTGTCGTCGAGAATGAACAGGTAGCCGTTCTGAGAGTTCTGGGCGCGGACCATCCACCCGGCCTGGTTGTGGAGAATCCTCGTCCGGAAGGTCGTCGTGTAGTCGCTCCAGGAGGTTCCACGATTCAGGACCCCGGCACCGTCATTGATCTTCGAACCGCCGGCGTTCAGAGCGCCGTCCTGGACGGACCAGGACCCGGGAAGGGAGTTGGCCGGAACGAGATCGGTCTGCAAGGTGTAGGCACCGGCGTACCAGATCTTGTTCAGCTCGTCCGAACTCGAGAGGAAGTGGCCCCCGTACCCGTCTGCCTGGGTGCGGTCGGCGATGTAGCTGATTCCGACCTTGCCCAGTGTCAGGCGGCCCGGCGTGGAGAGCGTGATCCGCTGGTACCGCTCGCCTCCCTGCGCGGAGCGGTTGGTGATCGTGCCCGGCCCGGAGACCTGGTAGGTGTCGGACCGGGAACTGTCGCCGTCGGCCCACGGTGGCGACCCGTCACCGGACGGGCTCATGTACTGCAGGCCCTCGCTGTACGCGGCCTTCAGGGTCGGGGACCCGGACTTGGCGGAGACGTCGAAGTAGGGCAGGCCGCCTACCTCTTGGGCGTAGTCGAGAAGGATGGTCGGTGCTTCTCCGCCGTCGACGTAGGTCAGCGTCGCCCCGCCCGACCCGCCGCACAGAAGGTTCCGGACGCCTTCGACGGAGCCTGACGTGCCGACCACGGAAACCGGGCACACATCGGAACGCTTCGGAGTCCGGACGTACTCCCGCCAGTCACTGGGGACCCGGGGCGCCTTGGAACGGGCCGCATGCTCCGCGGAGACGAGAGCCGGCGTCGCTGCTGTGGCGGACGGTGCCATCGGCTGGGCGAGCACGGCGAGGACGAGGGCGAGGCCCAGCGAGATGGCTGTGCCGACCGGGCCGCGTCTGCGGGGTAGATGCCTTCTGCCGTAAATGATCATGCGTACTCCGAGGTTGGGGTGCTTCCCTTGATGATCCGGACGCGACGATGCTCCGCCGAGGAATGAGCAGGCCAGGGCGGGTGGGTGACGGCTCGAATTGTTTTGAAACGATTCAATTCGATTGTGCAAGACGCAAGCTATGCAGGTGCTGTGAGTACGTCAACCCATAGCGCGGGCCTTGTCGTGTCGACCGGGCCTGCCGGCGGGCCGAGGAGGCTCTCGGGACTGGCGGGTGCCGCCGGACCGGGCCGATGCTCCTCGGGCGTCGGGCCCCGGTGATCCATCGTTCTGCGGGCCCTGCCCGCCCGGATCCTCCGGCCCGTCCAGGCCCAGGCGGAGGGTGTGCGACTCCGACGAGATCGCTGTGGTGCGTCGTGAGCCGGAGACGTTCGCGGCGGAGGTGTTCGAGCCGTTCGCGGGCGCGGACCAGCGCCGGTGGGGGCAGACGGGTCCCACCGGAAGATCTTCCCGTGCTCAGTCCGCCGCGCGGTCCGCGGTCAGATAGGCGATGACCATGTCGCCGAGCATCGCGCGATAGTGCTCCCGCTGGTCGGGCGCGATCAGGTCGCGGCCGAACAGGGCGCCGAACGTATGGCGGTTCGAGACCCGGAAGAAGCAGAAGGCGCTGATCATCGCGTGCAGGTCCACGGCGTCGACGTCGGCGGTGAACAGACCCGACTTCCGGCCGGCCGCCAGGATCCGGCCGATCACGTCGAGCGCGGGCGAGCCGATACTGCCCAACTCCTCCGAGGTGGCGATGTGTTCGGCCTCGTGGATGTTCTCGATGGTCACCAGGCGGATGAAGTCGGGGTGCGCCTCATGGTGGTCGAAGGTCAGTTCGGCGTGCCGGCGGATGGCCGCGACCGGGTCCAGATGCTCGACGTCCAGCTCCTGTTCGGCGTGCCGGATCACCGCGTAGGCGCGCTCCAGGACCGCCGTGAAGAGCCGCTCCTTGCCGCCGAAGTAGTAGTAGATCATCCGCTTCGTGGTGCTGGTGCGGGCGGCGATCTCGTCGACCCGGGCACCCGCGAAACCGGCGCGGGAGAACTCCTGGGTCGCCACGTCGAGAATCTCGGCCTTGGTGCGGGCGGCGTCACGGATGCGCCCGCCAGGTCGTGCCGGTTCTTCGGCGCTGGTCATCGGGTTCCTTCGGGCGGGACGGTCGGTGCCCGCGATTGTAGAAGCAGGGCGGGCCGACGTGGGATCGCCCAGGTTCCCTCTCCGCGCGTCGCCCTCGCCACCGGCGACGTGACCGAGGCCGCCCGGCGCGCTTGCGCGCGGCGGGCGGCAGTCTGCCGACGATACGCGCGAACCACCATGACGACCCGGCGTCCTCGGACGCGGCGGAGCCCCGGCCACCGGGTCGGTCCGGTCCGCCCGAGCGGGCGGACCGGAAACCTCTTCGGCTTCCACGGACCGGAAACCTTTCGGCTTCCACACCACCGTGGAAACTAGTGGACCGCGACGGAAGTCCCCGGCTCGTTCCACGTGGCGATCACCGGATCGCCGTGCTCGGTGGAGAGTCGGCTGACGGTTCCGGTCGAGAGCTGGAACAGCCGCCCCGACTCGGGCGGCAGCCCCAGCCGGCGGGCCGTGAGGACGCGCAGGAAGTGCGCGTGCGCCACCAGCACCACGTCACCGGGGTGGTTGCAGAGCGCGGCGTCCACCCGGGAGAGCACCCGGTCGGCGCGCACTCCCACTTCGCGGGGCGACTCGCCGGGGTGGCCGTCCGGGCCGGGCGGCACCCCGTCCTTCCACAGCACCCAGCCGGGCCGGGCCCGGTGGACGGCGATGGTGGTGACTCCCTCGTAGCCGCCGTAGTCCCACTCGTGCAGATCGGGGTCGATCCGCGCGCCGGACAGCCCCGCGAGCTCGGCGGTCCGGACGGCGCGGTCGAGGGGACTGGTGAGGACCTGGGCGAAGGAGCGCCCGGCGAAGAACGGCGCGAGGGACTTGGCCTGCTCCTCGCCGTGCCCGGTGAGCGGAAGATCGGTCCAGCTGGTGTGCTGTCCCGTCAGGGTCCACTCGGTCTCTCCGTGGCGGACCAGGATGAGATCGCCCATGGTCCTTCCCTACTTCGCCGACTCGACGGCGTGGCCGCCGAACTGGTTGCGCAGCGCCGCGATCATCTTCATCTGCGGCGAGTCGTCCTGGCGGGACGCGAAGCGCGCGAAGAGGGAGGCCGTGATGGCGGGCAGCGGGACGGCGTTGTCGATGGCCGCCTCGACGGTCCAGCGGCCCTCGCCGGAGTCCTCCGCGTGGCCGCGCAGCTTGTCCAGGTGCTCGTCGCCGTCCAGGGCGTTGACCGCGAGGTCGAGCAGCCAGGAGCGGATGACGGTGCCCTCCTGCCAGGACCGGAACACCTCGCGCACATCGGTGACCGAGTCGACCTTCTCCAGGAGCTCCCAGCCCTCGGCGTACGCCTGCATCATGGCGTACTCGATGCCGTTGTGGACCATCTTGGAGAAGTGGCCCGCGCCCACCCTGCCGGCGTGCACGAAGCCGAAGTCGCCCTCGGGCTTGAGCGCGTCGAAGACCGGGCGCACCTTCTCGACGGTTTCGGCGTCGCCGCCGACCATCAGCGCGTAGCCGTTCTCCAGGCCCCACACACCGCCCGAGACGCCCGCGTCGACGAAGCCGATGCCCTTGGCCGCCAGCTCCTCGGCGTGCTTCTCGTCGTCGGTCCAGCGCGAGTTGCCGCCGTCCACGACCGTGTCGCCGGCCTCCAGCAGATCGCCGAGTTCGTCGATGACGGACTGGGTGGGGGCGCCGGCCGGCACCATCACCCAGACCACGCGCGGGCCTTCGAGTTTGCCCACGAGTTCGGTGAGGCTGTGCACGTCGGCGAGGTCCGGATTTCGGTCGTAGCCGATGACGGTGTGGCCGGCGCGGCGTATGCGCTCGCGCATGTTGCCGCCCATCTTGCCGAGGCCTATGAGTCCGAGCTGCATTGTCAGTTCACTACTTTCGGAGAGTGCGGTAAGCGGCCACGAGGGCGGCCGTGGAGGGGTCGAGACCGGGCACGTCGGCGCCCTCGGTGAGGGCCGGCTCGACGCGCTTGGCGAGCACCTTGCCGAGCTCGACGCCCCACTGGTCGAAGGAGTCGATGTTCCAGATCGCGCCCTGGACGAACACCTTGTGCTCGTAGAGGGCGATCAGCTGGCCGAGGACCGAGGGGGTCAGCTCCCTCGCCAGGATCGTGGTCGTGGGGTGGTTGCCCTGGAACGTCTTGTGCGGCACCAGTTCCTCGGGCACTCCCTCGGCACGCACCTCGTCCGGGGTCTTGCCGAAGGCCAGGGCCTGCGTCTGCGCGAAGAAGTTCGCCATCAGCAGGTCGTGCTGCGAAGCCAGTTCGTCGCTGAGTTCATCGACCGGGTTGACGAAGCCGATGAAGTCGGCGGGGATCAGCTTCGTGCCCTGGTGGATCAACTGGTAGTACGCGTGCTGGCCGTTGGTGCCGGGCGTGCCCCACACCACCGGGCCGGTCTGCCACTCGACCGGGCGGCCGTCACGGTCCACGGACTTGCCGTTGGACTCCATGTCGAGCTGCTGGAGATACGCGGTGAACTTCGACAGGTAGTGCGAGTACGGCAGCACGGCGTGCGACTGCGCGTCGTGGAAGTTGCCGTACCAGACACCCAACAGACCCAGCAGCAAAGGGACGTTGGCCTCGGCCGGGGCGGTGCGGAAGTGCTCGTCGACCAGGTTGAAGCCGTTGAGCATCTCGCGGAAGCGGTCCGGGCCGATCGCGATCATCAGCGAGAGGCCGATCGCCGAGTCGTAGGAGTAGCGTCCGCCGACCCAGTCCCAGAACTCGAACATGTTGGCGGTGTCGATCCCGAAGTCGGAGACCTTCTCGGCGTTCGTCGACAGCGCCACGAAGTGCCGCGCCACCGCCTTCTCCTCACCGAGTCCGGCCAGCAGCCAGGCGCGCGCGGAGGTGGCGTTGCTGATCGTCTCGATCGTGGTGAACGTCTTCGAGGCGACGATGAACAGCGTCTCCGCCGGGTCCAGGTCCCGTACCGCCTCGTGCAGATCGGCGCCGTCGACGTTCGACACGAACCGCAGGGTCAGCGAGCGGTCGGTGAACGGGCGCAGCACCTCGTACGCCATCGCGGGGCCCAGGTCGGAGCCGCCGATGCCGATGTTGACGACGTTCTTGATGCGCCTGCCGGTGTGCCCGGTCCACTCGCCCGAGCGGACCCGCTCGGCGAAGCCGGCCATCTTGTCGAGCACGGCGTGCACGGCCGGCACGACGTTCTCCCCGTCGACCTCGACCACCGCGTCCCGCGGCGCCCGCAGCGCGGTGTGCAGCACCGCCCGGTCCTCGGTCGTATTGATCTTCTCGCCCCGGAACATCGCGTCCCGCAGCCCGAACACATCGGTGGCGGTGGCCAGTTCCTGGAGCAACGCCAGGGTCTCGTCGGTGATCAGATGCTTGGAGTAGTCGATCCGCAGGTCGCCGACCCGTACGACATAGCGCTCGGCGCGGGCGGGGTCGGCGGCGAACAGGTCACGCAGCCGCGGGTGGAGCAGCGCGGTCGCGCGGTGGTCCTCCAGGGCCACCCACTCCGGACGGCGTGTGGGCTTGGTGTGGTCAGACATGACTGGGGGTCTCCTCGGTGGCCTCGCCGCGCAGGGCGATGGCGTACATCTCGTCCGCGTCGAGGCGGCGCAGCTCCTCGGCGATCAGCTCGGAGGTGGAGCGCACCTTCAGGGCCAGGGTGCGGGAGGGCTGGCCGGGCAGGGACAGGGTCGCGAGCGGGCCTTCGGGGCGGTCGATCACGATCTCGCCGTTGTCGGTGCCGAGCCGGACGGCCGTCACCACGGGGCCCGCGGTGACGACACGTTCGGCCTTGACCTGGAGGCGGGCCTCCAGCCAGCGGGCCAGCAGTTCGGCGCTCGGGTTCTGCGCCTCGCTCTCGACGGTCGCCGAGATCACCTTCGTACGGGCCTGGTCGAGGGCCGCAGCCAGCATCGAGCGCCACGGCGTGAGCCGGGTCCACGCCAGGTCGGTGTCGCCCGGCGCGTAGGAGGCGGCGCGGGCGTCCAGCGCCTGGAGCGGGGTCTCGACGGCGTACATGTCGGTGATCCGGCGCTGCGCGAGGGCGCCCAGCGGGTCCTTGACCGGGTTTTCGGGCGCGTCCACCGGCCACCAGACGACGACCGGGGCGTCCGGCAGCAGCAGCGGCAGGACCACCGAGTCGGCGTGGTCCGAGACGTCGCCGTACGTCCGCAGAACGACCGTCTCGCCGGTCCCCGCGTCGGAGCCGACGCGCACCTCGGCGTCCAGGCGGGAGTTGGTGCGGTCGCGCGGGGTGCGGGCGACGCGCCTGATGACGACCAGGGTGCGCGAGGGGTGCTCCCGGGAGGCCTCCTCGGCCGCCTTGATGGAGTCGTACGCGTTCTCCTCGTCGGTGACGATGACCATCGTCAGGACCATGCCCACGGCGGGGGTGCCGATGGCACGGCGCCCCCGTACGAGTGCCTTGTTGATCTTGCTTGCCGTGGTATCGGTCAGATCGATCTTCATGGCCTGCGCCAGCTCCGTCCGTCTCGTGCGAGCATCTCGTCGGCTTCCTTCGGGCCCCAACCGCCCGAGGGGTACTGCGCGGGCTTGCCGTGCGTGTCCCAGTACCCCTCGATCGGGTCGAGGATCTTCCAGGACTCTTCCACCTCCTGGTGACGGGGGAAGAGATTGGCGTCGCCGAGCAGGACATCCAGGATCAGCCGCTCGTACGCCTCCGGGCTGGACTCGGTGAACGACTCGCCGTACGCGAAGTCCATGGTGACGTCCCGGATCTCCATCGAGGTACCCGGCACCTTCGATCCGAAGCGCACCGTCATGCCCTCGTCGGGCTGGACGCGGATGACGATCGCGTTGGCGCCGAGCTCCTCGGTGGCCGTGGAGTCGAAGGGGGAGTGCGGGGCGCGCTGGAAGACCACCGCGATCTCCGTGACCCGTCGGCCGAGGCGCTTGCCGGTCCTGAGGTAGAACGGGACGCCCGCCCAACGGCGGTTGTCCACCTGGAGTTTGACGGCCGCGTAGGTGTCGGTCGTCGACGCGGGGTCGATGCCGTCCTCCTGGAGGTAGCCGCGCACCCTCTCGCCGCCCTGCCAGCTCGCCGCGTACTGGCCGCGCACGGTGTGCTCGCCCAGGTTCTCCGGCAGCTTCACCGCCTTGAGGACCTTGAGTTTCTCGGCGAGCAGCGACTCGGCGTCGAAGGCGGCCGGTTCCTCCATGGCGGTCAGCGCCATGAGCTGGAGGAGGTGGTTCTGGATCACGTCACGGGCGGAGCCGATGCCGTCGTAGTAACCGGCCCGGCCGCCGATACCGATGTCCTCGGCCATCGTGATCTGGACGTGGTCGACGTACGACCGGTTCCATACGGGCTCGTACATCTGGTTGGCGAAGCGGAGCGCCAGAATGTTCTGGACGGTCTCCTTGCCGAGGTAGTGGTCGATCCGGAACACCTGGTCCGGGTCGAACACGTCGTGCACGATTCTGTTCAGCTCGCGCGCGCTCGCCAGGTCGTGGCCGAACGGTTTCTCGATGACCGCGCGCCGCCAGGAACCCTCCGGAGCGTCGGCCAGCCCGTGCTTCTTGAGCTGCTGGACGACCTTCGGGAAGAACTTCGGCGGTACGGAGAGGTAGAAGGCGTAGTTGCCGCTGGTGCCCCGGGAGGCGTCCAACTCATCGACGGACGAACGCAGTTGCTTGAAGGCCGCGTCGTCGTCGAAGTCGCCCGGGATGAACCGCATGCCCTCGGCGAGCTGCTGCCAGACCTCCTCGCGGAACTCGGTCCGCGCGTGCTCGCGCACCGAGTCGTGCACCACCTGCGCGAAGTCCTGGTCCTCCCAGTCACGACGGGCGAACCCGAGGAGCGAGAAGCCGGGCGGCAGCAGACCGCGGTTGGCGAGGTCGTACACGGCCGGCATCAGCTTCTTGCGGGACAGGTCGCCGGTGACGCCGAAGATGACCAGACCGGAGGGGCCGGCGATCCGGGGCAGCCGGCGGTCGCGCGGGTCGCGCAGCGGGTTGTCCCAGTCGGCCGCCGGGACGCCGAGCGCCTCGGCGAGGGCCTCGGGCGTCAGGCCGCCCGGTTCCACGGCCGTGTCACCGGATCCCTGCGGCGCGGTGGCCGCACCCTTCGGGTTGCCGTCGGAAAGCGTCTCACCCTTGGTCATTCCCCCTCAACTCCCTTGCCGCGCAGCGAGGTCGTCACCGCGTCGAGAAGATCTTCCCAGGCCGCCTCGAACTTCGAGACACCCTCGTCCTCCAGCTGTCCCACGACCTCGTCGTAGGAGATCCCGAGCGCCTCGACCGCGGCCAGGTCGGCACGGGCCGCCTCGTAGCCGCCGGTCACCGCGTCGCCGTGGATGTCGCCGTGGTCGGCGGTGGCGTTCAGTGTTCCCTCGGGCATGGTGTTGACCGTGCCCGGCGCGACCAGTTCGTCGACGTACAGGGTGTCCTTGTACGCCGGGTCCTTGACGCCCGTGGAGGCCCACAGGGGGCGCTGCTTCTGGGCGCCGGAGGAGGCGAGGGCCGTCCAGCGGGCGCCGCCTTCCGCCGAGCCGTCGGCGGAGCCGAACACGTCCTCGTACGCCTCGTAGGCCAGCCGGGCGTTGGCGAGTGCCGCCCTGCCCTTGAGCGCGAGGGCCTCGTCGGTGCCGATCTTCGCGAGCCGCTTGTCGATCTCGCTGTCGACCCGGGAGACGAAGAAGGAGGCGACGGAGTGGATGCCGGCGAGGTCGATGCCCGCGGCCTGCGCCTTCTCCAGGCCCGCGAGATAGGCGTCCATGACCTCGCGGTAGCGCTCCAGCGAGAAGATCAGCGTGACGTTGACGCTGATGCCGAGGCCGATGACCTCGGTGATCGCCGGGAGTCCGGCCTTCGTCGCGGGGATCTTGATCATCACGTTGGGACGGTCGACCAGCCAGGCGAGCTGCCTGGCCTCGGCGATCGTCGCGGCGGTGTGGTGGGCGAGCCGGGGGTCGACCTCGATGGAGACCCGGCCGTCACGGCCGTCGGTCGCCTCGAACACCGGGCGCAGGATGTCGGCGGCGGCCCGCACGTCCGCGGTCGTCATCATGCGGACGGCCTCGTCGACCGTCACCCCGCGCACGGCGAGGTCGGCGAGCTGCCGCTCGTACCCCTCGCCCGAGCCGATGGCGGCCTGGAAGATGGACGGGTTCGTGGTGACGCCCACCACGTGGCGGGTCGCGACGAGGTCGGCCAGGTTGCCGGACTCGATCCGCTTGCGGGAGAGGTCGTCCAGCCAGACGGAGACGCCTTCGTCGGAGAGGCGCTTCAGGGTTACCGCGGTCGCGGTTGCTTCGGTCACAGTGATCATCTTCCTTTGTGCGATCGGATCAACCGCGGACTGCGGTAAGGGATTCCCGCGCGGCGGCGGCCACGCGGTCGGCTGTGAAGCCGAACTCGGCGAACAGCGTCCCGGCGTCGGCCGAGGCGCCGAAGTGCTCCAGCGACACGATGCGTCCCGCGTCACCGACGTACCGGTACCAGGTCAGACCGATGCCGGCCTCGACCGCCACGCGGGCCTTCACGGACGGGGGCAGGACACCGGCCCGGTACTCCGGGGACTGCTCCTCGAACCACTCGACCGACGGCATCGACACCACGCGGGTGCCGACCCCCTCGGCCTCCAGCAGCTCGCGCGCCGCGACGGCGAGCCGCACCTCGGAGCCGGTCGCGATGAGGAGGACGTCCGGGGTCTCGGTGGAGGAGTCCCGCAGCACGTAACCGCCGCGCGCCGCGCCGGAGTTGGCCGGGTAGGTCGGCACGCCCTGACGGGTGAGCGCCAGACCGTGCGGGGCCGGGTTCGTGGCGTGCCGCTTGAGGATCTCGCCCCAGGCGACGGCCGTCTCGTTGGCGTCGGCCGGGCGGACGATGTTCAGACCGGGGACGGCGCGCAGCGAGGCCAGGTGCTCGACCGGCTGGTGGGTCGGGCCGTCCTCGCCGAGACCGATCGAGTCGTGCGTCCAGACGTACGTCACCGGGAGCTGCATCAGCGCGGAGAGGCGGACGGCGTTGCGCATGTAGTCGGAGAACACCAGGAAGGTGCCGCCGTAGACGCGGGTGTTGCCGTGCAGCGCGATGCCGTTCATCTCCGCGGCCATGGAGTGCTCGCGGATGCCGAAGTGGATCGTGCGGCCGTACGGGTCGGCCTCCGGCAGCGGGTTGCCCTCGGGGAGGAAGGACGACGTCTTGTCGATGGTGGTGTTGTTCGAGCCGGCCAGGTCGGCGGAGCCGCCCCACAGCTCGGGGAGCACGGCGCCGAGCGCCTGGAGGACCTGGCCGGAGGCGGCGCGGGTGGCGACGGACGCGCCTTCCTCGAACACCGGCAGCGCGGTCTCCCAGCCCTCGGGCAGCTGGCCCGCGACGATCCGGTCGAAGAGCTTCGCGTTCTCGGGCCGTTCGGCGCGCCACGCGCCGATCCGCTTGTCCCAGTCGGCGTGCGCCTCGGCGCCCCGGTCGAGGGCCTGGCGCGCGTGGGCCAGCACCTCCGGGTCGACCTGGAAGGTCCGCTCCGGGTCGAAGCCCAGGATCCGCTTGGTGGCGTCGATCTCCTCGGCACCCAGCGCCGATCCGTGCGCGGCCTCGGTGTTCCGCGCGTTGGGTGCGGGCCAGGCGATGACCGTGCGCATCGCGATGATGGAGGGGCGCCCGGTCTCGGCCTGCGCCGCCTTGAGCGCCGTGTACAGGGCGTGGACGTCGATGTCGCCGTCGGGCGCGGGCTCGATCCGCTGCACGTGCCAGCCGTACGCCTCGTAGCGCCCCAGCACGTCCTCGGAGAAGGCCGTCGCCGTGTCGCCCTCGATGGAGATGTGGTTGTCGTCGTAGAGGAAGACGAGGTTGCCGAGCCTCTGGTGGCCGGCGAGCGAGGACGCCTCGGCGGAGATGCCCTCCTCCAGGTCGCCGTCGGAGACGATCGCCCAGACGGTGTGGTCGAAGGGGGACTCGCCCTCGGGGGCCTCGGGGTCGAAGAGGCCGCGCTCGTAACGGGCGGCCATCGCCATGCCCACCGCGTTGGCGGCGCCCTGGCCGAGCGGACCCGTCGTGGTCTCCACGCCCGCCGTGTGACCGTACTCGGGGTGACCGGGCGTCTTGGACCCGTGGGTACGGAACGCCTTCAGATCGTCGAGGCCGAGTTCATAGCCTGACAGGAAGAGCTGCGTGTAGAGGGTCAGCGAGGTGTGGCCGGGGGAGAGGACGAAGCGGTCGCGGCCGGTCCACTCCGGGTCCGCCGGGTCGTGACGCATCACCTTCTGAAAGAGCGTGTACGCCGCCGGGGCCAGGCTCATCGCGGTTCCGGGGTGACCGTTGCCGACCTTCTGCACGGCGTCGGCGGCCAGAACGCGGGCGGTGTCGACGGCGCGGCGGTCGAGCTCGGTCCAGGTGACGCCGTCGGAGCTCTGCGTACTCATCTTCAAGAAGTCCTCACGGAATGAGCGGACAGTGGTTTCCGCGTTCAAACCTAAAAGTCAGACTTTTGCCGGGGAAGGTGCCCGTGTGTCAGCCTTCGGTGAAAGTGGGACACGCAGGGTCGTGGCGAGCCGACGCGAGAAGGACATGACGGACAGAACCATCCAAGGCGGCGTCGAGGGCGCAGGCGGCCAGGACGGGATCAGGACGTTCCCGTTCCCGGCCGATCTGAGCCTGTCGGGCGTGGGCATGCAGGTCGGCGCGATGGGGTCCGGGCGCACCTGGCACGCCGACGCCCCGCTGGAACGCGTGCACCGCATCGACTTCCACGTCGTGATGCTCTTCCACGAGGGGCCCGTCCGGCACATGATCGACTTCGCCGAGCACGAGGCCCACGCGGGCGACGTCCTGTGGATCCGGCCCGGCCAGGTCCACCGCTTCTCCAGCACCGACCGCTACCGCGGCACCGTCCTGACCATGCAGCCCGGCTTCCTTCCCCGCGCGACCGTCGAGGCGACCGGCCTGTACCGCTACGATCTGCCCCCGCTGCTGCGCCCCGACGCGGGCCGGCTCGTCGCCCTGGAGCACTCGCTCACCCAGCTGGAGCGCGAGTACGTCGACACGACCACGCTGCCGCTCAGCCTGCACACCTCGGTGCTGCGGCACTCGCTCACCGCGTTCCTGCTGCGCCTCGCCCACCTCGCGGTGAGCTCCGCCGAGGCGGCCCGCGAGCACACGGACACCACCTTCACCCGCTTCCGGGACGCGCTCGAGAAGGACTTCGCCGTCAACCACAGCGTCAGCGCCTACGCCGACACCCTCGGATACTCGCGCCGCACCCTGGTGCGCGCGGTGCGCGCCGCCACCGGCGAGACGCCCAAGGGATTCATCGACAAGAGGGTCGTCCTGGAGGCCAAGCGGCTCCTCGCCCACACGGACATGGCGATCGGGCGCATCGGGGTCGCCGTCGGCTTCCCGGACGCGGCCAACTTCTCGAAGTTCTTCCATCAGCACACGGGAGCGACCCCGGTGGCCTTCCGGGCCGAACTGCGCTGAGAGGGGAGGACCTTTCGGTCCGCCCCCCTCGGTGGCCGAACCTCAGCGGCCGTACTTCCGGCAGCCGAGATCCCGGTGGCTCACCTCAGTGCCCGAAGTCGAACCAGTTGACGTTCACGAAGTCCGCGGGCTGGCCGCTGGTGAAGGTCAGATAGACATCGTGGGTTCCGGTCACGGAGCCCATGTTCGCGGGCACGGTCCTCCAGGACTGCCAGCCACCGGTGTTGCCCAGGGCGAAGCTGCCGACAGGAGTGCTCGTACGGCTGTCGAGGCGAACCTCGACCAGGCCGCTGACCCCGCCCGCCGCGCCGCTCGCGACCCGGCCGTAGAACTGGGTGGCCGCCGTGGAGCCGAAGTTGACCCCCTTGTAGAGCGCGTAGTCGCCGTTCGCGATCGAGGCGATGTTCTGGCCGCCGCCGGTGTCCGTGGTGGTCTCGGTGCCGACGCCGCTCTGCCCGTCGTACGACTCCGCCTGGATGGCGCTGTACGCGTCACGGTTGCCGGTGGGCGGCGGAGTGGTGCCACCACCGCCGGCCGACTGGAGCACCTGCACGTAGTCGACGACGAGCGGGTGGCCGGGTACCGTGCCGCTGTCCGGACCGCCGCCGAAGGCACCCGGGAAACCGCCGCCCATGGCCACGTTCAGGATCATGAAGTAGCCGTGGTTGGTGGCGTTCGTCCAGGTGGTCGCGTCGACCTGGTTCGCCTTCACCGTGTGGAAGTTGACGCCGTCGAGGTAGAAGCGGATCTCCTCGGGGCTCGTCGACCTGTCCCACTCCATCGCGTACGTGTGGAAGCCGGCCTGGCATGTCGTGCCCGTGCAGGGCGTGTTGTTGCCGATGCCGCTGGTCTCGTTGCACGGGCCGCCCGGGTTGGTGCCGCAGTGCATCGTGGCCCACTCGGTGTTGAGGCCCTGGACGTTCTCCATGATGTCCAGTTCGCCGACGCTCGGCCAGTTCTGGTAGTTGCCGCGGTAGGGCGCGCCCAGCGCCCAGAAGGCGGGCCAGTAGCCCTTGGCGGCGGCGCCGGTCACGTTCGGCATCTGCAGCCGCGACTCGATGCGGAGTTTGCCCCCGGCGGGCGGCTGGAAGTCGGTGCGCCTGGTCTCGATGCGGCCCGAGGTCCAGTTGCCCGAGGCGTCGCGGCGCGGGGTGATCAGCAGGTTCCCGCCGCCGTCCAGGGCGACGTTGCTGGTGCTGGAGGTCATCGTCTCGACCTCGCCGGTACCGAAGTTGGCGGGCCCGCCGGGGTAGCTGGTGCCCGTCGTGTACTGCCAGTCGGCGGTGTTGACGCCACTTCCCGCGGCCCCGTTGAAGTCGTCGAGGAAGACCTGGGACCAGCCGGTGGGGGGTGTGGGGGCGGACGCGTTCGCGGGGAGGGTGGCCGCGGTGGCGGCGGCCGCCGCCAGGCTCAGCGTGCTGAACACGGCGATGAGCACGCGCCGGACGGAGCCGCGTCTGACGGGTGTGCCGGAAGTTTCACTCATGGGTGCCTCTTCGCGTACGGAGTGTGGGGTGCGCGGGTGGGGGTGTGAGAGCGCTCCCATGGCCAGTTGAGAGCGCTCTCACAGCAGCTGCGCGGCCAATGTGCTCTCTGTCACTCCGGTCGTCAAGAGGTGAAGCCGAGAAAGTCCTTTAGCCGTCAGGGAGTTCACGCCGTGAAAGAAGGGGTCTCCTCGAACGAGCCTGAAGGTGAGGCCAGTTGGCGCCCGCTCGGTGGACGGCGGCCGTCAAACGGCGCTTCCGGCCTTCCAGTCGGCCCACGACAGGTTCCAGCCGTTCAGGCCGTTCGACGCTTCGACGGTCCGCTCGCCCGAGTTCTGGACGACCACCACGTCACCGAGCATCGAGCTCTCGTAGAACCTGTAGCCCGGTACGGAGCTGTCGTTCGCGCCCTTCGTGTCGTGCAGGCCGATGCAGCCGTGGCTGGTGTTGCCGCTGCCGAACACCGAGGCCGCGGCCCAGTAGTTGCCGTGGATGAAGGTGCCTGAGGTGGTCAGGCGCTGGGCGTGCGGCACGTCCGCGATGTCGTACTCGTCGCCGAGCCCGACGGTCGAGGACTCCATCCGCGTCTCCTTGAACCGCTCGCTGATCACCATGATCCCGGACCAGGTGGTGTGGTCGGCGGCGCCGCCGCTGACCGGGTAACGGGCGAGGGCCGCCCCGTCCCGCTCGACCGTCATGGTCTTCTTCGCGAGGTCGACGGTGCTCACCTGGCGGCGGCCGATGTGGAAGGTGACGTCCTTGGACTGGACGCCGTAGACGCCCTCCGTTCCCTCGACGTCCTTGAGGCGCAGGCTCAGCGTGATCCTCGTGCCCGCCGCCCAGTACCGCGCGGGACGGAAGTCGAGCCGGGTGTTCCCGAACCAGTGACCCACCACCTCGACCGCGGGCTCCGACGTCACCGTGATGGCCCTTTCGACGGCGGCCCGGTCCGTCACGGCCTTCGTGAAGTTGATCGACACGGGCATGCCGACCCCGGACGTGGAATTCGCCTCGGGCGTGAAATAGCCCGCGAACGTCTCGCCCGGGGACTTCGTGACGAAGGTCGCGGTGTGCTCCGAGGCACCCGCCGCTTTCGCCGTGACCGTGTATCTGGTGCCCGAATACGGATTCCTGGCCGAGGTCCACCGCGTACGGTCGTCGTTGAAGGATCCGGCCAGAACGGAACCGTCGTTGCCGGCCACCTCGACCGCCGACAGCGTGCCGTTCGCCACCCGGACCTCGACCGGGCTGGTGAAGTCGGCCTTCTTCGTGCCGTCGGCGGGGGAGACGGTGACGGTGGCCACGCTCACCTGGGCCTTTGGCGTCGTCCCGGCCCCGGCGTCGTCGGTCGCCGTCGCGCCCTTCCCCTCGGCGGCGTCCGCCGGGTCACCGCACCCGCTCAGCGCGAGAGCCGGTACGGCGGCGCCGAAGGCAGCGAGGATTCCCCGCCGTGACCAGGACGGACGCTCCGGACGAAGCCGTGCCCGTCCCGGAGCCGCCGGTGCGGAATCGGGCCGATTCGATATCTCAGGGACGCCCACGGAACGCCTTTCGTCGGTTCTTCGCTCACCACCACTGCGGGGGCATCCTGCGCGACTTCCATGGGTTGATTCTTTGAATCCGGCCGCTCCGGCCTGAGATTCCGGTGAAGACGCGCGGGGAGACGGCCTGAATCCACGGTTGCCGGGCGGCCCTCGATTGTGAACAGAGTATGAAGCGACTTACCGGACCCCTGAGATTTCCGTGAGACTCCCCTTCCGGGAGCCCTCTCCGGCCTCTTCGGTCGCAGAGCGAAGGAGGAGTTGCGCTTGCCGGTTCCGCGACAGACCACGCCGGAGGTATCCGTGAATCCAGCCCGCGAGCGGCACACCGTGGCCATCGTCGGAGCGGGCGCCGCCGGCACGCTCACCGCCGTGCAGCTGTGCGAGACAGCGGCCCGCCGGCGCACACCCCTCGACCTCGTCCTGGTCGACCCCGCCCCCGAGGCCGGACGCGGCACCGCCTACGCCACCACCGATCCCCGGCACCGGCTGAACGTGCCCGCCGGCGGCATGAGCTGCTACCCCGACGACCCCGGCCACTTCACCCGCTGGCTGTGCCGGCACGGCGAACCCACCGTCGGAGGAGCCGATTTCGCCACCCGCTACCGCTACGGCGCCTATCTCGCCGACACCCTGGCCCGGGCGATCGTCCACGCCCACGGCACCGTCACCGTGCACCGGCTGCGGACCAGGGCGGAGGGCTGCGCTCCCACCCCGGACGGCAGACTGGAGCTCCGGCTCGCGGACGGGGAGAGCCTCCTGGCCGACAGCGTGGTCCTCGCCACCGGACCGGCGGCCACGACAGGCGACTGGGCCCCGCACGGACTCCGTACCTCCGAACGGTTCATCGGCTCCCCCTGGGCGCCGGGAGCCCTCGACGGGCCGCTCGCCGAACCGGCCGCCCGCGCGGAGGACGGCGAGCAGGACGGCGCGAGCCCCGATGTCCTGCTCGTGGGCACCGGACTCACCGCGGTCGACCTCGCGCTCAGCCTCGACCGTCCCGGACGCACCGTGCACGCCCTCTCCCGCACCGGTCTGCTGCCGCAGCCGCACGCGTTGAGCCCCGCCCCGGCGATGGCCGCGCCCGAAGGGCTCGACGCACCCACCCTGTCCACGCTGCGCCGGACCGTCTACCGCCACATCGGCCGCGCCGTGCGCGCCCATGGCGACTGGCGCCCCGCGCTCGACAGCCTGCGGCCGCACACCGCGCGCCTGTGGCGCAGCCTCACACCCGAGGAACGTGCCGCGTTCCTGCGGCGGGAGGGCACGCTGTGGAACACCCACCGGCACCGGATGGCGCCGACGACGGCCGAGTCGGTGGCCCGCGCGCGCACGGCCCGGCGGCTGCGCGTCCACACGGGCGGGATCACCGACGCCGTCGCGCGGCCCGACGGCTCCGTGCTGGTCACGCTCTCCGACGGCCTTCACCTCACCGCCGGTTGGGTGATCGACTGCACCGGACCGGGGCCGCGCCCCGAAGACCCCCTGTGGCGCTCGCTCTTCGACACGGGTGCCGCCGTGACCGGCCCGCTCGGCCTGGGCGTCGCGACCCGTGACGGCCGCCTCCTCGACGCCGGGGGCCGGACCACGCTGCCGGTGTTCACCCTCGGCGCACCGCGCCGCGGCGAACTGTGGGAGACGACCGCAGTCCCCGAGATCCGCGTCCAAGCCGCCGAACTGGCCCAGGAGTTGCTCGAACCGCTGGCTCGGCGGCGACGCCCCGCCCGCCGTCGGCCCGTCGACGCGCACGGGCTCCCGCTGTCCACCCACGCCGAGGCCGCGGCCGCCCACCGCACCGGCCTCGAACGGGTCCTGAAGGTCAGGGCCGGTGCCGAGGCCGCCTTCTCGCGCGCCGTCGCCCTCGACCCCGGCTTCGCGCTCGGGCACGCGGCCCTCGCCCTGCTGGGCCACGAGTGCGGCGCCGACGTCGACGTACCGCGGGCGCTGGCCGACGCGCAGCGCTGCGCGCGGGAACGGGCCGACGAACGCGAGCGCTCCTTCGTGGACGTGGTGACCCGCCGGGTGCACGGTGACCTTCCGGACGCGGGGGCCGGCGCACTGCTCGGGCACCTCGCGGCGCACCCCGCCGACGCGCTGGCGCTCGCCGTAGCCGTGCCCACCATCGCCTTCTCCGGCATCAACGATCTCGACACGGCCTACGCGTTGGGCCTGGTCGAGCGTGTCTCGCCCGCGTACGAAGGCCATTGGTTCCCGGCCTCGCTCCTCGCCTTCCTGCGCCAGGAACAGGGCCGCTACGACGAGGCCGCCGAGCTGGCCGGGCGGGCTCTGGCCGCCGAACCGGCCTCCGGACACGCCGTGCACGCGCTCGCCCACGTCCACTACGAGTCCGGGGCCCACGAGACCGGCCGTGAATGGCTGGACTCCTGGGTGTCGGGACACGGCCGGGGCGCGGTCCACCGGGCGCACTTCTCCTGGCACATCGCCCTGCACGAACTGGCCCTGGACGACAGGGCCGCCGTCCGCAGACGCTGGTTCGCCCAGCTCTCGCCGGGGCGGGTGACCGGCGTACGCGCCCTGGTCGACTCGGGGTCGCTGCTGTGGCGGGCCCGGCTCAGCGACAGCTGGCGGGGGCGGGTGCCGGTGGCGGACGTCCTCGACAGCGTCGCCCGCGAGATCGTGGAACGGCCCGCGACCGCCTTCACCGCGCTGCACGCCGCGGTCGCCCTCACCGCCGCCGGTGACCTCGCGGCACTGCGCCGGCTGCGCGACCACGCCGCCGGGGCCGATCCCGTGCAGCGCGAGGTCGTCGTCCCCCTCTGCGAGGCCTTCGCCGCCCTCGTCGAGGAACGCTTCCACGAAGCCGCCCGGGGGCTGGACGCGCTCCTTCCCGTTCTCGGCCGCGTCGGCGGCAGTGCGGCCCAGCGCGAGGTCGTCGAGGAGACCCTGCTGTACGCCCTGGTCGCGGGGGGGCGCGGCGGGGCGGCCCCCCCCCCCCACGCCACCCCCCACCCAAAAAACAAAAAAAAGAAAACAAAAAAAAACACACAAAACCCAACCCCCCCACCCAACAACAACAACCAAAAAAAACAAACAACCAA